>NZ_JAPTGA010000007.1:0-317611 GCF_026891895.1 Peribacillus sp. AS_2
TTCATGTCAGGACTTTTTTCAGGTTAATTCCTTTTTGACCTTTCCGTACTTTCCTCCGCCCCCCACTTCAAAAGAAAGCGTCCCTTTTCTGGCAGAATCGATGTAGACCGCCAATTTTTCAGGAACGATTTCCATTAGCTGTTCAAGCGTAACTTCATGAAGGATATTCATCTCTGTTCCAAATGCCACCAGCAGTTTTTCCATGGATTTAGGTCCGAGTCCCGGGATGAAGTCGAGTGGCACTTGATGGATATACGGCGGCCTTTCCTTTCCGTCTCTTCTGTCCATCCCGGAAACGGAGAGTTCTTCAATCCTGGCCGATACCCCTTTAATAATGGATTTATTACCACACTCAGGACATTGTTCACTATCCCTCAATACCTGATGTAAGCACCCTGAACATACGGTTTGATGATACTTTCCCAATAAGGGGTTCAATCCATAATTAACGGTCACCTTGCGATTCCCCGTTTCTTTAAGGGCTTTTGCCAGCTCATTGAAACTTGGCTCTTCAAGCAGGACTTTTTGATATTCACGAGCGATTTTCCCAAGCGAATGCGCATCGGAATTTGTTACGAATACATAGGAGTCCAACTCCTCGATATCCTTGACCATTTCTGTATCCGAACTTAAACCAAGCTCGATGGCATCAATTAGCTCCGGATCGAATACTTCAGTCAGACTGGATCGCACCCCTTTTCCATATAAGCTTTTAAATGGGGTGAAAACATGTGCCGGGATAAACAGGCCGCCCAGTGACTTCACGGTTTTTTGCAGCGTTCTTCCATCACAATAAATCCTTTGGGAGCTCAAGGTGATATTTTTAACATGTCCGCTCATCCATGAGGAGAATTCCTTCATCGCTTTTAAAGTGGGAAAATAGGCGAGGACATGGATCGGCCCATTACAATTTTGATCATAAATTTCAATCTCCGATCCCGGAATGATGGTTGTATTCTTGTATTGAAGTCCGCCTTCAGTCTTTTCCGTGATTTCGCCATCAAGAATCCCCGCTTCGATCTCTTCGATAATTTCAGGAGAATGACAATCGATTATCCCGATTAGATCAAGGCCCTTCCTTTCACTTGCCACTTGCAGCACATTGCTGAAGGTTAACGTTTTAGCACCTGTTATTTTCACGGCCCTTCCGCTTCTCGTTCTGCCTATATGGATATGCAGGTCAGCGTAATACTCTTTCATTTATGATGTCATCGCCTTTTTCAACTGCAAATACTGAACTGCATATGCCGTTTTGGCATCCTGGATCTTCCCTTCATCCATATAAGTTTGAGCTTCCTCCAGCGTGAGTTCAAGCATCTCGACAAATTCATCTTCATCCAGCGGTGCCGCATTTTCTTTCTTTTTCAAATTGTGGGCCACATACAGGTGGACCAATTCATCGGCGAAACCTGGGGATGTATAGAAGGATATGATGTGCTCCATTTTTTCACATTCATAACCTGTCTCCTCTTCCAGCTCCCGTTTAGCCGACAGGACCGGTTCTTCGCCTTTTTCAAGCTTCCCTGCAGGAATTTCCACCAAGCTTCTCTCCAGCGCTTTACGGTACTGTTCAACCATGATGATTTTATTTTCTGACGTGAGAGCTATGACGGCAACCGCTCCCGGATGCTTGATTATTTCACGTTTACCCGTTTTCCCATCAGGAAGCTCTACATCATCCACTTGCAGGCTGATTACTTTTCCTGTGAAGATTTTTTCCGAAGACAGCGTTTTTTCTTCAAATTTTTTCATCGTGACCACTCCTCTGTTCTAATTGCAGCATGATTCCTCATACATTTTACCATAATAGAGATGGAGGGCGATTTAATGAAAGTTTACGTATTGGAAAAAAGCGTTACTTTATCCGGAAAGAGTTGGGAAATTATTCAAAAACTAAAGCAATTACAAAATCAATATGTTTATGTCAATGATTGGATTGCCGACATTCACGATCAGGTGCCACCCACTCCTTTAAAACGGATCAAGTGAATTCTTTGAGTGAAATGGATTTCTCCTTTACAATGAATGTAAAGGGAGTGGATAACATGAAAAAACGCAGACTAGGAAATTCTGACTTGCTAGTTTCTGAAATCGGGCTTGGATGCATGTCACTGGGGACTGTTGAAAATCAGGCATCCGAAATCATACAGGCCGCTTTAGATGAAGGAATCAATTATTTTGATACGGCCGATTTATATGATTTCGGTATGAATGAAGAAATCGTCGGAAAGAATTTAAAATCGGTCCGCGATAAGGTATACATAGCCACCAAGGTCGGAAACCGCTGGAATGAAAATAAAGATTCCTGGAGCTGGGATCCATCCGGCGCTCATATTAAAACGGCAGTAAAAGATAGCTTAAAGCGATTGAGGACTGATTATATTGATCTTTATCAGTTACATGGCGGCACCATTTCAGACAATATCGAAGAAACGGTAGAAGCATTTGAAGATTTGAAAAAAGAAGGCTATATCCGATATTATGGAATTTCCTCGATTCGTCCGAATGTCATCAAGGAATTCACTGAAAAGTCTGAGCTTGATTCCGTGATGATGCAGTTTAATCTGCTCGACCGCCGCCCAGAAGAGTGGCTGTCCCTTTTAGCCAACAAACAGATCAGCGTGATCGCCCGTGGGCCCCTTGCCAAAGGGCTGCTCAGTGAAAAAATGCTTGAAAAGGCAAATGAGGATGGATACCTTGACTATAGCTATCACGAACTTAAAGATTTGCTTCCGCAAATAAAGGACAAACTTTCCGATAGGAAGTTGAATGAAACGGCACTTCAATATGTATTGTCCCATCAAAGCGTAGCTACCGTTGTTCCAGGAGCAAGCTCAGTACAGCAGCTACGTGATAACTGCCAAGCTGCCAACAGCCCTTCACTGTCCACAACCGAGTTGGATATCCTGAAGCGGTTGACCAAAGTGAACAAATATGAAAGTCACCGGAATTAAAAAAGAAATGTCTTGACAAACCTTTAGGCTGCTCTATCTCCGTTTAACCAACGGGATAGTCAGCCTTTTTCCGTTCCACCTTTTTTCGCCTTCTTTACCAACTTCAAGTTTCCGATCATTCTAATTCCTTCCAAAACCCATTTAGCGGTTTTAAACTTATCATTGGACACCCTAAAATTAATGTTGTACAATTCAGTTGTGCACAATTAAAAATAACAAAGATAAGGGAGAAAAAAAGATGACAAAAACATTATTTACAACGTCTGTAACAGTCGATGGCGGAAGAGAAGGAACGGCAATTTCTGCTGACGGCAACTTCACGGTTGATATTGCGATGCCTGGAACACCAAGGGCTAAACAGATGCCTGAAGCATCTAATCCGGAACAGCTTTTTGCAGCTGGATATGCTGCATGTTTTGATAGTGCTTTGCAATCAGTTGGTAAAATTGAACGCGTTTCTTTCGATTCAAAAGTCACCGCAAGCGTCAGTCTATTGATGGGTGAGATGCATCAGTACAGCTTGGCTATAACTTTGGCTGTGAAGGGAACCGGGGTCGACAAGGAGACATTCGAAACCCTTGTTCATAAAGCGCATCAAATGTGTCCTTATTCAAAAGCAATCAACGGCAATGTGGACGTCGCCTTTGAAATAGATGTAGATTAAATCCGACAAAAAGACGCTTGGGGAACCCCAAGCGTCTTTTCTTTGCTAAAATTGCTGTAAAGTTTTCAATAGTTGGAGCAGTGAAGCTTTTAAATCCTCGACCACCTTCTTATCCTCACCCGACATTGCCGAAATGCGATCGGGAATGAAACAGGCCTCTGCCTGTAAACCAAGTCCCTTTTCCGTCAGCTTAATCATGACAGACCGTTCATCTTCAGTGGAACGTTCACGGACAATCAAGCCATTCTGCTCCATTCGTTTCAACATGGGGGTAAGCGTTCCTGAGTCAAGGGCAAGGAGCTCCCCAAGTTTTTTTACTGTAAGTGTATCCTGTTCCCATAATAGAAGCAGAACAAGATATTGAGGATATGTCACTTCAAGTTTATCAAGCAACGGTTTATATTTCTTCGTCATTTCCCGCGAACTTGCATAAAGCAGGAAACATAATTGGTCTTCCAGCACTTTTTCTATTTTATTTTGCATCCCATCACCAGCTAATAGTAGTCCATCCGATATGAAAGCATATCGAACTTATCTTTAATATAATCGTTATACTTTATAAAATAAAGGAATTCCTGAACAGAAAAAGGGAGCCAGCCCTTTTAAAATTTTAACTGCTCCCTGTTCTATTTATAGTTCTTCCAGTTCAGATTGCTTTCACCCAATAGTTCTTCGAATGATTTATTCTTCTCCCGCTGCTTTCTTTCTTCCCGTTTTTTTTCTTCTTCCGCTTCCCTTTTCTCTTGTTCAGCCTCATTAAGTTCTTTTTGCTTTTGACGAAGCTGGGACATGATATCTTGATTGATCATATCACCGAGTTTCAATGAAGATGAATCTTTATCTTGGTTTTTGCTTTGAGTTTGTTTTCGCGGCTGTTTCTTTTTCATCCTTAAAACCTCCTGGCCATTTATGAAATAATTATATCACGACTGCCGTTTTCCTCATCATGGTTTTCAAACAGTGTTTTCCCATTTCCCTCATGGTAAAATAAAGAAAATCATTCGAGGAGGTCCTTTCATGAAGAAATGGTGGTTTACACTGGCTGGAATCCTAGCGTATATCATCGGCGTCGGCCTTTATTTTTCCAATCGGATCATGTATATGAAAAAGAAGGAAGATGATTTTATCCAAAATCGTGAAATCATGGCTAAACGCCTGATCACGGAGGATTTTGATAATCTGCCTAAATCGGAAATTTGGGTATCGTCACCATCCGGATATTCCTTGAAATGCTTATTTATCGAACCCCATGACACCAAAAAGTGGGTGGTCATTTCTCATGGTGTGACGGAGAACAAAGTCAATTCGATTAAGTACATGAACATTTTTCTTAAGCGGGGCTTCAATGCGATCATTTATGACCACCGCCGGCATGGGGATTCCGGCGGCAAGACGAGCAGTTATGGACATTATGAAAAATTCGACCTGAAGGCCGTAATCGATGAATTGAAAAGACGTAAAGGGCCCGACCTTCATATTGGCATTCATGGAGAATCCATGGGGGCCGTAACCCTGCTTTTATATGCCGGAATGCTTGAAGATGGTGCTGATTTTTACATTGCCGACTGTCCATTTTCAAACTTCGAGGATCAGATCAAACACAAGCTCAAGCATGAAGTCCCATTTCCTTCTTGGACCGTATTTCCGCTCGGGCGTACGTTCATCAAACTCCGTGACGGATATTGGACCAATGAAGTGTCCCCAATCGATTATATGAAAAATATCCGAAAACCCGTGCTGTTCATCCATAGTGAAAATGACAGTTTCATCCCCGCTTCCATGACAGCGGAATTATATGCAGCAAAAGAGGGCCCAAAACAGCTGTACATCGCTAAAAAAGGGGCCCACGCTCAATCTTATAATGAAAATCCAAAAGAATACGAAGATCAAATCGATCAGTTTCTAAAAAAACTTGTCTGAGAAGAAAAGAGAGGGTGTCCACGATCCCCTCTTTTGCTTTAGTTAGATTTTATTAAAAAAGCTCATCCTCGGATTTAAGATTTGATTCGGACTTTTTAATTGAAAGCTGTTCGCTTCCGGAACAAAGTCTATTTTCATGACTTCATCAAGAAAAATCATTTTTGATTTCTCAACATATAGCGGAATTCCGTTCGTTTCCACTTTTTCGGTACCTTCTTCAGGTTCGTTGACCCACCATAGCGCCGTCACACCACTTACCACGCAGCCGCAGCCATCAGTATCATATTTCAACTGTAAATATCCTTCTTGTCCCTGTACCTTACCGGCTATTTTCCCAGCCGCTGTTTCCGTCCATTCAATATACATGATTGCTGCCTCCCAATGACTTTGTATTCCCCCATTATAAACGATAAAAACGTTTCTGTTAAAGAAACTGCCTCCTTTGCAAGCGTCAGCCGACACGAAAATCACTTTCTTCATTGACGGTGCTAACAAATGCCGATTCTCATACTCCTCCGTGATACCTTTCATCACGATGCCGTTTTAAAAGGCTGTCCCTTGGGGAACAGCCCTTCCGCTCATCATTCCATTATCCTTACATCCGCTATATCGGAAAGCCTGATATAGTGAGCCTGCTCAAACCGGTCAACGATATGAAGCTTTTGGGTGAGCTCATTATAATAATGGATCCTGCCGATTAACAGCTGATACCGGTTTCCTTCATAATGAGCAATCGTGACATCCTTTCTTTCCTCCATCGCTTCCCCCATTACCGCATTCATTTCTTCCAGTTGCTGCTCATCCAGGATGCGCTTCGTTTCATAGCCATCCTCCACCGCCCAATCACGGAGCATCTTCACATGTTCCGGCAACATCATCGATGTCCATTTGATACGGCCGCGATCACGAATCATTTCTTTTCCCTCCTTTCAAAGTCAGCCTTACGCCTTACGCCTTATGCCCACCAAGCAGCTTGCTTCGGTATACGGCTGTACCTGCTTCTGTATACGAAACGGCACGCAATAACGATTTGGCTCCATATTTGTGGCGGATTCGATCAACCGTGTAACTCAATTCTCGCTTCTTCCAGCGCGAAGCATCAAATAGAGTCAGCTGCATTTCATTATCATCCACAATATTCGAGAGTCTGACCTCTATGCTTCGAACCGTTTTTTGCTTATAGTTCTCATGGAAAAGCTCCAGGCAAACTTTATATAACTCCATCGTGATGTTGGTCGGTTCGTTAATCGAACGCGAACGATGGAAACCTCCGCCAAACTCATCCTTGCTGTAACCAATGCCTAGGCTCACCGTTCTTCCTGCCTTACGATGGGTGCGTGCCCTTCTTCCAACTTCTTCGCAAATTTCCAGCATGACCTGCTTTACCTCATGCTCATCCTTATAATCCCGCAGCAGGATTTGACTTTTGCCGAAGCTGACCTGCCCTTCGATGATCGCTGCCCCCATATCGGATAAATCTATTCCCCAGGCATGGTGGTAAAGCTGATTGCCCATAATTCCAAACTTCGCTTCAAGTAATTCAAGATCATAATTGGCAAGCTGCCCAACCGTAAATATACCCATTCCATGAAGGGTTTTTTCTACGCGCCTGCCGATCCCCCACATTTCACGAAGCGGGGAAATCGGCCAAAGTTTGCTTGGCACATCCTCATACTTCCATTCCGCAATCCCTTTATGTTTGGCTTCCAAATCAAGGCAAAGTTTTGCCATGAGCATATTCGGTCCAATTCCAATGGCACAGGGGAGCTGTAATTCCCGTTCAATTTCATCTTTTATCTTTTCAGCTATCATGCGGGCATCTCCCCATAAAGAAGCAGCACCATCGACTTTCACAAAACTTTCGTCCACACTATATACGTGAATCGCTTCTTTTGGCACATAACGGTTGAACAAGCGGGTGATTTCCGTAGAAACCCTTAAATAAGTCGCCATTTTAGGTTCAACGACGACAATCCTCGGGTCATTCGGGATCTCAAACATCCGCGAACCTGTCTTGATGCCAAATTCCTTCTTCATCTTTGGAGAAGCCGCGAGCACAATGCTCCCTGTCCTCTTCAAATCACCAACCACCGCCAAATAACAATCAAGCGGGTCCAGACCAAGCATGACCGCTGAACAGCTTGCATAAAAACTTTTCATATCGATACACATAATTGATTGTTTCGGCATCGTCCCATAATCCATCATTTCTTCACCCTAACAAGAATATATGTTCGCTTTATTATATTCATAACTTTAACCGAATATACGTTCTTATTCAATGGAAGTTTTCATACAAATTTCTACTTTTTATTGTAATTTCCTTGAAAAATATAATAGATACTAAAAATGGATAAAATACCAAATTTAAACTTAGTATCCAGATTGTTTTTTTTGAAAAAGATTAATTGGTAGCTTGAATAATTTTAAGTAGGTCCATATGCTCGTTTTTTTAAAATCCCTCCACCCTTTTCAACAGACTTTCGTCTATTCGGAAGCCAGTCTTAATGCTCATTTTTTGTAATGAAATTGTAACCAAAATTATGTCTATTTGTCATAATGGTATTGTAGGATAATATTGTTAAGAAATAATAGAGAGATAGATAGAGAGGAAATGAAAACTATGAAGAAATGGATCGCTTCAGCTGCTGTTGCATCTGCCATGATGCTAACCCCACTGCAAGCCTTTGCCAATATTGGAGACCAAACCCTCAGACCCGGAATGACACATAGTGATGTCAAACAACTACAACAACTATTAAAAACCAAAGGTTATTTCACATATTCAGGTTCACTGACTACATATTACGGCACCTATTCTGTATCAGCAGTAAAAAAATTCCAAAAAGCCAAAGGGTTGACTGTTGATGGAATTGCCGGCCGAGGCACATTTAATGCGCTTGGTGTTTATAATGTCAATAATACTAGCTTGATCAGCTATGCAAAAACCTTAATAGGCAAACCTTACAAGTGGGGCGGAACAACACCAACTGGATTTGACTGCTCAGGCTTCGTCTATTACGTATTCCAGAAATCTCAAGGAATTACCTTACCGCGTACAACATCATTGCTCTATTCCAATACAGGTTTAAAAGTATCTTCACCAGCTAAAGGTGATCTTGTATTCTTTGATACTTCTTCTGGAAGAACAGGAGTATCCCATGTTGGGATCTATATCGGAAATGGCCAATTCATTAGTGCCACGTCTTCTAAAGGAATAACCATTACGGATATGGATAATTCTTATTGGAAACCAAAATATTTAGGTGCGAAAACTTTATAAAATCCAGGACAAACAACCGGACAGAATTCAAAGTGATTCAGTCCGGTTGTTTTATTTTATATATAATATTTCATCCGTTACATCCTCAACAGTCACAATGAATGAAGAATCCAAGTTGGAACGATTCATCATTTCGATATTATAAACATGCTCTGAGGGTAAATGGACGACTTCGAGAACCATGAATCGCTGACTTTCCGCTTTGCTGACATGATCGAGAGCAGCAATGACCGCCCTTTGTTCGGCTAAGCTGTTTTCATCCGTCAAAACAAGAATCAATTCAGCTTCCGCTTTCCCAGGAAATGATTTCTTCACCCCGCCCCGGTACCATGGTTTCACTTTCATCCCGATTTCCAGTTCGGAATAATCAAGGTCATTACCATGTTGATCTTGAATATATGTATCATTGGTCACCTTATAGTACGTCCCTTTAATCAAAATCCTCTTATCGTCAAGATCCGTAATGAAACCTTCTTCCCCTTTATCAATGGATTCATCCATGTTCCAATCGGGGGATTGACAGCTGCCCAGTATAAAGGCGACAAATAAATATATATAAAGGTTTACAATCATCTTCATGAAAATCCCTCCTAATAGAAATAGACGGATTCCCAATGAAATAGTTACCCATTCAAATGATAACTTTGGTTAATTCAAAAGGGGAATGTCATCGACATTCCCCTTTACCTATTATTGGACCAATTTTCATCTGGAATCGAAAGACTAGCCTACTTTTTAAAAAATGCTTTTTTTCCTAAAGTTTCGGTGATCTTCGGAAACATGTTATACCATTTCCCAGCTAAATTCATCCAGCCAGGGAGATTGATTTCCCTCTTGTTGGTCAGCATCGCCGCTACGATTTTAGCAGCGACATCTCGAGGCTTAAGCATGAATTTTTCAACGTTCTTTAAGTATGTACCTGATTCATCCGCAATGTTAAAGAAATTCGTTTCTATAGGGCCAGGATTGACTGTGGTCACAAAAACATGATCTTCCATCAGTTCGAGCCGAAGTGCGTTTGAATAGCCAAGAACTGCGAACTTGGTAGAAGAGTACAATGTTGATTTAGGAGTGGCGATTTTACCGGCCTGTGAAGCGATATTGATGATATGCCCCGATTTTCTCTGCTTCATATACGGCAGAACCAGCTTTGTGCAGGCCATTAAGCCAATGACGTTGACAGCAAACATTGCTTTCGTTTCATTTAATTCCGTATCCTGCGCTTCTTTAAACGTGCCGAAACCAGCATTGTTGACCAACACATCCACTTGACCTATTTGCTCATGGATGTCATTAAAAACATTTGTCACCTGATCAGTGTCTGCAACATCAAGCTTATAGGCATATGCATCAATCCCATATTGGGTGATCAGTTCCTTCTTTAGCAGCAGTAATTTATCCATGCTTCTGGCCAAGAGGACGAGACGGCCTCCCTGTTTTGCACTTTGAATGGCAACTTCCTTGCCAATCCCTCCGGAAGCACCGGTAATAACAATAACTTTACCTTGTAACTTATTCAAAAAAAGCGGCCTCCTTCGAACATTAAGCGATTGAATACAGAATGACCCCTGATTGGATTTCTGTTTGGACTTCACCCAATTCTTCTAAATAGTCCAGCTGACCGACCGTTTCCGAAAGTGTCAGGCCCACCTCCTGAAGGTATACTTTCGGAAACAACTGCTGACACACTTCAAAGACAGATAAAGGCTTATCTTGAAGCATGCTTTTCACTTGCATGGCACGGTTATGCTGCCGATCGAATCTATATTGAATCAAGTCTGCAACTGCATCCCCTGCCACTTCAGATCCATGTCCTGAGTAAACAGTGGATATGGGGAAATCCAATAATTTTTGAAGTGATGCATTATATTGCAGTAACGGACGAGGCCTCATGCCTCCAGGCAGTAAAGGTGGTTCCATTAATGGGTTAGGTGAAATCTTGGCAAGCAAGTGATCGCCAGCGATCATGACCCCGTCACTTTCCCGGTAAAAAGATAAATGGCTTTGCGCATGCCCTGGAGTCTCGATCACTTTCCAGCCTGGAAGACCAGGAAGCTCATCCCCCTCAGCTAAATATCCATGCAGCTTCCGTTCACTAAGGAAACGGATTTCGTCGCGGTTATGGATCAGTTTATTTTTCAGCTCTTCTGCCACTCCGAACTTTTTGGCATAATCAAGAAAAAAACGATTATGGGTTTCAAGGAATTCATCACTGATAGTCAGCCAGCGCTGATTATTTTTGTGTCCATAAACCGGGATATCCTTTTCAAAGAAATCGAGTGCACCAGCATGATCGGGATGATGATGGGTTAAAATGATTTGTTCGATATCAGTCAGTTTCAGACCTAAATCCCCAAGACCGTTAGTCAAGGCTTCCTTTGAACGTTTGGTTTTCACACCAGTATCGATTAATGTTAAAGCATCCCCTTTAACGACATAAACATTCACATCACCCACTGCAAACGGCGTGGGCAAAGCAATTTTCGCAATATCTCCATTCCAATTCGCCATAATCTTTTCCACCTTAGAAAATTATATTTATATAAATCTTTCTATACGCTAAACAGGATTCTAAGTATAGCTATCATGTATAATTAACATTTTACATGTATTTTAAATCACTGTCATTATTTTCACATAATTCATGTCTACTTTTTATCGTCCATGCATATATTATCATTGACAGAGTACTGATATATCCTTCATAATCACAAGTAATTAAAGACGGCATGGCATTGATTAAGGCCAAGTAAATTTATGATGGCGTAAAGAGAGTGAAGCTCGGAATGTGCTGAAAGGCTTCATCGCCCCCTCATTATTGAACCTACCTTATGAGCCTTCAGGAAAACCTGACGTAATTCCCGCGTTAGAGGAATCAAGTGCAGCTTTTCTGTATTTATTATGGAAAAGTTGAACAAAGGTGGTACCACGGAAGCTAGACCTTTCGTCCTTTATTGGATGAGGGGTCTTTTTGTTTTTCATAAAGGCTCTTTTCGTAAAGATTGTTGTTTTTAAAACGAAACTATTTAAGGTTGATTGGAGCGGAAGTGCGAGACTCCTGCGGGAGCAGCGGGCTCACCGCCCGCACCAAGGAAAGCGAGCATCTTGAAGGGAAATCAACCACAACTCACTACCTGGTAAATAGCAACAAAGTATGTGAAAACAGCCTTCATAAAATGGCCGAAAATTCAAAAGAAAAAGGAGCGGGAAATATGAAAAAAATCGCGTTTATCGGAGCTGGATCGATGGCAGAAGCAATCATTTCGGGGCTGGTGACCCAACAGGTAATTGAACCAGAAAATATTTTTGTAACAAATAAATCAAATGATGATCGGTTCGTTTATTTAAAGGACCAATATGGTGTAACTGCAACACGATCACTGCAGTTATTAGTACAGGATGCGGACCTTGTCGTACTGGCGGTGAAACCGAAAGATATTTTAGAAACGATGCAATCAATAAAAGAATACATTCGTGAAGAAATGCTGTTCATTTCCGTTGTTGCCGGGGTTCATACAACAAGCTTGGAAGGAATCGCCAACAAGCGGTTTTCGATCGTCCGTGCCATGCCTAATACATCGGCAGCTGTAGGAAAATCAGCAACGGCCCTTGCGGCTAACTGTCATACGGAAGACTCGCAATTACAAACGGCGATTACCCTTTTTGAAACGGTGGGTACGGTGGCAGTGGTCGAAGAATCCCAGCTAGATGCGGTAACAGGCTTATCAGGCAGCGGTCCTGCTTATATTTATTACTTGGTCGAGGCATTGGAAAAATCAGCGGAAAAAATAGGGCTCGATTCCGAAACTGCTAAGCAATTGATTCTCCAGACATTGATGGGCGCAGCCGACATGTTACAGAAATCACCTAAAACGCCTGCCGTACTAAGAAAGGAAGTAACTTCACCAGGCGGAACGACTGAAGCAGGTCTGAAAGCACTACAAGCACACCAAGTGGAAGATGCATTCATTGCCTGTGTACAAGAAGCGACAGAGCAATCGAAGCGAATGGGCAATCAAATAAGTAAAGAACTGGCCAAATATGTAGTTTCGCAGTAAGCCCCCTGATGATGATCGGCTGTTGCCTGGCCACTCCTGCAGCAGTGGCAGGCAACAGCCCTTTTTATGATCCATACGCCTTATAAAATCTTCTGAAGTGAGCGTTACTTTATAATCAGCATATCATTTTCATCGAAACTCCAGTCCTTCGAATACGCAACCTCCCAATAGTAACCATCGGGATCTGAAAAATATCCGCTGTATCCTCCCCAAAAAACATGCTGAGGTGATTTCTCGATTGTTCCCCCAGCATTTTCAGCCCTGTTGATCACTTCATCCACTTCTTCAATTGATTTAGCATTATAAGCGAGTGTAAGACCCGGGAAACCATTTTTCTTAGGCGGTTCCATCTCATTAATGTCTTTTGCTAGCTCCTCTAAAGGATACAAAGCAAGTTTCGTACCGGCATTATTAAAAAAAACGATTGCGGGATCGTCCTCTTTAATCAATGTACGGAATCCCAACCCGTCCCGGTAAAACCTTAATGATTGAGTAATATCCCTGACACCTAAAGTTATAATGTTGATCCTGTTCATGCTAGTCCTCCTTTTCCATGTTTTAAGGGTAAATTCGACATCTGGATCACTTTTCCCTTTTTAGCTTGATTGACCAGCACCCACACCATAGCAAATGCTTCTTAAAGACCACTTTGCAAAAAGCAGCTCAACGGGGAATTCCACCTTGGATTGCCCCTCATGCAAATTACGTAGGAATTCCACTTTCTTTGCCGAATGAATACATGTTTTGTCATCTGTAAAGGAATTCCCCCATACTTATCGAATTCAACAAGCAAAAGGGGGAATCTCGATGAATACAAGTGCAGTTGCCCGGTTACTGAATGTTTCCCATAGTACGATTCAACGCTGGGTCACCCAATTGAACATGGAAGTAGAACGGAATCAGCTTGGCCACTACCAGTTTTCGGATGAAGACATTGCATTATTGAGAAAAATCCAAGATCAGCTTAACGAGGGCATCATTCTCCAAAAGGTCAGCATCTCAGAGAAAAAGATTAGAAAAGCAACCCTCCAGAAACACTCCGAACCGAATAAAGAACATGATCAACTGCTTGAACGGGTCATCAGGCTGGAAAATGGCCTGAAAACAAAAGCGGACGATGTTGTATCCTATCAGCTTTTACAGCACAGAAGTGAAATGGAAGAAATGCACAAACTCGTTAAAAAGCTTGAAGCCCGTATCGAAGCGTTAGAAACACCAACGGGACAGCACTTTGATTATTTCCTCGCGGCTGAAGAGGCTGCTGCCACTAAAAAGACGAAGAAAAGGCCATTCATAAAAATGATTTTCGGAAACAGAAAGAACGATAGTTCATCATGGAGCACAGCCGACAGCGATTGACATCTATTATCAAGATCTTTCATGAGCACCCCACGAATAACCATTTTTGTTAGGCAAAGCATCTCTTCAAAAATAGGACCCGATCTTATTAATTACCCCAAAATAAAAAGGCCCTGACCCAAGATTAAACTCACCTGGGTCGGGCCTTTTCATCATTTTAAATCAACACTGCACGGTCATTGATCATTTTTTCGCCTTTGATGCGTTGGAATTCGTTAAGCAATTTTTCGACGGTTAACTTCTGCTTTGCAGCGCCTCTGGCTTCAAAAATGATCTGTCCCTTATCCATCATGATCAGGGAATTTCCAAGATCGATTGCCTGCTGCATATTATGAGTCACCATCAACGTCGTTAATTGGTTCTTTTCGACGATTTCCTTTGTCAGGTTTGTAACAAGTTCTGCCCGCGAAGGATCAAGCGCTGCAGTATGTTCATCAAGAAGCAGGATTTTAGGATCGGTGAAGGTCGCCATCAGCAATGATAGTGCCTGACGCTCCCCTCCTGACAATAATCCCACTTTTGCAGTCATCCGGTTTTCCAAGCCTAAATGAAGGGTGCCCAAACATTCTTTAAAAAGTTCTTTCCGTTTTTTTGTCACCCCAAAGCCAAAACCTCTTCTATTGGTTCTGCCATAAGCAATTGCCATATTTTCTTCAATCGTCATATGCGGTGCCGTACCCAGCATGGGATCCTGAAAAACGCGTCCAATCATTTTTGCACGGGCATGTTCTTCAATGGCCGATACGTTTTCACCATCGATGATGACTTCACCGGCATCAGGGAGAATCTTACCGGAAATCATATTCATCAAAGTCGATTTACCTGCTCCATTACTACCGATGACTGTTACAAATTCACCTTTTGTCATCTGCAGTTCCAGATTTCCAAGGGCTAGCTTTTCATCTGGTGTTCCCTCATTGAACACTTTATAAATCTGATTTAACCGAAGCATATTCTTCCCTCCCTTTCGGTAAAGTGCCATCATGACGCATCTGTATTTCTTTAAGCCGCCTTTTCTTCCGGGTTTTTTCCTTTTGTTTATCGGAAATTTTTGGAATGACAAGTGCCCCGACCACAATAAGTGCCGTAATTAATTTAACATCTCCCGTTTCAAGGAATTCAACGCGAAGTGCCAAGGTTACGACGATCCGGTAAATGATCGCCCCTCCAATGACAGCCAGCGTAGCACGTGCAATCGTTTTTGCCCCGAATAGAGCTTCACCGATTATGACGGATGCCAATCCGATGACAATGATTCCAATCCCCATGCCTATATCGCTAAAACCGTTATATTGGGCAACCAGGGATCCCGAAAAAGCCACAAGTGCATTTCCGATTGCAAGTCCTAAGATCTTCATGTTGCCAGTATGGGCGGAAAAACTCTTGACCATTGCTTCATTATCACCAGTCGCCCGTAAGGCAAGACCAATTTCCGTTTTTAAAAACGCTGACATTCCCGCTTGGATGACTACAGCCACAACCAGCATAACGATTAATATGGCCCACGTTTTTGGCAGGCTGTCACCGAGACCCACGAATGATAAAAGACCATTCAACAAATTGTCCAGCCCAGTGCCAGCCCAGACATCCTGGATATTCGTGATAATGGTTGTTTGGGAAAGCAACGGAATGTTGGATGCACCCATGATCCGCAAATTGATCGAATAGAGCGCAATCATCATTAAGATACCTGCCAAGAGAGGATTGATTTTCCCTTTTGTATGAAGGAACCCCGTTATCGTCCCAGCGATGAACCCTGCCACCATGGCACACAACGTGGCTACGATCGGCGAGTAACCGTTAACGATCATAATCGCGGCAACAGAGGCCCCTGTCACAAAACTGCCTTCCACAGTCATATCCGGGAAATCGAGAATCCTGAATGTTAAATAGACACCAAGTGCCATGATTGCATAAATCATTCCCGACTCAAAAGAGTTGAATAAGGCTGAGAACATTTTTTTCTTCCTTCCCCGAACAAAAGCAGAGTTTATTTTACAAACTCAGCATCTGCTTTCCATTCTTCTTTTATTTCAACACCCATATCTTTTGCTGCTTTTTCATTGATGACCAATTTCAGTTTTTGTGGATATTGAACCGGAATATCTCCAGGCTTTTTACCATCCTTCAGGATTTCAACCGCTTTTTGCCCCGCTTCATAACCAATATCATAGTAACTGAAGCCATATGCTGCAAAACCGCCAGCATTCACGGAATCAAGCTCGCCGACAAATAAGGGGATATCTTGATCATTTGCCACGGAAATGACCGATTCCAGTGCAGAGACAACTGTATTATCAGTAATGATATAGAAAGCATCCGCTTTTCCGATTAATGATTCCGTTGCCTGTTTAACATCCGCTGAAGTCGAGACGGACGCTTCCACGACTTTCAATCCAGCTTTTTTCGCTTCCGCCTTAACATTCTTTATTTGGACGACTGAATTTTGCTCTCCTGTGTTATAAACCGTTCCAATCGTTTTGGCGCCAAGCTCTTCCGCTAGAAATTTCATTGACTTGGCAATGGCTTCAGGATGGGAATCCGTCGTACCCGTCACATTTCCGCCTGGTTTTTCCAGAGAAGTGACAAGCTCCCCCGCTACAGGATCGGTAACCGATGTAAAGACGATCGGAATATCCTTGGTCGCATTTAAAGCACTTAGAGCACTAGGAGTCGAATTCGCAAATATCAGATCCACTTTATCCCCAACGAAGTTATTGGCAATCGTTTGGCTGTTGTTTTGGTCACCCTGAGCAATTTGAAGATCATACTTAGCATTGATGTCACTATCCTTCAATGCCGCCTGGAAGCCTTCATATGCTTGATCCAAGGAATCATGTTGAACGATTTGTGTTACCCCAATGTTAAAGGTATCCTTTCCGCTTTCATCCTTTGCCGCATCTTTTTCCTTTTCATTTCCACACCCAGCCAATAATAAACCTGCGACCAATGTCATGGCTGCAGTTGAATATAATTTCTTTTTCATATTTTCCCCCCGCTTTTTCCTTATTTAAAATAATGTTTTTCTATCGACGCCAGCTTTTTTCGCTTTTATTTCCTAAATTATAATCGTTTAGTCCCAATTATTCCAATATATTTTTTAACTTTTTAGAATTTTTTGAGTTCTGCATGTAAAACATGAAAAAAGCTGCTGTGAAAGGTATGGTAACTTTCACAGCAGCTTTTGAAAAATCAATGTTCGACAACCTGGCTGACAATTTCGGTAACGGTAGCCCGATCAATTTTTTCTTTACCTTCTTTTAAGGCTTTCAATGTAGCTTTTGCCAATTCCAAAGGTATCTTACAGAATTGGATGATGTCCTTCGTTTCAATCTCTTCAATGTACGCATCGGCTAATGCAAGATTACGCTCCGTATGGGCAAACATCTCGTCGAAACCCCAGCCATCCGGATAAAAGTTCACACCACGTTCTGCATCTTCCTCGCGGTTACGCAGGATATTGACCGTTTGGAGTCCACGGCCAAATGCGATGGCAAGTTCACGGTCCGTTTCGGTTCCATCGTACCAGTTCCACATATCAGACAGCATGACCCCGACTAAACCTGCAACATAATAAGTGTAATCATCGAGTTCCTCTTCATTATGGATTTGCCAGTCCTTAATAACCCATTTTGCCATGCCTTCGGCCATTTCCTTTGTTGACTCCAAGACTTTATCTTTTGCACCGGGTGGACAAAATTCAACCCAGTCCGAAAGAAACAGGGTCACCTCGGGCAGTTCATCCTTATATGGTTCAAATAACTTTTGTAGATTCTCTTCCTTGAAATCCGCATCCGGCAGCTCACTAAGGGCCTGTAACAAAGAAACCTTACTATCTGCAGGAAGACTTGGGTGGTCCTCGATCTCATCGATGGCGCGCATGCAAAGGTATGCAGCTCCAATACCCTCTTGCAATCCCTTTGGGAGATAACTGATTGGAATGAAAAAAGTCCGGCTTGTTTTTAGCAGAAAATCCATCGCTTTAGTATGTAGGTCACTTTTGTCAGTCATATTTACACTCCTTTAAATATCCAATGAACAATTGATTAATTATATCAAACATTGGCTTTGATTTCAGCTGTCCGATTCCTCTGAATACAAAGGAACTTTAATCGCCATCAGATCTTCACCCATGATCGTATTTGCAAAGATTGCTTTGCTTTCCTCTTTTAGCCTCTCAGCATCCTCTGGAGTATACCGTGAGCTGATATGCGTAAGGATTAGATGCTTAGCTCCCGCTTTCAAGGCCGTTTCTGCAGCCTGAACGGTGGTCGAATGATAATAGGCTGATGCCATTTCAGCTTCTTCCGCTGAAAATGTAGCTTCATGAACAAGGTAATCCGCCGATTCAGCAAGAATGAGCGTATTGCTACACATTCTTGTATCACCAAGAATCGTGATGATCCGGCCTTTTTTTGGAGTACTGATATAGTCCTTCCCATTTATGACACGGCCATCATCGAGACAGACTGTTTGTCCATTTTTCAATGCTTTAAAAAGAGGCCCCGGCTTCACACCTTCGGAACGCAGCCGGTCGACCAGCAGGCTACCCGGACGATCTTTTTCCACAATCCGATAACCGATGCTGTAAATGCCATGATCAAGCGACTTGGCAGTCACTGTGAATTGTTCGTCCTCAAACACTGTGCCTTCTTCTATTTCGATGATTTCCAAGGGATATTTTAAATGAGTCCCACTCACCTGTAAGCTCGTCTTAATGAATGAATCTATGCCTTGTGGACCATATACGGTCAATTTATCCACTCCGCCCTGAAAAGATCTGCTGCTTAAAAAACCAGGCAGTCCGAAGATGTGGTCACCATGTAAATGGGTGATGAAGATCTTTTCAACCTTTCGCGGTTTGACCGCCGTTTTTAATATTTGATGCTGTGTTGCTTCCCCACAATCGAATAACCAAATAGTCCCTCGTTCTTCCAATAATTGAAGGGCGATTGATGTCACATTCCGCGCTTTGGCCGGAACGCCAGCGCCTGTACCCAATAAAACGAAATCCACTCATACTACCTCCGTTGCAAATACTTTATGCCTTAACTATAGCATAACCAAGGTGCTCTTTCATTTATGACCCATTAAAACCGAAACCAAATTAAACTTTTAATGAAATCTGAGAAAAAATGCGCAAATTGATTGCTTTGAGGGAAAGCTAAACGTAAAATTAGAAATTGGTACACATACGGGAATTCCAACTTTATAGACAGATTTAACGGAAAGTTGAGGTTTTAACATGACAGAAAACAATAAACCCACAGCATTGATCATGATTTTTGGTGCTACCGGAGATTTAGCGAAAAGGAAATTGTTTCCTTCCATATATCGACTATTTCAAAAAGAGAAAATCAATAAGTTCGCGGTCGTCGGTGTGGCAAGGAGGCCATTGACGAACGAGGAGTTCCAAATAAGTGTCAAGGACTCGATTCTTACGTTCGGACATGCGGAAGAAAAGGTAGATGAATTCATTTCCCATTTCCATTATCACTCCCATGACGTCTCAAGTTCGGAATCATATTTGCAATTAAAAGACATTGCCGAACAATTAGACGGACAATATCAATTAGAAGGAAACAGGATCTTCTATTTGGCGATGGCACCTGAGTTTTTCGGAACGATTGCCGAACAGATTAAAGCTCAAGGCCTGAGTGACACGGATGGATATAAACGCCTGGTCATCGAGAAGCCATTTGGACACAGTTTTGAAACAGCACAACAATTGAATGAGCAGATTCGGACTGCATTCGCTGAAGATGAAATTTACCGCATCGATCATTATTTAGGTAAAGAAATGGTACAAAATATCGAGGTCATCCGTTTTTCCAATGCCCTTTTCGAGCCGCTATGGAATAACAGATATATATCCAATATCCAGGTTACTTCAAGCGAAACACTCGGCGTTGAAGAACGCGGGCGTTATTATGAAACCAGCGGTGCCCTAAGGGATATGGTCCAAAACCACCTGCTGCAAATGGTGGCCTTGCTTGCAATGGAACCCCCGATCGCTTTGACGACTGAAGAGATTCGAAGCGAAAAAGTACGGGCATTGCGTTCACTTCGACCAATGAAGGTCGACGAAGTCAACCAATACTTCGTTCGTGGCCAGTATGGTGAAGGAACGATAGACGGTCAAATGCTTCCGGCCTACCGAAATGAACATAATGTAAATCCCGAATCCAACACAGAGACCTATGTTGCGGGTAAATTGATGATTGATAACTTCCGTTGGGCCGGTGTTCCTTTTTATATCCGTACCGGTAAGAGAATGGATGTCAAATCAACGAATATCGTTGTTCAATTCAAAGATATTCCAATGAATCTGTATTATAAAACGGAAGAAACGCTGAATCCGAATCTTCTCGTCATCAATATCCAGCCTGACGAGGGTATCACATTGTACTTAAATGTCAAAAAATCCGGGACGACATCCAATACAAAGCCAATGAAGCTGACCGTCTCGAACAAAGGGATCGAACACATCAATTCTCCCGAGGCATATGAAAAGCTATTGTTTGACAGCATGCGCGGGGATGCTACAAACTTTACGCACTGGGACGAGGTTGCCCTCTCATGGAAGTTCGTCGATACCATTTCCAATGCATGGGAAAATACTAAAGAAGAGTCTTTCCCTAACTATGAAGCGGGATCAACAGGTCCACTTGCATCCGATGAACTTCTGGCGGAAGATGGACATATTTGGTGGCAAGTCAAGAAAAACGAAAATAATGATTGAAATGAAAAAGGGATGCAGATTTGAATCTGCATCCCTTCTTCTTCATGAAACACTCTTCCTCAGCAATTTATTCCGGATAATATGAAACATTTGCTTGGACTTGGACATTTCTTCCCCTTTTTCTGAATTGAGCCAAAATGAAACACCGGATTCTAAGGCAATGAAAAATAAAAAAATGGCTACAGCCCACCAGATGATGAACATAAAGTCCTCCGCTCCTTCTCTCTCTTTCTGCCTACTGTATTCTACGGCCCGCCCATCTCTTTCAATGTTTATATTCCTTTTTCCACAGGTGTTTAAACCTAAAAAAGCAAGGATGAATGTCATACATCATACTACGATTTCCCTAAAATAGGTAAATTAATTGGAACTATTTACAACTAGTTCATTTTTACCATTTTTACCTTATCTAAAAAGCATGGTAAGCCTTTGCTGAGGATACACTAAAAAAGGTGCTTAGTGACAGTACCGCTAACTTCGATGTGGAGGGATTAAACGATGGACATTCGTGAAGGGTTAATTCCAACAGCGTTGGGCACAGCCGTGACAGCTGCGGGTTATGCAATGAAGCAGACCCGGGGTTCAAACAAAATGGTAGCTAATACGGTTTTTGGTTTCGGTTTGGCACATGTTGTATTAGGGGTCATTGATCTTGTAGAGCATCGGAGATAGTAATAAAAGGGGGCGCCAAGCGCCCCCTTTTTACATGAAACAAAAAAGCCGGCTTAAAGGGGATCTCCTTTAAGCCGGGCTTGAACTTTTTATTTTTCCATCCATTCGGTATGGAACGTTCCTTCTTTATCAATGCGTTGGTAAGTATGAGCTCCAAAATAGTCACGCTGAGCTTGAATCAGGTTGGCTGGCAGCGTTTCTGTACGATAGCTGTCGAAATAGGCAAGTGCCGATGACAAGCAAGGAACCGGGATTCCGTTCATCACAGCCGTTGATACTACCTCACGTAAAGCTCCTTGATAGCTTTCGACGATCCCTTGGAAGTAAGGATCTAGAAGAAGATTGTTCAAGTTCGCTTCACGATCGTACGCTTCCTTGATTTTTTGGAGGAATTGTGCACGAATGATACAGCCGCCACGGAAAATCATCGCGATTTCCCCATATTGCAAGTTCCAGCCATTTTCTTCTGATGCTGCTTTCATTTGTGCAAATCCTTGTGCATATGAACAGATTTTGCTCATATAAAGTGCTTTTCGGATACTTTCAATCAAAGCCTTTTTGTCGCCTGTAAATGAATCGGTTTTTGGACCACGAAGGATTTTACTCGCTTCGACACGCTCGTCCTTGATTGCTGAAATAAATCGGGCAAACACGGATTCCGTAATGATTGGAAGCGGAACACCAAGATCAAGCGCACTTTGACTTGTCCATTTACCTGTACCTTTTTGGCCAGCTTTATCTAAAATGACATCGACCATCGGCTTGCCGGTTTCTTCATCATATTTTTTGAAAATATCAGCAGTAATTTCAATTAAATAGCTATCAAGTTCCCCTTCATTCCATTCAGTAAAGACTTCATGGAATTCTTCAGCAGATAGTCCAAGGAGATTTTTCAGAAGGAAATAAGATTCGGAAATCAATTGCATGTCCCCGTATTCAATACCATTATGTACCATTTTAACATAATGACCTGCCCCATCCGGTCCGATATACGTGCAGCAAGCATCACCATCGACCTTAGCTGAAATATCCTTCAAAATCGGTGCTACAAGTTCATATGCTTCTTTTTGACCTCCAGGCATGATGGAAGGACCTGTTAGAGCTCCTTCTTCCCCACCTGACACGCCTGTACCGATGAAATGGATGCCAAGCTTGCTTAACTCCTCATTGCGGCGCTGAGTGTCCTTGAAGAAGGTATTCCCTCCATCAATAACGATATCACCTTTTTCAAGCAACGGTTTTAATTGCTCGATTGTTGCATCCGTTGCCGCTCCGGCTTTAACCATCAATAAAATTTTCCGTGGTGTTTCCAAAGAATTGACGAATTCTTCAAGCGTATAAGCGGCTGTTACGTTTTTGCCTTCCGCTTCCTTCATCATCTCGTCCGTTTTTGATCCTGAGCGATTAAATACGGAAATTGAATATCCCCTGCTTTCAATATTAAACGCAAGGTTCTTGCCCATTACGGCTAGTCCGATAACGCCAATCTGCTGTTTTGTCATGATTCATCTTCCCTTCTCTCTATCTTTACACAGCTTGTACGCTATTCTTTGTCAAAAGAAGGATCTTTCCTCCTGGATTGCTCAAAGAAATCTTTGCTGAAGCTAGTGTCTGTTCCTATTGAACGTTTTTTCAAGGGTAATCCCTTTTTAATAATATTTTCTCCGTACTTATTTTGCAAGTGTTCCATCGCATCATACAGAGGTTCTTTTTCTGCATCCTCTTGAAAGGAGAAAATATCCAGTTGCTTGAAGGCCGACTCTTTTTCGATGACATCATAGGCTGTGACACCAAGAAGCCTGATTCCTTCCCCATTCCAATTTTTCATGAAGAGATCGATAGCTTCATCCAAAATATCCTTTTTTTCAAAAACTGGATTTGGAACAGTCCTGCTTCTCGTAATTGTCCGGCGGTCTTTGTAACGGATCGTCACACCTATTTTTTGACCAAGGAGGCGTTTATTTCTCAAGCGGACGGCAACTTTCCCGGAAAGCTTTTCCAATACACCGATCAATTCTTTTTGATTGGCGGAGTCATGCGGAAGAGTTGTCGAGTTCCCGATGCTCTTATGCTCAAAAATCGCTTCGGGATCCACTACCCTTGGGTCAATTCCATTAGCCCTATCTTTCAAACGGATGCCATTGATCCCAAGAAGCTGTTTAAGTTGACTATCATTGGCGTGTGCAAGGTCCCTGATCGTCATGATCCCGATAGTTTGAAGCTTTTCCGATGTCTTATCCCCGATGCCATGCATTTCGCCCACTTGTAAAGGCCAGAGCTTTTCCGGAATGTCCCGTTTCCTTAATACGGTGATCCCCATAGGTTTCTTCATATCAGAAGCCGTTTTGGCCAAAAATTTATTAGGGGCAATCCCGATACTGCAAGGGAGATCCATCGTATTAAAAATTCTTTCCTGAATGCTATTGGCTATATCTAAAGGCGAACCCAATTCGGCGCATTCACTGATATCCAGATACCCCTCATCAATCGAAACCGGTTCAACCATCCCTGTATATTGCCTCAAAACATCGAAAATAGCCAGTGATGCCTTTCGATAGCGCTCGAAATTCGGTTTCTGAATGACTAATTGCGGACATAATTTTTTCGCCTGCCAAATCGGCATGGTCGTTTTAACCCCGAACTTCCTCGCCTCATAGCTGCAGGTGACGATTATGCCCCTTCTCTCTTCAACATTGCCTGCAATGGCAAGCGGTTTGCCTTTCAATGAAACATCATATGACATTTCCACTGAAGCATAGAAACTATTCATGTCTACATGGAGAATGACCCTGCCATTTTTGGGATACATGTCCTTCATGTTTGACCGTCACATCCTTGTAAAAATAAAAAACATTTCTATTAAAGTATCCCTATTTATCTTTGGTAACCACGCTGAAAGATGCTTCCACTCCAAGAAAAACAGCCATCATATCATTGATGACTGTACATATATCCTTCAATACTTTGAACATCTTGACCTATTATGGGTGATTATTCCCCTGAAACTTCTTTGATGATAGTGATGACCATTTCAGCTAGCTTCGTTAATTCCTCAACTGGAATTCTTTCATTCGTAGTATGGATATCTTCATAGCCCACTGCGAGATTGACAGTAGGGATGCCAAAGCCTGCAATGACATTTGCATCGCTTCCACCGCCGCTTTTAACCAGCTCGCATGGACGGCCGATTTTCTCTGCTGCCTTTCTTGCGATTTCGACAACATGGTCACCAGCACCATATTTAAAACCAGGATACATGACGGTAACTTCAACTTCAGCACGTCCGCCCATTTCAATGGCTGCAGTCTCGAAAGCCTCTTTCATTTTCGCTACCTGTATTTCCATTTTTTCAGGGATCAAGGATCTTGCTTCTGCAAGGATTTCAACATGGTCACAAACAATATTGGTTTGCTGTCCCCCCTGGAAACGTCCGATATTGGCTGTCGTTTCTTCGTCGATTCTGCCTAATGGCATTCTAGAGATTGCTTTGGCTGCGATCGTAATGGCCGAAACGCCTTTCTCTGGAGCGACACCAGCGTGAGCAGTCTTGCCTAAAATGGTTGCGGACACTTTCGCCTGAGTAGGTGCAGCAACAACCACATTGCCCACTTTTCCATCACTATCAAGTGCAAAACCGAATTTAGCCGTTACAAGGGAGCGATCCAATGCCTTTGCCCCTACCAAGCCAGATTCTTCACCGACTGTAATGATGAATTCAATTGTACCATGTTCGATATTCTGTTCTTTCAACACTTTAAGCGTTTCTAACATGACCGCCAATCCAGCTTTGTCATCCGCCCCTAATATGGTCGTTCCGTCTGACACTATGTATCCATCTTTGATGGAAGGCTTGATTCCATTCCCCGGTACAACCGTATCCATATGGGAGGTGAAATAAATGGTATCTACGCCTTCTTTCGTTCCTTTTAAAGTACATACTAAATTCCCTGCACCATGACCGGTGACTGCTGTTGTATCATCTTCAAAAACTTCTACACCAAGTGCCCCGAATTTTTCTTTCAGCACTTTGGCGATGGCTGCTTCATTTTTCGTTTCGGAATCGATCTGCACCAATTCCATAAATTCATTAACTAAACGTTCTTCATTAATCATAAAATAAAACCTCCAAAAAAGTTTTCCTCTTCAATTATACTTCTAAAAGCGGCGCCCCGGCAAATAATGTGGCATGCTGGTCCTAAGACCGTTTTAAAAAGTGAATGATGACTTATTTCAAAATGATATCTTCCCCCGTATGGAAAAGAGCCCAAAACAGATCGTTAGGGCTCCTTGTAAAGATTGATCACAACGGGATATTACCGTGTTTTTTCCATGGTCGAGTTTCTTTTTTGTTGCGTAGCATATCAAGAGATTGAATGATCTTAATCCTGGTTTCACGGGGATCGATAACATCATCCACCATCCCAAGACTTGCGGCGACATATGGATTGGCGAACTTCTCACGGTATTCTTCAATTTTAGCTGCTCGTGTCGCTTCCGGATCCTGGCTATTTTGAATTTCACGCGCAAAAATGATATTTGCCGCTCCAGCAGAACCCATTACAGCGATTTCAGCATTCGGCCATGCAAACGTAAGATCCGCACCGATGGATTTACTATTAAGAGCCACATAAGCTCCTCCGTATGCTTTTCGCAGAATGATCGTCAATTTAGGTACTGTTGCTTCCGAATAAGCATATAGCAGCTTTGCACCGTGGCGAATGATTCCGCCATGTTCTTGTTTAACGCCGGGGAAAAACCCTGAAACGTCTTCAAACGTAATAAGCGGAATGTTAAACGAGTCACAAAAACGAATAAAACGGGCAGCTTTATCTGATGAATCTATATCAAGCCCCCCTGCCAATACCTTTGGCTGGTTACAGACAAGCCCCACTGATTTCCCTTTGATCCGCGCCAAGCCGACCACTATGTTTTTCGCAAAGCCCTCTTGCACTTCCATAAAGGAATCCTCATCGACAACCTGCTCCAATACTTTCCGAACATCATATGGCCGGATCCCTTCATAAGGGACTACATCCGTTAAGTCCGGCCGGTAGTCATCTCCCTCATCCGCTTCCAAAACCGGCGGCTTCTCTTCATTATTTTGTGGAAGATAGCTCAAGAGACGTCTAACGTCTGCCAAAACTTGCTCCTCAGATGCTCCTTTGAAATGGGCATTACCGCTTATGGTATTATGTACAGCCGCTCCGCCCAATCCTTCGGATGAAATCTTTTCGCCTGTAACCGTTTCAATGACTTTAGGACCTGTTATGAACATTTGGCTCGTTTTTTCAACCATGAAGACAAAGTCGGTAATGGCTGGGGAATATACGGCTCCGCCTGCACAAGGTCCCATAATAACCGAAATCTGTGGAATGACCCCTGAATATATGGAATTCCGGTAAAATATTTGGCCATATCCGTCAAGCGAAACTACGCCTTCTTGAATTCGCGCCCCACCAGAATCGTTTAAACCGATGAAAGGGGCGCCATTTTCCGCTGCCAAATCCATAACATTGGCAATTTTCAGGGCATGCATTTCACCGAGTGCACCGCCAAAAACAGTGAAATCCTGTGAAAACAGATAAATGTCGCGGCCGTTGACCTTTCCGTAACCGGTGACAACCCCTTCTCCCGGCCCTTCTTCCTTTTCCATGCCGAAATTGGTATTACGATGTTTGATGAAAGGATTAAGCTCGATGAAAGTACCTGGATCAACTAGAAGTTCAATTCTTTCCCTTGCCGTAAGTTTACCCTTTTCATGCTGCTTATCGATTCTTTCTTCACCGCCGCCCATTTCCACTTTTCGGCGTCTGTCATATAGGTCATTGATCGTATCATAAATGTCTGTCATTTCTGCTCCTCCTTTGATAATGCTTGTTCACAAAGCTCATATAATACTCCCGCGGTAGACTTTGGATGAACGAAAGCAACATCCGCATTGTGCGCTCCCTTTCTTGATGAATCATCAATCATGCGCAATCCAGCTTCTTTGATTTCTTTTATTCTATCTTCGATGTCATCGACGCCTAGTGCCACATGATGAATCCCTTCACCGCGTTTTTCGATGAATTTAGCGATTGGGCTTACAGGTGACAACGCTTCCAACAATTCCAAACGGGTATTGCCTGCCAGGATGAAGGCCACTTTCACTCCTTGGCTCTCCACTGTCTCGATTCCTTCAAGTTTCAACTTCAACGTTTCCGTGTAAAGCGGCAAGGCTTCATCTAGTGACTTGACGGCAATACCGATATGATCGATATTTTTAATCATCATAAAAACCCCCATGCTATGTATTATTGGATGACTCCATTAAAATACTACTAATCTTGCATTAAAGCCTTTTAAGATTCGGAATAATATGAACATTATACTTTTACTTGTTTCTACTAAATGTTCAAGTTAAAATAAAATCAATCAAACTGTATTAAGGGAGAGAGCATATGGGAAACAGGAAAATCAGAAAGATCGTCGTGTATTTAATGCTTATCTCAATGTTATTAATGAGCTTATTATCAGGTATCGCATTTCTTTTGTAATAGACACCGGGGAGGGGAGCAAAAAGCTTCCCTCTCTTTATTTTATCGCTCCGTTTTTCTTAGCCAGCGTTTTGAAATCCTCGTTCGATAGGGTGATCAACACCTTAGTGCCGATGGGGACTTTTTCGTACAAACGCTCCACATCGGATTTATGCATCCGTACACAGCCATTTGAAATATATTCACCAATCGATGATGGCTGATTCGTACCATGTATGCCGTATATCCTCCCATCGGTATTTCGCGCATCGAATCCGATCCACCGCGACCCCAAAGGGTTCCTGGGATCACCGCCAGGAATATTCTTTTTCCGGTAATATGGATTGACCGCTTTTACTTTGACCGTGAAGATCCCTTCAGGTGTCAGTTCCTGACTCTTTCCCGTACCGACCGGCAGAATCTCCTTGACCTCGTTATCATCAATGAACGCCAATTTATTGTTGGCTTTATTGATGATGATAAACGGATCGCCAGGCTTAACCGATTGAGGCTGGGCCTGTACCTGTAACGGCCACAAAGATAGCATAAGCAACAAAGAAAGGATCCATTTCATTTGTATCATTCCTTTACTTTTTTGCTTAGTTTAAGCCAAGTGCCTCTTTTTCATTCGGTTGCCGGTCAGCTTGGGTAATCCCTTGAAGGAATGCTTCAACAATAAATAGCGCTCCATTTCCTTCATGAGCTGCAGTAATGCAGCCCTGGATTCGAACTCTTCACGTGTCTGCGGCAGTGGCATTCCCCTAAAATGAATCTCCATTTCTTCAAGCTTCCTCAGATAAAGGATGGCCGTATTTTGTGGGTGGACGTTTTCTGCCAAATCCTCTATAAAATCAGCCACTATCCCGCTTTGCTTGACGACCAACGGAATATTCGTGACCAGGGGAAGAATTCGTTCAATTATTTCAAATTGCTTTTCACGCATTTTGAAATAATGGTAATACAGGTCTTCTTCCCTTAAGAAATGATTTTCCACGTCCCTGAAGGCAAGGCTCTTGGCTTGATTAAGAAGGTTGGCTGTTTCGGTGATTTCCTTACCATCCCATGTGTGATCATTATCCCTCAAATAGCGGACAATTCCCATCAAGATCGCACTGAAGTTCGTTTCGATACTTTCCTGATAGGCCAGCAGTTTGTCATCGACACTGGGCATGTACAGATTCATGACAAGTGCCACTCCGACTCCAACTGCAATTAATATCGTTTCATTGATCAGCAGGGAAAAAGTGATGTTACCGGACCCATATAGGTGCATGATGATGACGCTGCTCGTCACGATCCCCTCATTAATCTTCAAGGCAACTGCCGTTGGAATGAAAATCAAGAGAATCAAACCTATTATCAGCGGATGGAATGCGATGAACTGAAATAATAGGGATGCATAGGCCATTGCGATCAAACAAGCTAAAAACCGGTGCCAGGAGGCATACACCGACTTCTTTTTTGTAACTTGGATGCATAAGATCGCAATGATTCCCGCGGCAGAGAAATATTCGAGATTAAGCATTTGTGCAATAATAATTGCCAGGGTGGCCCCCAAAGCAGTTTTAATCGTCCTGTATCCGATTTTAAACATTGTTATGTATCACCTGGCTCTTTCTCCATCTATTATAATACTATCAGGAAATCAGAAATTTTTACAGTCCTTTGCGAGTTAAATTTCCAATTTTTCTAAATACATGCACGCAAAAATACATTATAGGAAAAAAATAAAAAAGGTAACTAAACGTTACCTTTTTTCACAATTATATACTATTTGCTTTAGCTTATAAAACTTTTTTCAAGAAGTCTTTTGCACGCTGGCTTTTCGGATTGGAAAAGAAATCTTCCGGAACACTTTCCTCAACGAGCAGACCCCCGTCCAGGAATAGTACTCGATCGGCCACTTCTTTGGCGAAGCCCATTTCATGCGTTACAATCAGCATGGTCATCCCCGTATGTGCCAGTGACTTCATAACCTCGAGCACTTCTTTTACCATCTCGGGGTCAAGCGCTGAAGTCGGCTCATCGAAAAGCATTACTTCCGGGTTCATTGCCAATGCCCGTGCAATCGCGACCCTTTGTTTTTGTCCGCCTGACAGACGATTCGGATAAGTCGATTCTTTATCGGCCAAACCGACTTTAGTCAACAGCTCACGAGCCTGTTTTACAGCCTCGGCCTTTGATAATTTTTTCACCTTCATAGGTGCATATATCAGATTCTCCAGTACGGTTTTATGTGGAAATAAATGAAAATGCTGAAATACCATTCCGACATTTTCACGCACTTTCATGATATTGGTCTTTTTATCAGTGATGATTTGATCTTTAAACCTGATTTGACCATCAGTTGGAGTTTCAAGCATATTGATGCAGCGCAAGAAAGTTGATTTTCCCGAACCGGATGGACCGATGATCGCTACCACTTCACCCTGTCCTATCTCGGTGCTGATTCCTTTTAAAACTTCGAGCTTACCATAATTTTTTTTGAGTCCATCAATTTTAATCACTGCGTCTCATTCTCCTTTCAATCACTTTGCCTAAGATGGTGAGAATCATGACCATCACATAATAAATGAGACCGGCAAATAAAATCGGCTCGAAGAATTTATATGTCTCACCGCCGACAATATAAGCACGGCGCATGATATCCCCTAATCCAATAATTGTGACAACGGCTGATTCCTTCGTTAAGGAAATCAATTCGTTAACAAGGGACGGCAGGATGTTCTTGATGGCCTGCGGAAGGATAATATTAAGCATCATCCCTGAATAGGGAACCCCAAGTGCAAGTGCAGCCTCTCGTTGGCCTTTATCGACCGCTAAAATGCCTCCCCTGATAATTTCAGAGATATATGCAGCTGAATTTAGCCCGAATGCTAAAAATGCTGCTTGGAACGCTTCGATTTGAATCCCTAATATTTGTGGTGAACCAAAATAAATCAGCATTAATTGCAGCACCAAAGGGGTACCGCGAAAAATGGATGTATAAAAGTCAGCAATCCAATTCAATGGCTTGATTCTGCTGATTTTAAGTATAGATAATAATATTCCCAAAACAAATCCGATTACTGCCGCTACCGCTACAACCTTTAATGTAGTCGGCATTCCCTCCAGGATATATGGAAGGGAAGGCATAATCCTTTCAAATTCCAGATTCACTCCATTCATCCTCTCTTATGAAGGCCGTTATCTTGGGCCTTCCTCCTGCTTCATTTTATTAACAATAAAGCGCGGAAAAACGTTCAGAAGGCATTCTGAACGCTTTTCATCTCTCTGTTTTATTCAGTTTCACTGCCACCGAACCATTTTAATATTAATTTTTCCATTTCACCATTTTCCATCATTTTTTTCAACTCGGCATTGAATTCTTCAGTTAACTTGCTTCCTTTTTGGAAAGCGATTGCCGAACCGGCATCTTGATCACCAGACTTGATCAAATGGCCAACCAATTCTTTATTATCTTTCAAGTAGCCTTTTGCAACAGTATCTTCCATGATCACGGCGTCAAAACGTCCTGTTGACATTTCTTGAACAACCTCAGGAATACGATTCCGTTTTTCAACTTTCATCCCGATATCTTGGGATTTATTCAAGTCATTTGCCAATGTCTCCTGAATGGATGCAAGCTGTACGCCTACCGTTTTCCCTTTTAAATCTTCAACAGTTTTGATTTTACTGTCCTTTGTCGTGATGATCATGTTTTTAGCTGTATAGTAAATATCACTGAAATCGACTGATTGCTCACGTTTTTCTGTTGGAGTCATTCCGGAGATAACGAAATCGACCGATTTATTTTCCAGGGCAGGCACAAGACTATTAAAGTCAATGTCCTTCACTTCGACCTCATAACCTAATTTTTTTCCGATTGCTTTAGCGATATCAATGTCAAATCCTTGGATTTCATCACTTTTAGATGTTTCAACAAATTCAAATGGCGGATAATCCGCAGATGTTCCCATTACCAGGACCTTCTTGTCTTCATTGTCAGCTGTGTTCTTATCTTCTTTCTCTGATGTTCCGCATGCCGCTAAAATACCTACTAATAAAATAGAAGTAAGCAACAATGCTAACTGCTTTTTCAACTTCATTATTATTCCTCCAAAATGATATTTTCAATTCTCTTGTTATTAAATTAGGTTAGTTAAATTTCGAATAACTAATATTCATACACTAATGTGTATTTTAACACACTCTAATAATTATTCAATAACGTAAATAATAGATTCATTTTTCAGAATATTATCATAATTCAACATCTGGGCTTCGTGCTTTCTCATCAAAGGTAATATATCCGCCTCCATATCTATCTTCTTTCCCAAAAGTTCCTGACTTATGCAATTTCATGAATAAAAAAACCCACCGATTGGGCGGGTTCAGACTGTAGACAAAATTCGAACAAAAGCATTTTTTTCTTAAAAAAGTATTTCTATTGATTCCAGAAATCCGCTCCCTGTCTGCCAATGCCTCATTAAAGCAAGCACCTAAAGGGGCATAAAAGCCAATTATCCGGGAGGGCTGTCGTAATCGCTGCAATCCAATTATGATTTAAAGTAATAACCACCTATGATGATCTAGCCTTGTTTGAAGATCCTGTTCAGGATGGGATCATTCCGAATCTCTTTTTGTTAACAAACTAAAACCCGCCGATTGGGCGGGTTTTAGTTTGTCGATATGGATTAAACTTCTTCGCAATATTGATCGAAGTAGTCTTGTAATTTTTCTACTACAGACATCGGGTGGTGCCCTTCAATTTCATGGCGTTCTATCATGGTGATGATTTTTCCATCCTTCAGCAATGCAAATGATGGGGATGACGGCGGATATCCTTCGAAATAATCACGGGCTTTTTCCGTCGCCTCTTTATCTTGCCCAGCAAAAACGGTTACAAGCTGATCTGGGCGTTTATCATTATGGATTGCATGAGCAGCTGCAGGTCTAGCTATTCCCCCAGCGCAGCCACAAACGGAGTTTACCATAACAAGTGTCGTTCCTTTTTGTGCAAATACTTCCTCTACTTCTTCGGGAGTGGTCAGTTCTGTATATCCAGCAGTCTTAATCTCATCGCGAGCCTGTTTGACTACGTCGTTCATTAAAAAATTAAAATCCATATTCATGGCATTTGCTCCTTCCAAGTTTTCTCTTCAATCCTATCATAACAATTGCCTCTTCGTGATTCAATAAATTTACCTATTAAAACCGCATAATCCGTTCCGAACATGTTTAAAACGAAAGGGGAGCGGGAATCATGTGTGTAACAACAAGACTTACAAAAGGATGGGGCAGGCGTGGGAATAGATCCATGCCTGCCCCATCCCATTTATTTTTCATTAGACTTAAATGTTTCTGCAAAAGATTGAAAGGCCTGCTTAACAGCAGCAGTGACCGTTTTATTCCCTGACATCACTTGATTCTCGAGCATAGGGAGAAGACTCTTGACGGTTTCATTCTTATAAAACATCGTTTTAAGCTGGTGATCGATCAATGAATAAAGCCATTCCCTAGATTGCATTCTTCTCCGTTCTTGAAAAACACCCGATTCCTTGGTCATTTGGGAAAATTCATTCAATACATCCCAAAGCTCAGGAATTCCTTTACCGGTTATGGCGGAACAAGTATATGCCTTTCCTGCCCAACCCTTTGTGGCTGGCTGAAGGAAGTGCAAAATTCTGCTATATTCGGATTTCGTCCTATTCGCCAGGGGGAGGTTCTCGCCGTCGGCCTTATTGACAACAATACCGTCCACAAGTTCCAGAATCCCTTTTTTCATCCCTTGCAATTCATCTCCGGCACCCGTTAGGACAAGGAGCATGAAGAAGTCGACCATACTTCGAACTATAGCTTCACTCTGACCGACCCCGACAGTTTCTATCAGTATCACATCAAAACCTGCCGCTTCACAAAGCAACATCGTTTCCCTCGTTTTGCGGTGAACCCCGCCCAGAGTTCCTTCGGATGGTGAGGGTCTTATGAAGGCATGAGGGTTTCTAGCCAGTTCCTCCATCCTTGTCTTATCGCCCAGTATACTTCCGCCATTGACCGAAGAGCTTGGGTCGACGGCTAGAACGGCAACCTTATGGCCCCTGTCACATAAGTAGGTTCCGAACGTCTCGATGAAGGTACTTTTCCCGGCACCGGGCACTCCGGAAATCCCGATGCGCATTGAGTTCCCTGTATGAGGAAGGATGGCTTGCAATAATTCCTGTGCATGATCCAAATGGTGGGATGCATTGCTTTCAACCAATGTAATCCCTTTGGCTAGCTTGGCCCTGTCCCCTTTTATGATTCCCTCTTTAAGTTCATGGACCGGTATGTTTACATTATGTTTTTTGACGAATTTGCTTTTTGAAGGTTTGTTTTGGCTGGCTGCTAATTCCACACCTGGCTTTAATGAAGAAGCAAAACCTTCCTTATTGTTAAGATCGACCCATTCCGGCTTCTTGTCTTCACTCATTATTGGGCCACTTCCTCATATCCGAGGCGATTGTATATTTCCTGAAGCACTTTCTTTGCTGCCTGCGGAATGACCGTCCCAGGTCCAAAAATGGCTGTAGCGCCATTTTCCATAAGATAATCATAATCCTGTGCAGGGATGACGCCGCCTACGATCACTATGATGTCCTCTCGTCCCAAGTTCTTCAGTTCCGTCATAAGCTGCGGCAACAATGTTTTATGGCCGGCAGCTAGGGAACTCATTCCGACTACATGCACATCATTTTCCACGGCCTGGATGGCGGTTTCTTTCGGTGTTTGGAATAATGGACCGATATCGACATCATAGCCTAAATCCGCAAACCCCGTTCCGACTACTTTAGCTCCGCGATCATGACCGTCCTGGCCCATTTTAGCCATTAACAAACGCGGTCTTCTTCCTTCATTTTCAAGGAATTCTTCCGTCATGCGGACGACTTCCTCAATTTCCGCTTCTTTTGAGTAAGCCGAGCTGTATACGCCGCTGATAGAACGGATCGTTGCTTTGTGACGTCCAGCCACCTCTTCGATCGCATCGGAGATTTCACCTAATGAAGCCCGTACTCTTGCTGCTTGCACAGCCAGTTCAAGAAGGTTACCCTCTCCAGTTCTGGCCGCCATTGAAAGCGCTTTAAGAGCTTCATCCACCTTTGCCTGATCACGTTTCGCCTTCAATTCGCTCAATCGCTTAAGCTGACTTTCGCGAACTGCTGTATTGTCAATCTCCAGTATTTCAATCGGATCTTCTTTTTTCAACCGATACTTATTGACGCCTACGATCGTTTCATCTTGAGAATCGATTTTAGCCTGACGCTTTGCAGCGGCTTCCTCGATCCTCATTTTTGGAAGGCCGGTTTCAATTGCCTTCGCCATTCCTCCCAGACCTTCGATTTCCTCTATGTGAGCCCAAGCCCGTTCGATCAATTCATTAGTGAGCGATTCTACATAGTAAGAACCTGCCCATGGATCGATTACTTTTGTGATTCCGGTTTCCTCCTGCAGATAGAGCTGTGTATTACGTGCAATACGAGCCGAGAAATCCGTTGGCAGGGCAATGGCCTCATCCAATGCGTTCGTATGGAGCGACTGTGTATGTCCAAGTGCAGCCGCATGCGCTTCAATAAGGGTCCTTGCGACATTGTTAAACGGATCCTGCTCGGAAAGGCTCCAGCCGGAGGTTTGGGAATGAGTCCTCAATGCCATCGCTTTATTATTTTTCGGTTCGAATTGTTTCATCAGTTTTGACCAAATGAAACGAGCCGCCCGCATTTTCGCCACTTCCATGAAATAGTTCATTCCTACAGCCCAGAAGAATGACAGGCGTGGTGCAAATTTATCGATATCAATGCCTGCTTTCATTCCGGTACGTGCATACTCAAGCCCATCCGCCAACGTATAGGCAAGTTCGATATCAGCCGGCGCCCCCGCTTCTTGCAGATGATAACCGGAGATGGAAATGGAATTGAACTTGGGCATATATTTGGAAGTATACTCAAAGATATCAGCTATGATTTTCATGGACATTTCAGGCGGGTAGATATACGTATTCCTAACCATGTATTCCTTTAAGATGTCATTTTGAATCGTGCCTGAAAGCTTATCCTGTGTTACGCCTTGTTCTTCAGCTGTCACGATATAAAACGCAAGGATCGGTAATACTGCACCGTTCATTGTCATTGACACGGACATCTGATCAAGCGGAATGCCGTCGAACAGGATCTTCATGTCAAGAATGGAATCAATGGCAACTCCCGCCTTCCCCACATCACCGACAACGCGCGGATGATCGGAGTCATAACCGCGGTGTGTAGCTAAATCAAAAGCAACTGAGAGCCCTTTTTGCCCCATAGCCAGATTACGTCTGTAAAACGCATTGGATTCCTCAGCAGTCGAAAAACCTGCATACTGCCGTACCGTCCAAGGACGATTGACATACATCGAAGGATAGGGACCCCTTGTAAAAGGAGCGATGCCTGGCACACTTTCCATATGCTCCAGGCCGCGAATATCTTCCTCAACATAAAGCGGCTTGATTTTTATTTGTTCATTGGTTTCAAACAGAAGATCCTCAATGTTTTTCCCAACGGCCTTTTCGACTTCCTTTTTCCATGCTTCCACTGTACCTTTCATCTCGGACTTAGCAGGATTTATAGCAGAAAAATTCGGTTTTTTCATTTCAGTTCACCCCTAGCTTCTGCAATAATTCAAGTAAAATGGATATTGCATTCATTTTAACATGGATAAAATCTTTGACCCCGGCTTCTCTTAGTGTAATCTCCAATTCTTCTTGCTGCTTGCCGGCACTATAAATAGTGATTTCAGGGAATTGCTTTTTAATTTCTTTGATGATGACTGGCGCTAATTCCGAATAGTCACCATCACTGCCGCAAAGACAATAGATTGGGAGCTTGGTCGCAGCTACATAATCGATTGCTTCCTCAACGGTTTGACATCCCTTACTGCCGATTGTTTCAATACCACCTGCTGCGGCAAGACTTTGAACGAAATCTGCACGAGGTTTATAGGATTTGAGATTTATCAAATTAATTAAACCGATAGTTGGAGCCATTCCGCTTATTCCTTTAAACTTTTCACTGCGCAGTCTTATCTGTTCGAACTGACTGGATACCCGTTCCAATTCAAGTGGGGTAATGCCAACCGGCTTCGCAACTTTCATATATGACACATGTTTATCCTTTGTGGTGTTTTTAATCTTATCAGCGGGATTCGGATATACATTCGTTCCGATGATACTTTCTTTTCTGAAAGACGCATTTTGAACTCTTCCTTGGTAAACTTCAGCTATTTCTTTCTGAAGGGTACCTTGTTTAATTAGCTCCAGAATCCCTCCAGCTGAATCGATTTCAAGGAATTTTGCCCAAGCCTTTTCAGCCAATTCATCCGTTAGTTGCTCAACATACCATGAACCGCCAGCAGGATCGACAACTGTTGTAATATTTGTTTCTTCTTTTAAAATCAAGTGAATATTACGGGCAATTCTTTCTGAAAACTCATCGGTTTCACCGGTTGCGTGTGTAAATGGATGGATTTGAAGATATTGAATGCCTCCAATAGCTGCTGAAAAAGCCTGGTTCGTGGTCCGAAGTATATTGACGTGCTGATCATATAGCGTTTCCGTCAACTCGGAAGTTACGGCATGTATCGTCATTTTAAAATGGTCCGATGCTGTATCGAAAGCTTCTGCAAGACCTGCCCAAAGCCTTCTGGCAGCCCTCAGTTTAGCGATGGACATGAAGTAATTTGAATCCACTGCAAACGAGAATACTATTTTTTCGGAAACCGCAGCAATAGAAAGCCCCTGCTTTTGCCCTTCCAATAGATATTGGACGGCTGCCGATAATCCGTAAGCTATTTCTTGTACGGCATTGGCTCCTCCATTATGGTAGACTGCCGTATTAATCAAAACTGTTTTTAAATCACTGCCTACCTTCTGATAATCCTGGATCGTCTTCAGCCAGTCTGCAAAATAGTTATCCGTATCTTCTGGCAGCTGACCGCAAATGAGCCATTCTGCAATTGGATCTTCAGCAATGACGCCTGTCAATTGGGTATTTTGTGCTTCGGCAACAGCTTTGAATTGAGGGAATAATTCTTTTTGTTTCCCCTTAAGGTCAATGAAAACCGGCATTTCTTTTAATGGGATTTCCTTAAACAATGTTTCAGCCCTTGCTCCCCCGGAAAGCAATCGTGCAGGGTATGCCACGACATTTTGACCGCGCTTGAATGCAGCCCTCATCTTTTCATTTGCTTCTTCAGCCGTGATACCGCTTACAGGTTGAACGGCAAGCCAAGGTTTGTCATGATATCCCGTTGGAGACGTTCCTCGGGTGAAAGGGAAAAATCCTGGCAATTCAGCTACTTTTTCCGTTGATTCCGCCTTTTCTGTATAGAGTGGATATAAAGCGATGCCCTCATATGTATTCGTTTTAAGCTTTTCTACACTTTTCCCTTTTAAACTTGCTTCCGCAGCTTCTTTCCACTCTTCATAAGAAGGCTTAGGAAAGGTTATGTTTTTTACATCTTTCAGTTCCATCTGTAATCGCTTTCTTATCCTCATACGCCCTCTTCCATCATTGGTAGAACGAACGCTCAGTCAGTTTTGGATAAGAAAACCACCCTCCCGTCTATTTGATCTGGATTATACTAACATTCTACCATAATTTTCTTGAAATTTAAGACAATAGAAATTAGCAAACCTGTTATTAGGGAAACCACTAGCCAATTTTGCCTCTTCACATCAAGTACAGCCCCTGACCTGTATTAGAACAGCCCTTAATAAAATAATAGCAAAAATAAATTTTTTGTCGATGTTTTTCTACGGAAAAGCGAAGTGCAAAAAAAAGGAAGGACCTTCCGGCCTTCCTTTTCTTCATTTTAGTATATGGGAGTGTTGTCTTTGGAAATCTTTTCGATGATTTCTTTAACCCTCGCGAGGAATCGTCCGCATACCAGTCCGTCCAAAACACGATGATCAAGTGATAAACAGAGATTCACCATATCTCGTACTGCAATCATGTCATTAATGACCACTGGACGTTTTACAATCGTTTCAACCTGTAAAATGGCTGCCTGTGGATAATTGATGATTCCCATTGACTGGACAGAACCGAATGAGCCAGTGTTATTAACAGTGAACGTACCACCTTGCATATCCTCTGCTTTTAACTTACCTGACTTCACTTTGGATGCAAGTTCCTGTATTTCCCTTGCTATACCTTTGATTGATTTTTCATCTGCATTTTTAATGACCGGAACAAATAGGGCATCTTCAGTTGCAACGGCTATCGATATATTGATTTCTTTCTTTTGTACGATTTTTTCGCCGGCCCACATCGAATTCAGTTCTGGAAATTCCGTAAGGGCTTGAGCAACCGCTTTTACGAAAAAGGCAAAGTACGTTAAATTATAGCCTTCTTTTTGTTTAAAATCGGATTTTAGATTATCACGCAACTTCACCATATTGCTGGCGTCAACTTCCACCATCGTCCAAGCATGCGGAATTTCGTGCTTACTTTTCAACATATTGGACGCAATTGCCTTACGGATGCCGGTGACCGGTATTTCCTTGTCACCAGCCGCAGTCGGCACGTTTGTTACAGGACTTGTTTGACGATTGACTTGAGGGGCGATCTCTTCAGGAGCCGCATCGGAAATTGCGGAAGGCTCATCCGCCTTAGGAAGATTCCCTGATTCAACAAGTTTCAGTAAATCTTTACGGGTGATCCGTCCCTCATTCCCCGTTCCTTTAACTTTTGATAGATCGATTCCATGCTCCTGGGAAAGTTTTAACACAGCTGGTGAATAGCGAGCTTTCCTTGATGGTTCTGCCGCTTGCTGTACATCTCTTATAACAGGTGCATCAACTTTTTCCTCATTATGAGAAATTTGCCCAGCATTTTCATTATCCGTCTTTCCCGTTTCAACTTCAATCGAGCAAATGACTTCTCCGACTGCCAATGTTTGATTCTCATCCGCTTTCAATTCCTTGATGATGCCGGTGAAGGAAGAAGGAACCTCAGCATTTACTTTATCCGTCATCACTTCAGCTAGCGGGTCGTATTTCGTGACATGATCTCCAGGCTTCACAAGCCATTTACTGATGGTTCCCTCTGTGACACTTTCGCCTAGTTGGGGCATCTTCATTAATTCCATAGCCATAATTCGTTCCTCCTTCTTAACAGTCATTAATACTCGGCCAATTCCCTCATTGCTTTTTCCACTTTATCGGGATTCACCATGAAATGTTTTTCCATCGTTGGCGCATAAGGCATGGCAGGTACATCCGGGCCGGCCAATCGTTTTACAGGGGCATCCAAATCAAAAAGGCAATGCTCGGCAATTATGGCTGCGACCTCACTCATGATGCTTCCTTCTTTATTATCTTCCGTAACCAGTAATACTTTCCCCGTTTTAGAAGCTGCTTCTATGATGGCATCCTTATCCAAAGGGTACACGGTACGCAAGTCAAGAACATGTGCAGAAATTCCATCTGCAGCTAATTTTTCTGCTGCCTGAAGGGCAAAATGCACACAAAGGCCATAGGAGATGACTGTAATGTCTTCCCCTTCCCTTTTCACATCCGCCTTACCGATTGGAAGTACATAATCTTCAGTAGGCACCTCACCCTTGATCAAGCGGTATGCACGTTTATGTTCAAAGAAAAGCACTGGGTCTTCATCGCGAATGGCAGCTTTAAGCAAACCCTTTACATCATACGGAGTGGAAGGCATCACAATTTTCAAGCCCGGCTGATTGGCAAAGATCGCTTCAACCGATTGCGAATGATAAAGAGCTCCATGAATTCCCCCTCCATATGGAGCACGGATTACCATAGGACAGCTCCAGTCATTATTGGAACGGTATCTGATTTTGGCTGCCTCTGAAACGATTTGGTTAATGGCTGGCATGATGAAATCAGCGAATTGCATCTCGGCTATCGGCCGAAGCCCATACATGGCGGCTCCAATTCCAACTCCTGCGATTGCAGATTCTGCGAGCGGGGTATCGATGACCCTGTCTTCACCGAATTGGTCGTATAAACCATTAGTGGCTTTAAAGACCCCACCTTTTTTTCCTACATCCTCTCCCAATACGAATACACGGGAATCTCGTTCCATCTCTTCCCTCATTGCCATTGTCACGGCATCTATATAAGAAATCACTGGCATTCTATTACCCCCTTACTTTTGTGCATACACATGATTCATAGCACTTTCAGCCTTTGGATATGGAGCATTTTCAGCATAATCGGTTGCTTCGTTGACTATCTTCATTACTTCATCATTCATTTGTTTCTCAAGGTCATCATCCATGATTCCCACTTCTTTTAAATAGGCTCCAAACGTCATTATGGAATCCTTCGTTTTGGCTTCGGCCACTTCGTCCGCCGTCCGGTAGCTTCGGTCATCATCATCACTTGAATGTGGTGTGAGCCTGTATGAGACGGTTTCCACTAGTGTAGGGCCTTCTCCCCTTCGTCCACGGTCAGCCGCTTCTTTCACCGCAGCATACACGGCCAATGGATCATTGCCATCCACCGTTATTCCAGTCATCCCATAGCCAATCGCCCTGTCGGAAACATTTTCACACGATAGCTGTTTCTCTATAGGAACGGAAATCGCATATTTATTATTTTCACACATGAAAATGACCGGTAGCTTATGCACACCTGCAAAGTTGGCCCCTTCATGAAAATCGCCCTGATTGGATGAACCTTCCCCAAACGTTACGAAAGTCACCAAATCTTTACCTTCCATCTTCCCTGCAAGGGCAATTCCGACTGCATGCGGGACCTGTGTCGTTACAGGCGATGAACCAGTGACGATCCTATTTTTCTTTTGACCAAAATGACCTGGCATTTGGCGCCCGCCGGAATTGGGATCTTCCTCTTTCGCGAAACCTGAAAGCATCAAATCTTTTGCGGTCATTCCGAAGGTAAGCACCACACCTACATCCCGGTAATAAGGCAGTACATAATCCTTTTGCCGATCAAGCGCAAACGCTGCCCCAACCTGTGCAGCTTCTTGCCCCTGGCAGGAAATCACGAAGGGAATTTTCCCGGATCGGTTTAGAAGCCACATGCGCTCATCAATTCTGCGGGACAAAAGCATTGTCCGGTACATATCTAAAACCGTTTCCTCATTTAAGCCTAATTGTTCATGACGTTTTTCTACCATCATAAAACCTCCTGACCTTATTCTTTAAGAATGTATGGCACGTCCATCGACAGCAAGGGCCGCCTCCCCGATTGCTTCGGAAAGACTTGGGTGCGGATGAATTGTCTTGCCTATCTCCCAAGGTGTCGCATCAAGCACTTTTGCAAGTCCAGCTTCTGAAATCATATCCGTAACATGTGGCCCGATCATATGAACGCCCAGTATATCATCCGTTTTCTTATCGGCGATGATTTTGACAAAACCATCAGCTTCCCCAAAAACAAGGGCCTTACCGACTGCACGGAATGGGAATTTCCCTATTTTAAGGTCATAGCCTTCCTTATTTGCCTGCTCTTCCGTCAAACCGACACTTGCAGCCTCAGGGCTTGAATACACACATTTAGAAATGAGCGAATAATCCAGCGGTTCCGGTTTTTTGCCTGCAATATGTTCAACGGCCGTAATACCTTCATGGGAGGCAACGTGTGCCAATTGCAGACCGCCGATACAGTCACCGATCGCATAGATATGTGATTCCTTCGTTTGGAAGAAGTCATTGGTTTCAATAAAACCTTTTTCTTTCACAATCTCCGTATTTTCAAGGCCGATCCCTTCAACATTTGCTGACCTTCCTACGGAAACCAGCATTTTTTCAGCTGTGAATTCCTCTACCGAACCTTTGACTTCAGCAGAAATGGATACTGACTCACCCGTTTTCAGGGTTTCAGGCAATACCTTGGCACCTGTAACGAATTTGACGCCTTTTTTCGTTAGGAGACGAAGCATTTCACTGGAAATATCATGGTCTTCTGTCGGGATGATTCTATCTGCATATTCCAGTACTGTCACTTCCACACCAAAATCATTGAGCATCGAAGCCCATTCAATGCCGATAACTCCACCGCCTACAATAATCATCGATTTTGGCAGGCTCTCAAGCTTTAGAGCTTCATCCGATGTAAGTACCATTTCCCCATCAACCGCTAAACCAGGCAGTGTCCTCGGACGCGAACCGGTTGCAATGATGACATTCTGGGGAATGAGCATTTCATTTTCACTGCCATCATTCATTTCCACGGAAATTGTCCCAGGCATCGGTGAAAATATAGAAGGACCAAGTATACGCCCTAACCCTTCATAAACCTTTATCTTTCCTTGTTTCATCAAGTGCTGAACTCCTTTATAGAGTTGATCGACCACTTTAGTCTTTCTTTCCTGCACTTTAAGGAAATCTACCTTTACATCCCCGGTAACAATACCGAATTCCTCACTTTTCACTGCAGTCTGATAAACTTCCGCACTCCTTAAAAGTGCTTTCGAAGGGATACAGCCTTTATGTAAACACGTTCCGCCGAGCTTGCCTTTCTCCACGACAGCCGTTTTCAATCCTAATTGAGCAGCCCTTATTGCCGCCACATACCCGCCTGTTCCTCCTCCGAGGATAACGAGGTCAAATTCTTCAGCCAAAACCACTCCTCCTCACAAATACATACAATTTGTCACCATTTTTACTTGCCCTATGTTTATTACGTTATCCATGTTGAAAATTCCTGTGTTTATTTAAAAAAACACAGGAATCTAATCTTGTAAAATTACATTCATTTTCTTCCATTCAGGATATGTTTTTCATTTTGCAGGAATTGGCTCCTTGAATTCCTCATGCGAGCAATTCGCTCCTCTGCCATCCTATCCGCTGCTTTATAAGTTGGGATTTGATCACGTTTTGCAATCTCGATGACTCTTTCAATTGTATCATAAACCGTTTCCACTTTCTTAAGGGCTCTTTCTCGATTATACCCTAAAAGCTCATCGGCCACGTTTATGACTCCCCCTGCATTAATTACATAATCAGGAGCATATATAATCCCTTTTTCATGAATTTGATCGCCATGAACAGTTTCCTTTAATTGATTATTCGCAGCACCTGCAATGACCTTCGCCCTGATTTGATTGATTGTTTGATCATTTATGACAGCCCCTAATGCACAAGGTGCATAAATATCACATTCGACTCCATAAATTTCATCTGGATTCACTGCAGTCGCCCCAAAGGATTCAACCGCACGGGCCACGCTTTCTTTATTGATATCCGTAACGATGAGCTTGGCGCCCTCCTCATGAAGATGACGGCATAAGTTATAAGAAACATTCCCGACGCCTTGGACAGCAACAACCTTGCCTTCTAAGGAATCAGTTCCGAATGCCTCTTTTGCAGCAGCCTTCATACCGCGGTATACCCCATATGCCGTTACTGGGGAAGGGTTACCCGAAGAACCGAATGCAGGGGAAATCCCCGTGACAAAATCCGTCTCCTCATGAATGAGATCCATATCCTCAACCGTTGTACCTACATCTTCAGCTGTTATATAACGGCCATTCAGCCCTTGGATATACCTTCCGAATGCACGGAACATTTCTTCATTTTTATCCTTACGCGGATCGCCGATGATAACTGTTTTCCCCCCGCCTAAATTCAAGCCGGCAGCGGCGTTTTTATATGTCATTCCTCTCGAAAGCCTTAAGGCATCTTCAATGGCATCTTCTTCAGATGCATACGTCCACATCCTTGTGCCTCCAAGCGCAGGCCCTAATGTTGTATCATGAATGGCAATAATCGCTTTCAAACCCGATTGTTTATCCTGACAGAATAGCAGTTGCTCGTAATCATACTTCTCAAGATATTTAAAAATTTCCATAAAGGAATCCTCCCTAGATGTTTTAATACATGTCAGATATGAGACTAATGAATTTCTCCTCATTCTTACTTGTTCCTACGTTCGTTTTAAATAAAATCCGCTACTCACATGATATTTTCCCCATGGGGAATGGTTCCCTTGAAAAACCCATGCACCTTTAAATATGCAAATAACATGCCAATAAAATACATAATCAACATCTTTTTATCCAAAAAAAGGACATGCTGGTTAATATGTCGGGCAACTATAGCCTATAACAAATTCAAAAAAATTTCATGTCAGAAGTGGAGTCTCGCTTAAATTAAAATAAATCAGAAAATTCCATGCATTATTTTTCATAGTATGCAAATAATTGCATGCAAAATTTTTCACAGTTTTAGTTTTTCCATTTTATAATATAGATTTCTAACTGAAATCCCCAGCGCTTTTGCCGTAAGTGTTTTATTTCCCTTGTGGGTATGGAACGCTTGCTCAATGATTTCGGCTTCATACTGGTCTATTATCTCCGAGAGCGGTTTCCCCGATACGTAGCCGGAAGGCTTCATTAATAATTTCTCTTGATTTAATGGAAGCTCTTCGATAAAATCCGGAATATGATGGATATCAATGATTGTCTCGTTCAATTTCATGAAAATGATTGCCCGTCCTAAGATATTTTCCAGTTCCCTCACATTTCCCGGCCAGTTATAGATTTGCATCTTATGTATAGCTGCTGCTGTAATTCCCTCTATGCTCCGTCCATACTCCTGATTGATTTTATTAATCAAATGCTCCGCCAATTCTCTCAAATCTTCTTTTCTCTTTCTTAATGGAGCAATGAAAATAGGCATGCGGTTCAGCCTGAAATATAAGTCTTCCCTGAATGAACCGTTTGCGATCGCCTGTTCAAGATTGATGTTCGTAGCGGCTATGACCCGGACATTGATGGGGATCGGCTTCGTCCCCCCCACCCTGACGATTTCCTTTTCTTGTAAAACCCGCAGTAATTTAGCTTGGATGTTGGCTGGCAATTCACCAATTTCGTCCAAAAAGATACTCCCTTGATTTGCCTCTTCAAAAAAACCGACCTTTCCGCCCCTGCTTGCCCCGGTAAAGGCTCCTTCATCATAACCGAATAGTTCACTTTCAAGTAATGATTCCGAGATGGCCGCACAATTTACCCGAACGAATTTATTGAACTTCCTATCGCTCGCATTATGGATGGCATGTGCAAATAACTCTTTTCCCGTCCCTGATTCCCCTCTTAATAAAACAGTAGCAGGTGTTCTAGCCGATAATTTCGCCTGTTCAATGGGAAGCTTCATCTCTTCGGAAGCCCCAATTATATCATCAAAGGAATATTTAGCCTGCAATGTTCGGATGATCTGTCTTGCCCGATTAAGTTCGTGGGTCAAGGCTTGAATTTCCGATACATCATGAATGACGCCAACACTTCCTTTCAGGCACCCATCCACGATGATTGGAGCAACATTCACGATCACTTCCTTGTGTTTTGGGCCAACACGCATATTGACACCACGAACAGGTTTTTTTGTCTGAAGCACTTTCATATGCATACTTTCGCCTTCGTAAATATCGATGGAAGCCGGTTTACCGATCACTTGGGTCTTTGTTAAGCCAGTGATTCTTGTATATGCCGGATTGATCAAAAGCCCCCTTCCTTGATCATCCACAACAGATATGGCTTCATCACTGGATTGAATGATTGCCTGGAGCATCGTCTGTATCTCTTTTAAATCAGTGATCTGCTCCGCCAATTGCACAGCTTCCATCTTATTCCTAAACACGGCAAAAGCCCCTATGATTTCCTTATCGGCATTCACCAGAGGTATCCTTGTCGTTATGAGTTCCATCCCATTGCCAAGGGTGATTTCCTGATTCACTTCTTTTTGGTTCGTTTGCATCACTCGCAGCAATCCTGTTGATGGGATGAAATCTTTGATATGTCTCCCAATTACATCCTCACGCTTTGTGTCTGATGCACGTTCCGCACTATCATTGAACATGATGATGAATCCTTCATGGTCAATCACCACCATCCCTTCACTCGTCGTATTAAGGATCAAATCCATTTTTGCAGAGGTATTCTCCAATTTACTTATTAAACGATTTTTCTCTTCAAACAACTTAGTCATAATGAGGGCGACACTTCCAGGAATGAGAATCGTTTGTTCGCCCATGTCCCTTTTTATCTTTTTATAGACAGACGGGTCACCGGTCGTATCAAATATGATGTCCAAATCCCACTTCAATCCCATGGTCCAATTAGTCATGGTAGGAATCCTTCGTTCCTTCGCAGCAAGCATCCCTTCAGCGGATTCATTCGTATCAGCCATACAAACAATGGAGAATACTTCACTTTCCGATAGGAGTTTCAACACGGTCGTCCCTCCCACTCCTCCCCCTACAATCATGACCTTTTGCATCAGCCATCCCCCTTAAAAAATAATTACCCCTTTAAATAGATCATTCCCTGCAATTTTTTTCATACTCCACACCATTTTACCATATCGGCCCCCATTAAAAACAGCCGCCAACTCCCAGTCATTATCTAGATTCCCGTTACTTGACAAATAATTTATATCCTTTATCATTTTTTAAAGATGGAATTTTCGGAAGGGATTTGACTGCATGAAACGTTTAATCGCTTTTTTGATTCTTTTTATACCCGGTGCCTTTGCTGCCTATGGCATAAAAATAATGAGGGACATGGTATTCGGTATTTTACAGCCCCCCTATCCATTCCTTTGGCTGCAATTTTTAATAGGACTGCTCATTACGATAGGCGGAATAGCCTTTATCGCCGGCTTCATCCTACATCGAGATCGAAAACAAAATAAGGTCCAGAGCAGGTTCAATAAATTTTAAACGCAAAAAGAAGGTGCCTTGTATGGCACCTTCTTTCTTTATCTTGACTTCAATTCTTCTCTTATCCGTACCGCTGCTTTGGGGAAATCGGTTATGATGCCGCTGCACCCCAATTTGAATAACCGCTTCATCTCGGTTTCTTCATTAATGGTATAGGGCCTTACAGGAACACCCATACTAACCGATGATTGAATGAGTGCATCAGGGGCAGCCCGGATATTGGGGTGAATTGCACTTCCGCCTATTGCCTTAGCATATATCCATGGCATGTATAGGCCATCCCTATATAGCGGTGCCGTTTCCAATTCTGGTGCCAATCGATGGCAATTGACCAAACTGTAATGATTGAAAGAAGAAAGGATTATCCTTTCCTCCATTTCGTAGGTACGGATGAGCCGGATGACTTTCTCTTCCAAGCCTGGATACAGAAAAACCGTATTTTTCAATTCAATATTGCAAAAAAGCTGATTATCATTAAGCCAAATAAACAGTTCTTCAAGCGTGGGAATCTTTTCTTCACCAAAATTACCCTTATGGGTTGCGGAAGCATTAAGGGTTTTCAACTCCTTTAATGTCCGGTCTTTTACATACCCCGAGGCATTCGTGGTCCGATCGAGCTTTTCATCATGGATGATGACCACTTCTCCATCTTTCGAGAGCTGGACATCCGTTTCAATTCCGTCCGCACCGACACGGGCAGCTTCCTTGAACGCCGACATCGTATTTTCCGGATGAGTTCCTGCAGAGCCTCGATGTGCAAAGATTAAGGTCATGATGAAACGCCGCCTCTCTCAAAAATTGTTATACACCGATTTTATGAACAGAAACAGCAAATTATTTTCATCTAGATCAATTCTACAATCAAAACGCAGGTGATTATTTTCTGCATAGAAGGTTCCTTTCCTCAAATCACTCCATTCCCTTTTACTATGTGCCGATTTTTAAACCAAACAAAAACGCCTTTTATTTATGGGATTTGCTGCAAAATCCAATAAATAAAAGGCGTTTAATTTTTTTAACCGGCGTAAAAAGATTTGAAGTTGCCGATTAGAAAAAATCACGAAGCAACTTCTTCCTGTCCTTTACCTCCAGACGGAGAGTTCCTATTTATATTTAGCGGCTCTAGCCTTTATAAGGTCAATAGTTACCCTGAGTCTTAACAACCGGTATTACCCTACCCCTGTCAAGAAGCTTTATGTTCGAGGCGCAGCTTATCGGCAACCATGGCAATGAATTCGGAATTTGTAGGTTTTGCCTTTGTCATGCTTACGGTATAGCCGAAAAGAGATGATATGGATTCTATATTTCCACGGCTCCAGGCCACTTCAATCGCATGCCGGATAGCACGTTCAACTCGGCTGGCCGTAGTATTGTATTTTTTTGCGATATCCGGATATAAAACTTTGGTGATGGAACCCAATAATTCTATATCATTATATACCATGGATATGGCTTCCCTTAAATACAAATAGCCCTTAATATGTGCAGGCACTCCAATCTCGTGAATGATGCTGGTGATGCTTGCATCAAGGTTCTTCGGTTTGGATTCATTTTGGGGACGATAGCTAAATTGACTATGATTTTTTAAAACCGCCTGCCCTTTACCGCTTACCTGACGGATGTGATTGGCCAGATTTTCCATATCAAATGGTTTCAGGATGAAATAAGACGCACCCAAATCAACTGCTTTTTTCGTAACATCTTCTTGACCAAAGGCAGTAAGCATTATCACATTAGGCATGGCACCCCGTTTTACTTCACGAAGTTTCTCAAGTACACCTAACCCATCTAAATGAGGCATGATAATATCGAGGATCAAAATATCCGGATCAACGCTTTCTAGCATACCCAGGCAATCTTGACCGTTATGTGCCACCCCAATCACTTCCATGTCTTCCTGTGCAGAAATGTATTCTTCCAGAAGGCCAACAAGTTCTCTATTATCATCTACAACGCACACCTTAATTTTTTTCACGCTTGATTTCCTCCTCAACTACAATTGGTCTTTTTTTCTATATGACTAAATTCTATTGTAATTGAACTTTTCGACAATGGAAACTAAATTCCTTTTATTTTTGAAAAAATATAAGGAATTCAATATTATTCTCCGGATATCTCTTGTTTTCGACTTCGTTTGCTATTGGAATAAACCGTTTGTCGAAAAATCTTCATAACGTTTTCATTTTATCACATCGTTCCAAAAAAACCTCTATTTTTTGAAGAAATCAAAATTAATTCCGACCTAAACATATGCTAATCATAATTTTCCATTAAAAAGGGGCATCCAAAAGGATACCCGGATTCTTAGCTTGCCTTTTCATAATTATCTTTGTCGTATATATTTATACCGGCTTCGTTTAACATCCATTCGATATGGACTCCATACCCACTTGTAGGATCATTAACGAATACATGGGTGACTGCACCGATTAATTTCCCATTTTGAATGATAGGACTGCCGCTCATACCTTGAACGATCCCACCCGTTTTTTGAAGCAATTCTTTATCCGTCACTTTTAAGACCATTCCTTTGATTGCAGGAAACTTCTGTGGGATGGAACTGACGATTTCGACATCGAATTCCTCCACTTCAGAACCATTCACCACTGTAAGGATTTTTGCTGGCCCTTCCTTTACCTCATGGGAAAGGGTGATGGGGAGTGGTTTGTCGTTAATTCCATTTTTAAAATCTTGATTTAATTTCCCAAAAATGCCAAAGGGACTATTACGATTGATATTTCCTATTTTTTCTTTATTGGAAGAAAAGCGTGCCAATTTTTCTCCCGGATCACCATTGCTTCCTTTTTCGATGGATGTGACCGTCGATTGAACGATCTGTCCGTCCTTAACAACAATCGGCTTTTTTGTATCCATATCGGATATGACATGTCCCAACGCCCCATATTTTTTTGAATCCGGGTGATAAAACGTCATCGTTCCGATGCCAGCTGCCGAATCACGGATATACAAACCCAATTTGTAAGTTCCTTCATTCTTATCTTTTAGCGGGAATAAGGTACTATGAAGCACTTTATTATCACGGTTAATGACAATTTTCAACGCCTCACCCTTTTCACCTGCCTGCTGAACAAAAGGGGTTACATCCCCCATCTTCTTTATCGTCTGACCATTGATTTCTGTAATAATATCACCGATTTCAATTTTGGCTTTTTCTCCCGGTGATTTTTTCCCCTGCGCCGTATCAATAAGATGATGACCTACTACGAGCACCCCAAGAGTATTAAGCTTCACTCCAATGGATTGGCCTCCAGGCATGACCCTAAAGTCTTTTAACACCCTGATGTCGACCTTTTTGGCAGGCAAGCCTGCTACATCGAGTAACACTTCATTCGTACCTGGTTTCTCGGCACCAAGCGTAATCGAAGCTTGTTCATCATGAAGTGAAATTCCATCACTGGATCCCGAAGTTTTTGCAGAAACAGGCAATGATTTGGAAATACTATATTGACTTCCTTCAAATAGTACAAGATGATTTGGAATTAAAAAATATTCACGAGATGGCTGGTATAACCCTAATGTTAATAGCGAAACAAGGAGAATTCCACCGATGATCCTGTTTATCCATATAAATTTCAATCCATTCACTCTCCTCGCTCTCTGAAACTTTATGGCTACACCTTTAATTTAGCCCTCATGACAGTCATTTATAACAGGTGCAAAAAATAAAAGCTATCCGTTTTTGGATAGCTTTACAATGAATGCTTATGATAAGTTTAAATAATCTTCTTACAGGCCCATCAAGATGTAATCTTCAGCCTTTTGGCCAGCTGGATTAATTCATTGGCATGTTGTTTCGTCAAGTCCGTAATCTCTACTCCCGAAATCATCCTGCCAATTTCTTTTATTTTTTCAGTTTCAATTAGCGGCTTGACCGAGGTATTCGTGCGTCCGGCCCTTACATTTTTCGCTATGAAAAGGTGAGTATCCGCCATGGCTGCCACCTGTGGCAAATGGGATATGCACAAAACTTGTGATCCAGTTGCCACTTTATAAATCTTTTCGGCAATGGATTGTGCAACCCGTCCGCTCACACCTGTATCCACTTCATCAAATATAATGGATGTTATGCCTTGATGCTTGGAGAAAATGCTTTTCAAAGCCAGCATGATCCTCGACAGTTCTCCACCAGATGCGATTTTAGAAAGAGGTTTTAACGGTTCACCTGGATTGGTGGAAATATAAAATTCCATTGAATCCAGCCCTGACTGATTAATGCCCCTATCTGACAATTCATCGAAAGTATAGGCTGTCTGAAGGAAATGAGGTTCAAAAATTGTTTTTTCCATATATAGATCCTTTAATTCCTGATGAATCTTTTTGGTTAGCTGCTGAGCGAATTTCTGGCGAAGTTCAGACAGATTCTTTGCTTCGACGATAAGATCTGCCTTGATGGATTTCATTTCCTTTTCAAGCTTCGCGATATGGGTTTCCCTATTTTGCAGCTTTTCGACTTCTTCTTCAATTGCGGCCCCATATTCCAGGATTTCCTCGATGGTCCGTCCGTATTTACGCTTTAATTGATTTATTTCATTAAGTCGACTTTCAATGAATTCAACACGTTCTGTATCATAATCCAAAGAGTCCAATTGGTCCCGGATGTTTGACACAGCCTCTTCGAGCAGGAAGTAGCTATTTGAAACGGTTTCAGAGCTGTGCTTTAAACCTTCATCAAGCCCTGCCGCTTCCTCCAAATTATTCATGGCCACGGAAAGCCAATCAATTGCATGCTGCTCACCATTTAAAGCATTATAACTGGTTTGCAGCGCTTCATGGATTTTTTCGAAATTATTAATTTTCTTCCGTTCTTCCATCAATTCTTCATCTTCGCGTAATTTCAAATCAGCTTTTTGGATTTCATCGAATTGAAACTGGATCAAATCAAGGCGGTGGACCATTTGCTGTTCATTTTGGCTCAAACCATTCAATTGTTTAGAAGCGGTTTCATATCGTTTATATAGCTTTTGGTATTCAGTGAGTGCAGATGCGATTTTTTCACCTCCGAATTGATCGAGCAGCGGAAGATGGAGTCGTTCATCCATTAATTCCTGATGTTCATGCTGACCATGGATGTCTATCAATGTTCGCCCTATCTCACGTAAAGTGGAAATCGTCACCAGCTTCCCATTTACCCTGCAAACGCTTTTACCGCTTTGTGAGATATCCCTTCGAAGTATCGCCATCCCATCATTCATATCCAGGCCAAACTCTTCCGCTTTGGCAAAGACCGGGTGTTTTTCATCTTCAATTTGGAATAATCCTTCTATTTCAGCCTTCGACTCACCATGCCGAATGAACTCTGCAGAACCACGTCCCCCAACCAACAGATGAATGGCATCTATTATGATTGACTTCCCTGCCCCTGTTTCTCCTGTCAAGACCGTCAAGCCTTTCTCAAATGAAACGGACAGGCTGTCTATGATCGCAAAATTCCTAATCGATAGTTCTGTTAACAAACTAGATCACCTCACAACATTATTAGAGCATGTCCAAGAATTTGCCGGAAATGATCTTTGCATCTTCCTCGGAACGGCAGATAATTAAACATGTATCGTCGCCGCCGATCGTCCCGAGTATTTCTTGCCAATTTAAATTATCAATCAATGCACAGATGGCCTGGGCATTACCCGGGAGCATTTTCATAACCAGCAAATTATTGGCTGAGTCAATGCGTACAAAGGCATCGACAAGGATTCTCTTTAATTTTTGAAGTGGATTGAAACGTTGGTCGGCCGGCAGACTGTATTTATACCTTCCATCCGTTAAAGGAACTTTTACAAGGTGAAGCTCTTTAATATCCCTTGAAACGGTGGCTTGAGTTACATTGTATCCAGCTAATTTCAATTCTTCAACTAACTCATCCTGTGTTTCGATATCATTATTCGTTATAATGTCCCTTATTTTTATATGTCGTTGTCCTTTATTCATAAGTAGAAGCACCTCTTCTCAACTGTTGCTCATTTAATGGTAATGGTATCACTTTCAATATTAATGTTATCGGATTTTTATGCAATTGTACAACTTTTTTCTCTAAAATGAATACAAGTCTAATTTTTTCACTTACCTATTTTATGTATCCACTCATAAAGGATTCAATTCCATGACGACAATGCATAGTCAAAAAGCTCCTTTAGCCAACCATTCAGCCAAAGGAGCCATACAAAGTTCTAGCTATTCTTTTTTAAATTGGGCATGGGCCTCTCCAACGATGTCATCAACCGTTTTCGAAAGCAATAATGCTCCATCTTCCTTCGGCCCTTGCCAGTGTAAGTGAAGTAAGAATTCAATATTTCCATCACCGCCGGTAATCGGTGAGAAGGAGGCATCCTTAATATCATAGCCTTCCTTTAAAGAAAAAGAAATGATCTTATCCAACACTTGTTTATGAATTTTGGGATCACGAACAATCCCCTTTTTACCCACTTGATCCTTCCCGGCTTCGAATTGCGGTTTAACCAAGGCAACGATATCACTATTCGGGACGAGCAAGGTCTTTAGTACCGGTAAAATTAACGTAAGCGAGATGAAGGAAACATCAATGCTTGCGAAGTTTGGCATCTCCCCGTCGAGATCGGCGGGTGTAACATAACGGAAATTGGTTCTTTCCATTACTTTTACCCGCTCATCCTGCCTAAGCTTCCAGGCAAGTTGATTATAGCCGACATCAAGCGCATAAGACATTATGGCGCCATTTTGCAAAGCACAATCCGTAAACCCGCCAGTTGATGATCCGATATCAAGCAATATTTTTCCATTCACTTGTAAATCGAATTCCCTTAATGCCTTCTCAAGTTTAAGACCGCCTCTTGAAACGTAAGGCATGACTTTTCCTTTGATCGTGAATTCTAGATCGACCGGCACTTTTTCCCCCGGTTTTTCGTATCTCTCTTCATTCGCGTAGACAAGGCCTGCCATAACCATACGCTTCGCTTTTTCACGTGTATCGGCCAAGCCTTGTTCTACAAGTAATACATCCACTCTTTCTTTCATCACTTTCATATTTTCAGGCCCTTTTTTCTTTTTTGGGTGTTATCATTTTAATCTTTTTGATGGCTGTCTCAGTCGTCAGACCGATTTCTTCAAGAAGTTCATCGACGCTTCCATGTTCAATGAAATAATCAGGTATCCCCATTCGATCTATAATTGCCCCATAAAATCCTTGATCATGAGCATATTCAAGAACAGAACTACCAAAACCACCTTGAAGAACCGCTTCTTCTATTGTCAGGATTGGCATTTTTTCACCAAGGAGACTGCTTAGCATGTTCTCATCCAAAGGCTTAATGAACCGGGCATTGACCACCTTCACTGAATAATCCTCTTTCTCGAGCAGTTCTGCCGCTTCAAGAGCCATGGGAATCGTAGTGCCGAAAGTTAAGATGGCAGCATCCGTTCCTTCTTTAAGAACTTCCCACGAACCGATCGGAATCTGCTGTAATTCAGCATCCATCTCTACTCCCCAACCATTCCCACGAGGGAAACGCATGGCAATCGGACCATCATTATATTTTAAGGCCGTATTGACCATATGCTGGCCTTCGTTTTCATCTTTCGGCATCATCAGCACCATATTCGGTACGTGGCGCAAGAAAGCAATGTCGAAAACGCCTTGATGCGTTTCACCATCGGAACCAACCAATCCGGCACGATCGATTCCTATGAATACGTTCAAATTTTGACGGCAAATATCATGCACCACCTGGTCATAAGCCCTTTGCAGGAAGGTTGAATATATAGCCAGGAATGGTTTCATTTTTTGCGTTGCCAATCCGGCTGCAAAAGTTGCAGCATGCTGCTCGGCAATCCCAACATCATAGAAACGCTCTGGGAACTCTTGAGAGAAGCCCACCAATTTCGAACCTACGGGCATTGCAGGTGTAATCGCGACAATCCGCTCATCGTCACGGGCTAGCCTGCTGACAGTATCGCTTACGAGAGCGCTCCAAGCAGGACCCTTACTAGGGGATTTCACGAAATCTCCTGTCTCGATCTTATATGGGCCAGTCCCATGCCAGTTCCCCGTTGTGTCCAACTCGGCAGGTGAATATCCCTTGCCTTTTTTCGTGATGACATGCAGCAGGACCGGTCCCTTCGTTTTCTTGGCATATCTTAAATTCTCAAGCAATTCTTCATAATTATGTCCATCTACTGGTCCAAGATAAGTGAATCCGAGTTCTTCGAAAAAGATTCCTGATACCAATAAATATTTCATGCTATCCTTCAAACGTTCAGCTGTAGCCGCAAGTTTACCACCGACTGCAGGAATTTTTTTCAAAAGCAGCTCCAATTCATCTTTTGCCCAGTTATATTTACCTGCTGTCCGCAATCTTCCCAATATCGTGTGTAAGGCACCTACATTGGGGGCTATGGACATTTCATTATCATTCAGGATAACGATCATGTCCTTTTTTTCATCACCGATATGATTCAACGCTTCAAGCGCCATCCCCCCTGTTAGGGCACCGTCTCCGATTACAGGCAAAATAAAGCTGTTTTCCCCTTTGATATCACGGGCAGCCGCCATCCCCATTGCAGCTGAAAGGGAAGTCGAACTGTGACCGGTTTCCCAAACATCATGGGGGCTTTCAATCATTTTAGGAAAACCGCAAAGACCTTTATATTTCTTTAAGGTGTCGAACTCTCCTGCTCTGCCAGTCAGGATTTTATGGACATATGATTGATGTCCGACATCCCATAAAATTTTATCATTCGGACTGTCGAATTCTTTATGCAAGGCTATAGTCAACTCGACGACACCTAAATTGGGACCAATGTGCCCACCGGTCACCGATAATTTTTCCACAAGGAATTTCCGTACTTCCACACTTAACTCGACAAGTTCTTCATTATTCATCTTCTTCAAAAAAGAAGGGTCTTTTATAGATAGAAGATCCAAACAGGACCACTCACTTTCTGTCATTTTCGGTGGTTAGCATAAACAAAGCCTCATGAAAGAGGGCTATGGAAGACTTGACCGAAAAATTGGTTTTAAGTTAAAAAATAGCCGCCAACACCCAGGTGATTTCGGCGGCTTATTATACCTATTTTATCACGTATCTCAATTTAAAAATTCATTTTGATTTTCACATATTTTTGCACAATGAGTATACCACAAAACCTCAATTGATAACAAATTTAGCCACAATCAATGATTACGGTTCGCAATTAAATCAGTTAGTTCATTCAACAAACCCGTTTGTAAGGTTGTTTTTCCTAAAGCGGCATGGGCAAGTTCTATATGATGTTCCAACTTTTGCTTTGCCCCTTGAAGGGTTAGCAATGAAGGATATGTGCTTTTATGATTCCCCACATCACTGCCAACCGGCTTGCCGATCAACTCGACTGACCCTTCAATATCCAGAATATCATCGCGAATTTGAAAAGCAAGCCCCAGGTGGTATGCAAAGTCACGTAAATGCAGTTGCTGTTCTTCACTCGCCCCTGCTAATATAGCACCGGAAAGGATGCTTGCAGTCAATAACTTCCCTGTTTTATGTTCATGTATATACTCCAATTCCTGAAGGGTCAGCTGTTTATTCTCACCTTCCATATCGGCAACTTGCCCCCCAACCATTCCTTCGGCTCCGGCGGACTTCGCAATTTCACTTACAAGGTTCAGCTTCATTTCAGCCGTGACCTCGGGATTGGTCATATCCGTCACCAATTGAAAGCTATAAGTAAGAAGTGCATCACCTGCCAGTATGGCCACCGCTTCACCGAACACTTTATGATTCGTCGGTTTTCCGCGGCGGAGATCATCATCATCCATTGCCGGAAGGTCATCATGAATCAAAGAATATGTATGAATCATTTCAATGGCAGCCGCTGCAGGAATCCCTATCCTCAAGCTTTTTCCAAAGGCCTCCAAAACCGCAAAGACCAATAATGGGCGAATCCGTTTCCCCCCTGCCTGCAGTGAATAGATCATGGCTTCTTTGACTACTGCCGGGGCTTTAAGTTTATTGACATATTCGACGATTTCCCGTTCTATAATTGCCTTATATTCATTAGAAAACATTTCAAAGGACGCCGTACCCATGTCATTCTTCCTCCTGTACAGCAAAGTTTTCAAGTTCCCCATCTTCGCGTAAAATTTGAGTCAACTGATCTTCAACAGCCTTAAGCTTTGAATGGCAAAGCCTTGATAAATCCATCCCTTGTTTATATATCGAAATGGCTTCTTCCAAGGGCACATCGCCTTCTTCCAACTGCTCTACAATTTTTTCGAGATTCTCCATCGCTTCTTCAAATGTAGCTTCCTGTTTTTTTGTCATGATTCAATCCGCTCCTTAATTTCTTTAATTTCACATTCAAGAGTTCCATCTTTTATCGAAACCGCTATCTTATCCCCTTTTGATACTTGCTGTGTACTTTTCACTAATGTCTCATCCTCAGCAAAAACCAATCCATAGCCCCGTTCCATGATTTTTAGTGGACTGAGAGCAGATAAAGTGGCTGTAATATGGACGAACTGCTGAGATTTATGCCGATAGATGGCTTCCATGGCCCTCCGTAAAACCTTTGCATGCTGCTGCAGTTCATCTTTCGCATTTTTCACCGCTTGTTCAGGATGCTGCTTTTTCAAAATATCGTTCAGCTGATTCAGCTCATCTCTCTTTTTCATGAAATATCGCGTGCTGGTCCTCCCTAGCCTGTCCATCGTCTTGTCTAGTTGTTCCAGCTTCTGTTCGTACATTTTATGTGGGTAACGGAAGGCATAAGACCTCTCCATCCTGGTCAAACGGGTTCGTTCAAAATTCACTGCTTCTTGAATGGAGCGGGTCAAACGATTCTTGCGGTTCATCAGGCGTTCGAGTATTTCATTCAAGTGAGGAACCGCTAACTCTGCTGCACCAGTCGGTGTAGGAGCACGCATATCGGCGACAAAATCAGCAATCGTAAAGTCGGTTTCGTGACCGACAGCAGAAATTACAGGTATATCGGAATCATATATAGATTCAGCCACTATCTCCTCATTGAAGGCCCATAGTTCCTCGATCGACCCGCCGCCCCTTCCGACAATGAGAACATCGCTTTCCGCCCTTGCGTTCGCCATGGAAATTGCCTTGGCAATCGATTTAGCGGCATTATTCCCTTGTACAAGTGCTGGATAAACGATGATCCTGGCGATCGGATATCTCCGCTTGATGGTTGTCAGGATATCTCTTAATGCAGCTCCGGTCGGCGAAGTTATGACCCCTACAGACTTAGGGTACTGAGGGATCGGCTTCTTGTGTTCGGCCAAAAACAAGCCTGCCCCCTCCAGCTTTTTCTTCAGCTGTTCATAAGCAAGATATAAATCCCCCACACCATCAGGGGCCATGCTTTTCACATAAAGCTGATACTGTCCTCCAGCTTCATATAATGATATATCACCCTTAACAAGTACCTTCATGCCATTTTCAGGAAGGAATTTCATGCCTTTATTATTGGCGGCAAACATGACGGAGAGAAGTCGTGCCTTCTCATCCTTTAAAGTAAAATACATATGTCCGCTTGTATGTTGTTTAAAATTTGAAATTTCACCTTTTATGTATACATTTTGCAAATGGGGGTCGGCATCGAACTTCCTTTTGATGTACTTCGTTAAAGCCGACACACTCAAATATTGTTGGTTGCTCATATAATGTCTCCTTCCGATGGAAATCGGATATAAAGAAAACTCACCTATAGATTATCATAAATCCATGAATGGAAAAAAAGCGGTCTCCCGTTATTATAAAACAAGAGGTCCGCTTCTTTAAAATAATTTAACGTTTTTTTCAGCTTTTTAATGCTTGCTTGTTTGATTCAAGAGCTTTTTGAGCAGATTTGACCGTATTCTTCATAAGCATCGTAATCGTCATGGGACCAACGCCTTTAGGAACAGGTGTAATGTATGAAGCCTTATTTTTCACTTCATCAAACGCCACATCACCGCAAAGCTTCCCTTCATCATTCCTGTTCATTCCGACGTCAATGACGATTGCGCCTTCTTTAATATGGTCACTCGTGATCGTGTCCCTCTTTCCGACCGCTGCCACAACAACATCGGCTTGCTTGGTATAATAAGCAAGATCCTTTGTCCGTGAATGACAGTATGTAACGGTTGCATTCGCGTTTAAAAACAATTGTCCGGCTGGTTTTCCGACGATATTACTTCTCCCTACGATGACAACATGCTTACCTTCAAGGTCATAGTCGATATACTCAAGCATCACCATGACGCCGTACGGAGTACAAGGTAAAAATGCATCTTGTCCCGTCATCATCCGCCCAATATTAATCGGGTGGAATCCATCTACATCCTTTTCAGGGGAAATCGCTTCAATAATCGCCTTTTCCTGAATATGTCCAGGCAAGGGCAGCTGCACCAATATACCATGAATGCTGTCATCCTGGTTTAATTCAGCAATGCTCTGAATTAATTCCTCCTGAGATAAATCCGCAGGTTTTTTAATTAGTACGGAATGCATACCCAAGTCCTCACAGGCCTTTTGCTTATGGCGCACATAAGTTTGAGATGCTTGATTGTCACCCACCAGGATTACAGCTAAACCCGGAACGACATTTTTTTCACGTAACTGTTGAACTTCCTTACTGATTTCCTGCCTAACTGACTCTGCAATTTCTTTACCATTAATGATTTGAGCTGACATGTGTTTATTCCTCCCAAGTTAATTTTGCTAAAGAAATTGCTGAGAGAATCCTTGTTCAAGGCTGCAGCTTTAGCTGCCGCTTTTCACCTTCACTTTGGATAAAACGGCATTTACAAAGCTGCTTGATTGATCATCACCGAATTTCTTAGCAATTTCAATAGCTTCATTCATTGCAACACTTACAGGAACATCTTCACTGTGAACCATTTCATAAACCGCAATCCGCAGTAAATTTCGATCAATGTTCGCCAGTCTTTCCAACGTCCAATTCTCTAAATTGTCCCTGATCATTCCATCAATTTGTTCACGATTTTCCGTTATCCCCATTACTAATTTCTTGAAATAATTATCAGTGGGAGCACCATCCAGTACGCTTTCCATTGCTTCTTCTGCATTAGAGTTGGCAATATCTATCTGATATAGTGCTTGAAGGGATTTTTCACGGGCTTCTCTTCTTTTCATAATCTTACTCCTTTTACATCTACTATTATATATGAAAACGCTAGAACAAACGAACATTAAATAACAATTTTTCAAAAATATTAAGATTCTCGCTATATTTTTTATAAAAACAAGCTAAATCCCACTAAATTAAAGGCCAAAAGATTCAATATCTTGATTCAAGATTACATCTCAAGATTACTTTCCATTTAAACGGCCAACACAGTCCCATACTTTTTGAAAGTGTCAAAAAGCTCTTGCCTAGCTTTCATGCTCATATTTCACCTTTTACACTCTAACAGAAATCACCCTTGAATTAAAGGGAAATTTCCAGACACCGCCTTATTATGTTCATTTAAATTTAATATTATAAGCAGGCTCCAAAAACGGGTATCTTGGAGTTTACTTTCAAAAAACAAAAACCCGGCTTTTTGCCGGGTTTTTGCTGGTGTGAATCGAATGAAGCCCACTTACACTTCTTGTTCGTAATCCGCTTCTTGTTTAGCGTTTTCAAACGCAATGCCCACTACATGAATGTTCACTTCGCCAGCGTCGATAGCGGTCATATTCAACAAAGCTTCACGAATGTTATCTTGCACTTCCTGAGCAACTTTCGGAATTGAAACACCAAACTTCATGACACAATAAAGTTCGACTTTGATGGATTCTCCCGTTAAGTCCACTTTAACACCTTTACCGTGGTTCTTTTTACCAAGCTTTTCAACAACACCCGTAGCGAAATTCCCGCGCATATGTGCAACACCTTCAACTTCCGATGCAGCGATACCCGCAATCACCTCTATCACCTCAGGCGCAATCTCAACTTTGCCCAGCCCACTATTATAATCATTCATTTCGAGTAATTGGCCTTCCATTTCACTCATTCAAAAGCACCTCCTGTCTTCCTTTACATTATGAGTTCATTACATCATATATTTCAAGGAATTTGGTATTAAATTCCCCGGAAACAAATTGTTCATGCTGAAGTAACTTAATATGGAAAGGAATTGTGGTACTGATCCCTTCAATGACAAACTCACCCAAGGCGCGTTTCATCTTCTCGATTGCCTCTTCCCTAGTCGGTGCATGGACAATCAATTTAGCGATCATGGAATCGTAATACGGCGGTATCGAGTACCCAGGGTATGCCGCAGAATCCACACGAACTCCGTAGCCGCCTGGAGGTAAATACATTTGAATCTTACCTGCGGAAGGCATGAAATTCTTTTCTGGATTTTCGGCATTGATCCGGCATTCGATAGACCATCCGTTATAAGTGACATCCTCTTGCGAAAGCGATAGTTTGTTGCCTGAAGCAACTTTGATCTGTTCTTTAATCAAATCCACGCCCGTTACCATTTCTGTAACTGGGTGTTCAACCTGGATACGTGTATTCATTTCCATAAAGTAGTATTTTCTATTCACATAGTCATAAATAAATTCTACTGTTCCGGCTCCAGAATAGTTTACGGCAAGTGCAGCCGTCACAGCGGCCTGCCCCATTTCCGCACGTATTTCACCATCCAACGCCGGTGACGGGGTTTCTTCAACAAGTTTTTGCAAACGTCGTTGGACCGTACAATCACGCTCACCTAAATGGATGGCGTTGCCATGATTATCTGCCATGACCTGTATTTCAACGTGACGGAAGTCCTCGATGAACTTTTCAATATACACGCCAGGATTCCCGAATGCCGTCGCGGCTTCCTGTTGTGTGATGTTAATGCCCTTAATGAGATCTTCTTCTGTCCTTGCGACGCGGATACCTTTACCACCTCCGCCTGCAGTAGCTTTGATGATGACTGGATAGCCCATTTCATTAGCTAGTGCTACACCCTCATCTGTATCTTTGATTATGCCTTTAGAACCTGGCACGATCGGTACACCAGCTTTGCGCATGGTTTCCCTTGCTACGTCCTTTGTACCCATTTTATTGATCGCTTCGGGGCTAGGACCGATGAAAATGATATTGCATTCACGGCATAGCTCGGCAAAGTCGGCATTTTCAGCTAGGAAACCATATCCCGGATGAATTGCATCGGATCCCGTTTTCTTGGCGGTGCTGATAATGTTGGTTTTATTTAAATAACTGTCTTTTGATAATTTAGGACCGATGCAATATGCTTCATCAGCAATTTGAACATGTAATGCTTCTTTATCTGCTTCTGAATAGACAGCAACAGTCTCGATTCCTAACTCCTTGCATGCCCGGATGATACGGACAGCAATTTCCCCGCGATTGGCAATTAATACCTTTTTGATCATTTAGAAACAGCTCCTCATTCCGGCTTTACTAAAAATAATGGTTGACCATATTCTACAAGCTGACCTTCTTTTACAAGGACTTCAACGATTTCACCGCTTACTTCAGCTTCGATTTCATTGAAAAGTTTCATGGCTTCCACGATGCAGACGATGGAATCCCCCGTTACTTTATCGCCTGCTTTTACGTATGCAGGTGAATCCGGTGCAGGAGATTGGTAGAATGTCCCTACCATAGGGGAAGTGATTTTATGTAAATTTTCCTGTTCAGTGACGGCTGCAGCCGGTTTTGCAGGTTCAACAGCTTTCGGTACTTCAGGGGCAGGGGCCGCTGCGGGCTTGACCTCTACAGCTGCATTGGCTTGAACAACATCTGGAGCAACTGCTGCTTGGTGTAATACTGTACCCGTTTCGGTTTTTTTCAATTTAATTTTCGTTCCTTCATTTTCGAAAACGAATTCACCGATATTTGATTGATCGACTAACTTAATAATTTCACGAATTTCTTGCACTTTCATTTTGTGGCACCCCTTGTCTAATTTAATATGAGTTTGTGAGGCAATAATATTTTATGTAACCCTACCCTTAGCTTATCCTACTTTGTCCAATACTGCACAAAGTAGCCGCTTTCTTTACGCGAATGCGAATAAACTGACTACAAACCCCATCTGTATTATAACAGATATTTCACTTTCTCAAAATATTGTTTCCCTAAGAAAATTGAAAAGTTTATGACCAGCTTCTAACATCATACAATATTAGCTTATACAAATTCAATGATAGATTAATTGTTACTGAATATCCATACTTCCATCTTACACCTTTATTATAATATTGTGAATATATATCAACTTGGGCACCTTAACGCTTGCTCTTTAATTTTGCATTTCATTCCTGGAAAACCAGCCATAATATCCATTTTAATTACTTTTCTAGAATATTACGGATGATCATTATCACCATTTCTATTTGAGTTCCTGATTCCAATCGACATAAAAAAGCTTTTCCTCTAAAGTTTCCAGGTTTGTGAGATAGTTTAAAAAATCATAATAAAAAGCCTCCCATTTTTTTATTAAGGGGGCTTTCAAATTTTTATGAGGTTGAACTGTTCTGTATCAGTCACTTTTTTCTGTATGTGTGTTTACTTTTCCGGTTGGAAATCGACCACTACATTTTGTGCATCGCTCACTTCTTTCCTTACGAGGCGGATAATGTTATTTGCCTCTGTTTTCGTTTGTTTATCCGCCTTGACACTCACCTTAACATCCGTTCCGTCCACCCGGACCAGTGCGGCATTGTAATCCATGGCAACAATTAAGTTTTCGATGATATTTTCTTTCACTTTCGTTTCACTTAATTGTTCGATTTTTGCATAAGCCTCGTCTCTTTCTTCAGCTGATAGTTCTGTGTTGCCCATCTTTGCAGTCAATTCTTCATTCAGCTTCGCCCGTTCATCTTCAATCTGCATCCTTAACGATTCGAACTCATCTCCAGATGCAATGGTTACAGAGGAACCTTCTGTATTTTTGGAAGTTTCTTTTTCACTTTTGTTTTCCCCTTTTGTCTCTGCTTTGTTCTCTGTTTTATTTTCCTTTTCCATTTGCTCTGTTGCCGTCATATCGGCGGCATTTTCTTCAGGAGCGGTTAAATAATAGACTGAAAGCACAACGACCAGACTTAGCATAGTCAATAACCAAACGGTTTGTTTTTTTAATAACATGTAGATTTTCCCCCTTATTTTTTAGGCATGACAGAAACCCTGTGACTCGGTACATCAAGTGAGCGTGTGACAGCCTCGATGATCCACTTCTTTATTTGAATGTTTTCGGCCCCTTTTGCGACTACCAGGACTCCTCGTACACTAGGTTTTTTCGTTTCCGAAATGATTGGTCCTTCTTTTTCACCGCTTTTGACCAAAACTAGCTGTTCATCAACGGATGTGTCTTCGACCGTCCTTTTGCCGCCTTCCTGGTCGGTTTCTTCAGTGACTTGTTTTTGGGTGACTTTATTTCTTTCATATACTTTTTTCTCGGATGCATCGACGTAGATTACGACTTTCACATCCTGGACGCCTGCGATGGATTCTAGCGCTTCCTTCATTTCATTCTGTAGATATATTTCATAGTCTTTTGTAGTCTTGAATTCTGATTTCTTCTGGCCGAATGTTTCAACATCCCCATCTTCTTCCTGCTGTTTATCATTATTGAATACAGTCGTCACTTCAGATGTTTGTCCCGTCTTGTTGGTGGTTAACAAATTCCCGGCCATCATGATTCCCGATCCCAAAAGGACAACGATTAGAGCATAGACATACAGGGAAGGTTTTTTTTCCTTAGGCTCTTTTTGGTCAGGGTCTTTATTTAATAGTTTTTGCAGCCAGGATAATGGACCTTTGTCTTTGTTCAATACTCAGTCACTTCCTTTCCCCGGCGATTTCAATGATCTCTTCATCAACAGACCAACTTGTTGCCAGAAACCTTTTGACAGCATCCAGATTGGCATCATTCGAAGTGGATGGGCTATCTGTATTGATATCAACCTTCGCTACTGCCTCTATCTCCGAGTTTTCTTTCCCTTCTGCCTTTTCCAATGAGATGGTTATGTTCTGCAGATCATCAACACCCGGCTCTTCCTCATTCTTGACCCCTACATCAATTGAACTAATCCTCATGTTATAATCCGCCATCAGCTCCTCTTCCACTTCTGCCTGTAAGTCAACAGCCATTTGTTTTAAAATATATGCACCCTGGGTAGCTTGTATTTCTTTTTTCTTCATTTCTGTCAAATTTCCTAAATCTTTTTTTTTCTGATCCTCAAATTCACTTGTGGCCGCAGTGAGAATATCATCGAAATCCTTATTGAATAATCCCAATATAGGAGTGATGATGATTGCAATCAGTAAAAGCCCGATAACCATTTTGGCATACTTCTGTAAAGCTGAATTTGGCAGAAGCATATCAATCACAGTAGCCAGCAGTACAAATATGATGATGTTGGATACCCAGCCAGCTAAAAAACTCACCAAGTCCTCCTCCTTTCTAACGAACCATCAGGGTAATGTTTCCAGAGGCGATGATTACCGTGATACTTAAAAAAAACATGAGTGAGACAATGGCCAATGCGGCGAAAATATAAATCATGCTTTTACTTATAATGTCAAGGCATTTTATTACAGGTCCTCCGCCCAGCGGCTGCAAAAGACTCGCTGCCAATTTATAGACAAAAGAAATCATCAGGATTTTTATGGCGGGAAATGTAGTTATGAGCAAGAGAATGATGACGCCTGACAATCCCACTGTATTTTTCAAAAGGACGGAGGCACTAATGACCGTATCCGTTGCATCGGTAAACATACGCCCTATGACCGGTATAAAGTTACCTGTCACGAATTTGGCTGTCCTGATCGTCACTCCGTCAGCTACAGCTGAGGATGCTCCCTGAACGGAGATCACACCAAGGAATATGGTCATGAATGCTCCAAGGATCCCGATGGCAAAATTACGGAGTAGTTGTGCCAGCTGTGTCACTTTGTAATGTTCGGTCAACGTGCTGACTATGCTTAAAATCGCTGCAAAGAATAATAACGGAAGGACGACGAACTGAATCAAGATGCCGCTTGTATTCATCAAAAACATCAATACCGGATGAAAGAAGGCTGCCGATACAAGTCCGCCTGAAGCAGCTATCAATGCCAAGAGTAAAGGGATGAGCGCCATTAAAAAGGAAATCATCAAATCTATCGTATCTTTTGTATATTCAATCGCCACATGAAAACTGTTAAGTGCCAAAATGATCAGCACCATATAAACGATTGCATAAGCGACCTTACTTACGGAGCTTTGCTCGAACGCATTCTGCAAAGACTGGAGGAACATGCTGAAAACGGTTAATAAAATGAGTGACCCCAGCAGCTTTCCATTCACGAGCAGTTCATGAAAAATGAATTTTGTGATTCCCTTTATCCATTCATCAAATGAAAATTTCTTATCGCCGCTTACAAAATCCATGAAGCTCCCTTTCTGGCTTTCCGGTAAGAATCCTCCATATTCCGTAACGATGTCATCCCAATATTGTTTGAGCTCATCGACGCCCAGCCTTTCTATTTGGGCTTGTACCAGTTCGGACTGCATGATCGGCTCTTGATCAACTTCACCATTTTCTGGATTCTCGGCAGCTTGTCCAATAGATGCATGCAAAAAAAAGAGTAAAACGAATAGTATGGATAAGTAAGGCATCCGCTGCTTCATACATTCACCTCATTGACTAGGAGTAATCCATTAACTTGGGAGCATCTGTAGAATCGTTTCGATAATGACGGTCAAAATCGGAATCGCCATGGCAAGAATCAAGATTTTTCCGCTCAATTCTATTTTGGAAGCGAGCGAACCTTGCCCTGCATCTTTTGTAATTTGGGAAGCGAATTCTGCAATATAGGCAATTCCGATTATTTTTAAAATGGTCTCAAGATATACGGTATTTACATTCGCATTAACGGCAATTTTTTCTAACATTAGAATGATTTCGTATATCTTGTCAGCTAAAAAAAGAAAAATGGAGCATCCTACAAAAACAACAAGCAGAAATGCTAAATTTGGTTTTTGCTCTTTGACGATCAGTGCCAAAAAGGTGGCAACTAGGGCAATGGCCACGATTTTTATGATTTCAATCGCGAATCCCTCCCTTACTGAAATAGAAATACAGATTTAATTTTTTGAAATAAATCCTCTACTACAGAAGCAACCATGAATAAAATATAGATAAATCCGAAAAGTGTCACCCACTGGGCATATTCCTTCTTCCCAACCTGATCGAGTATCGTGTGAAGAAATGCCACTACAAGCCCCACACCCGCTATTTTAAATATGATGTCCACGTCAATGCCCATTTTCATTCCCCCCACATATTCCTACATCAGCAAGATGATCAATAATAGCCCTGATAAAAAACCAAGACTTTTCATCATTTTTTCATATTTCCCCTGGCGGTCGAGTGCATCGGTTTCTTCCCGTTCCAGATGTGCCATCGTTAGCATGATTTGCTTTTGCTGATGATATTTATCGCTTTTCCCAAGCGTCTCCCCAAACTGTGAAAGAATCTCGAATTCTCCCTGTTTTAAAGCAAGGGATTGCCATATTTTCTTCAAACTATCATCCCATGCTTCTTTGACGGTGGTTTCACCTGACTCGAGCCGATTTGCAAATGTATCGAAAAAGCTGGACAAAGGTTTGGCCATCTGTTTAGAAAGTTTCCTTGCCGCTTCTTTCAAAGGTGTATGACCGAACATGATTTCAGCTTCAAGCGATTGCATGGCGACTTTCAGCTGTCTCAGTTGACGAGGCCTCATACTTAATTTTTTCGCCGCTTCAAAACCTGCCCAAGTCGTCGCTATCATAATTATCGCTGCTCCTATTAACTTAAACATGCGGGTTCACACTTTCTCCCAAGTAAATGGGAACCCCTGCTGCATCAAGGACTTTGTAGCCCCTCCTACCGGATTTACTTCTTTTTAATTCAATAAAGCGTTCAAAGATGTTTTGCTTTAATATTTCAGCGATAATGGGTCGCTTCTTGATTTCATCCAGTGTATGGCCATGCGTGGTTATCATGAGTTTAATACCTGCATTCACGGCTTCCAGCACAGCCTGCGTATCCGCTTCCCTGCCTATTTCATCCACGATCAATACATCCGGGGACATCGAACGGATCATCATCATCATCCCTTCCGCTTTAGGACATCCATCGAGCACATCAACCCTTGTTCCGAATTCGAGCTGCGGCACTCCATGCACACATCCGGCAATTTCTGAGCGCTCGTCCACTATCCCCACCTTTTGAGGGGCAATGCCGAGTTTTTCATTACCACTGGATATCATTCTTGCAATATCACGTAATATGGTCGTTTTTCCCGTTTGCGGAGCACCGATCAACATGGTATGCTGCCATTCCCCGTCATATAAATATGAAGTGAGAGGTTCAGCTGCACCTATTTTTTCACGTGCAACCCGAATATTGAATGAGGAAATATCCCTGATCGCTTTGACCGAACCATTTTCCAGGATCACCTTGCCAGCAAGCCCCACCCGATGTCCACCCGCTATGGTTATATATCCTCGCTTTAATTCTTCCTCAAGCGTATATAACGAAAATTGACCTATATTATTCAATAATTGATCTGCATCCGAATGGGTCACTTCATAGGAAAAAAAGTATGGTTCCCCCCCTACAATGACCTCAAGCGGCCTTCCAACCCGAATTCGCAGTTCTTCCATCTTATCGATCATCATCGGTGTCATACCGCGGAGTTGCTCGTATAAACTTTTCGGTAAAAAAGAAAGAATCGTTTCCATTTTGACAATCCTCCTGTATACACCACTTTCAATAAAATATATGCCGACAAGCCCGCAATGATGACAGGCTATTAAAGAAACGGACCATTTATTGATTTTTTTATAACTTCCAGGATCTAAAAAAGACCGAGAAATTAATCTCGGTCTACGTCTTTTTATTTTAAAAAAGTTTCAGTTGATTTCAGAAATCCGCTCCCTTTCCGCCGACTGTCTGCCAAGCCTCCTCAGCGCAAGCGCCTGTGGGGTCTCGGCTAGCCAGTTATTCGGCAGGAGTGTCGCAAATTTCTTCAATCGATTAAGGATATAGGAAAAAAACATGAAGGATAATCTAGTCTTAAGAATATTCGGGATGAGACTAGCCTACAGTTTTTTCATAATAAAAGTTGCAGTTGATTTCAGAAATCCGCCCCCTTTCCGCCGACTGTCTGCCAAGCCTCCTCGGCGCAAGCGCCTGTGGGGTCTCGGCTAGCCAGTTATTCGGCAGGAGTGCCGCAGATTTCTTCAATCCAGTGAGGGTTCCACTCCAAAAAAGTAAAACATGAAGGGTAACCAAGTCTTCTTATAAAATCATGGTTTGGGATGAGACCATACGGACCTTCCAGACTGGGAACTTGAGGAGATGAGGATGCTTTTTAAACATGATCATGATTCGATCAGCATGAATGATTACTTTAGACCAACTGGTGCCAGCTTGTAAAATGGAGATTAAAGAGGAATATCGTGTGTACAAATCATCCAATTGCATTTGTGCAGGACTCGTTCATTTTTATCACAGTGTTGTACAGAAAGTAAGGACCTTCAGAAAGTGGTGGCACTCCACATTGGCAGGAATTTACGGAAGAAGCAGATCATCTGTGTCATCATGAAGTCCAATCCCATAAAAAATCAAAAAGGTTTCGGAATGAAACCATTCCGAAACCTTTTTGTCTGCAATTTGAGGCCGAGATATTAATCTCGGCCTTCTTTCATTTATGCACGTGATACGTAAGAACCTTCATTTGTATTGATCAATAGTTTGTCACCTTGGTTGATGAAAAATGGCACTTGAACCGAAAGGCCTGTCTCAAGTACGGCTGATTTCGTGCCGCCTGAAGATGTATCGCCTTTAATTCCAGGCTCAGTCTCCGCCACTTCTAGTTCCACTGTGTTTGGAAGTTCGACACCAAGAGTTTCCGCTTGGAAAGTCATGATATGTACTTCCATATTTTCCTTTAGGAACTTAAGTTCACGTTCAATGCTTGAAGCCGGCAGCTCGATTTGGTCATACGTTTCGTTATCCATGAATACATGGCTGTCTCCACTTGCATAAAGGTACTGCATCTTGCGGTTTTCGATATGTGCTTTAGCAACTTTTTCACCAGCACGGAATGTTTTCTCCTGGATTGAACCCGTACGAAGGTTCCGAAGTTTAGAACGTACAAAAGCTGCACCTTTACCAGGTTTAACGTGTTGGAACTCGATAACCTGCCAAATTCCATTATCTACTTCAATCGTAACACCCGTGCGAAAATCGTTTACAGAAATCATAAATTTGTCCTCCTACATGTACATGTTTACAGAATGATTAACTCTTTAGTTGAATGAGTAAGTGCTTCGTTACCGTCAATTGTAACGATTGTATCATCTTCAATCCGTACTCCGCCTACGCCCGGTAAATAAATGCCCGGTTCAACGGTTACAGCCATACCTGGTTCTAAAATGATATCAGACCTAAAGGATAATGCTGGACCTTCATGAACTTCAAGGCCGATTCCATGTCCGGTCGAATGTCCAAAATACTGCCCATATCCCTTTTCTTCAATTAGATTTCGAGTTAGTGCATCCGCTTCCCTGCCAGTCATACCGGGTTTGATCCCAGCCATTCCTCTCAGTTGAGCTTCTAAAACAATGTCATAAATATTAATAAGTTCTTCACTTGGCTTGCCAACCGCTAATGTCCGAGTGATGTCAGACACATACCCGTTATAATATGCCCCGTAATCCAATGTGACAAAATCGCCTTTTTCGATGATTTTATCAGTAGCCACTCCATGCGGAAGTGCGGACCTTATGCCGGATGCTACTATAATATCGAAGGAAGAAGAAGTTGCCCCTTGTTTCCTCATAAAGAATTCAAGTTCATTGGATACATCCAGTTCCGTAATCCCTGGACGCAGGAAATCCAGAATATGCGTAAACGCAGCATCAGCAATAGCAGCCGCTTCCTTTAATATCTTAATCTCTGACGAAGTCTTTATCAAGCGTAAATTCTCAATAACCCCAGACACCGGCAAAAGTTGGCCATCAATGGCCGCTTCATAAGCTTTATATGTAGCATAAGTCAGGTGCTCTTGCTCAAAACCAAGCTTGCCGATGTTCATCGCTTTAGCCTGCTTGCCGACTTCTTCCATGATGGTTCCTTTGTGTTGAACGACTTCATAGTCCGGTGCCTGCTTGCCCGCTTGTTCCACGTATCTGAAATCAGTGATGAATTTAGCTTCTTTTTGGGAAATGAGGACAACGCCTGCACTTCCCGTGAAGTTGGTCATGTATCGGCGGTTATATGTACTGGTGATCAAAAAACCATCAATGCCCACCTTTTCCATCGAGGCTCTTAAGCGCATTAGTTTATTCATTTAATTTCCCCCTTTGCAATCTTTGTGATCGCCTGCAACGCCAATTCATAACCGTGTATCCCCAAGCCGACAATCTGTCCCGCCGATACCGCAGCGGTCACTGATTCATGTCGAAAGCTTTCACGGGCATGTATGTTCGAAATATGCACTTCCACCACTGGAACATCAATTCCGGCTATTGCATCACGAATCGCATAACTATAATGAGTAAAAGCCCCGGGATTAATGATAATCCCGTCGATCCCATGATCCTCTGACCAATGGAGCTTGTCGATAATCGCTCCTTCATGGTTAGTTTGAAAAGAGGTTAATTCCACATTTAACCCTTGTGCTTGCAGCATTAATTGCGCTTCCACATCCGCAAGCGTCGAGGATCCATAATGCGCAGGTTCCCGCTTCCCCAAGCGATTTAAATTCGGACCATTGATTAGTAAGATTTTTGTCATCATCAAACACCTGCTCATGTTAAAAGATTGCTTTCCATGAACATTCTATCATAATTCCAAATTGTCTTACTACTTTTTTACAACCAAGAAGCAATCAGCTTTCCGATTGCTTCTCGGCCTTGTTTTTATGGCGTATATATTCCTGATGATCATATGATATAGAAAACCCTACAAAAAGACCGTATATAATAAAAATGCATACACTTGTTATAACCGTATTTGCTGACATTTTATAAAAGGTTGGTAAATCGATGAACATCGGTTTCAGGACAAATACAAGTAAAGCCCAGCAGACCACCCCCAAAAAAATACCCGGAAAAATACTCTTCATCCTTTTAAAGAGACTATAGTATATAAAAGCGATCCCCACGGATAAAATTCCGAATAAAATCATGGTCATTACCGTACCGAGCCAATGATCGATCCAGGTCATATTTGACCACGAAGTCAGTATGAATTTTGGGCTAAAATCCATAAAGTTAACATAATGGGCTAGGATTCCAATAAAACTGGCTAAAGCCCCCCCAACAAAACCGACAGCAAGTACATTGTAGATTAACATGCTTTGATATTCCTGTTGAATTTGTCCATTTTCATTAGAAGACATATCAAACACCTCCGCTACGTAGTATGCCCTTTGTTAAATAGAACTATTTTTTTTTATTATTGGGGAGGAGAATCACTAGAGGTTTTGTGATTAATTCTGTATGATTAAATCATAAATAATCTGCTTTTTTCAGAGGAAAATCCCCTTCCTCTGTTGAAATTTATAATGTACACAGGATAATACCTTTCTGTGATTCAACATTCAAAAAGCAATTGCAGGGGATAAAGCTTCCCTTCCATTTTGGAGGACCGCCTTAAACCCTTGTGATGCTTGATAATACACATGTTAGCACCCATGAGAGAGCTACGTGAATAACTATTAGGTTGGTGTAGAAATGTCTGAGGTTCAAAAACCCGTTTATGGAGGGCAGGCTGTAGTGGAAGGCGTCATGTTCGGTGGCAAACATCACACAGTCACTGCGGTACGCCGCAAAGATTCGACGATTGTATATTATCATCTGCCGCGTGAATCGAAACCTGTTGTAAACCGCTTAAAAAAAATACCGTTTCTACGGGGTATCGTATCACTGATTCAGTCAAGTGCCACCGGTTCGAAACATCTTAACTTTTCAACTGAACAGTATGAAGAAGAAGAAGACGGGGAAAAACAGGTCGAAACGAAAAAAGAAACGAAAGACCCCTCTAAATTAAGTCTTTGGCTAGGTGTTGCCGTGATCGGTGTGATCTCCTTCCTATTTGGGAAATTGCTTTTCACCTTGATTCCTGTCTTCCTCGCAAAATTGACAGAACCCATTTTCAGTGGCCATACGGCTCAGGTATTAGTGGAAAGCTTGTTCAAGCTGATCTTACTGCTCGTATATATTTATGTAGTTTCCTTGACGCCATTGATCAAGCGGGTCTTTCAGTATCACGGAGCAGAGCATAAGGTGATCAATTGCTTTGAAAGCGGAAAAGAATTGACGGTTGCAAATGTGCAGGCAAGTTCCCGCCTTCATTATCGCTGTGGCAGCAGTTTTATTTTATTTACTGTCATTGTAGGGATGTTTGTCTATCTTCTTGTACCAATAGATCCGCTATGGGTTCGTGTCGTCAATCGCATTTTGCTTATCCCCGTCGTACTCGGCATAGCATTCGAAGTCTTGCAGTTGACTAACAAAGTAAGGGACACACCCATCCTGCGTTACCTTGGCTATCCCGGCCTTTGGCTTCAGTTATTGACAACCAAAGCCCCTACCGATGATCAAGTCGAAGTCGCATTGGCATCCTTCCAAGAACTGTTGAGGATGGAAAAAGAGACCGAAAAAGGTTTAGAATCGGATGTAATTGTGTAAAACATCTATACACATTTTGATGATGAAAAATCATATACTAACTAAATGAATGATCTTCATTTTTTTCAAATATTTCACAATTAGAATGTTTAAAATAAGCTAAAAATGCTTATGATGCTCTTAAGGAGGTGTCTTTGTTGAAACGTTTCATATCTTTCATGATATACGGAATCATCGCCCTCGGAGTCCTCGGACTATTGAGCCGACTATTTAATGACCCGATTGGCTTTTTTAGAAACATTCTCATAATAGCCATTGTCGCAGGGATTATTTATATGATTTATACCGGATTAACAAAGGGAAAACCAGTTAAGAAAGAGCAGCAAGCATTCCGAAAGGCTGCCCGCCAATCGAAAAAAAGGCTAAAAAACCGAACTTCGAAAAAAGATAATGTGGCTAGCTTCTCTGCAGCAAAATCATCAAAGAAAATAAAATGGAGAAAGAAAACGGATAGTCACTTAACCGTCATCGAAGGGAAAAAGAATAAAAAGAAAAATCGGGCTTCTTTTTAAGAGCCCGATTTTTTATTTAACATCAATAAGTCCATTTTTTAAGGAATTCTTTCGTACACTGCCTGCCTTTATTGATCAATTCACCCTTTTTTTCATCATTCAGATTAAAATCCATTGCAGAAATTCCCTTCATCGGGATGAATACAATATTATGGACGTGTTTCTTGGAAATATACCTAGCATCATGGGCATCTTTCATCGTTTTGAATAGTGCGGAGAACAATTCAACCGCATTATCCACCTCATGCGGTTTCCATATCTCATCGACGCTTAACCGCAGGCCAATGACCGGTCTTTCCTTTCTAACATGATCTGAATTGAATAACCACATTGGAAAATTGCTTAACACACCTCCATCAACAAAAAGGAACTTGCTTTTTCCGACATTAAGTTTGACTGGCTCAAAGAAATACGGAATGCTGCAACTCATTCTTACTGCCTTTGCCACTGGAAAAGTGCTCGGGTCTATTCCATAATTAGGCAAATCATCAGGCAGTACGACCAATTTCCCATTTGAAATGTCAGAGGTTATGATACGGAGTGATTTCGGCCGAACATCCTTAAAGGTGACTACATTCCTTTCGGCAAGTTTACCGGCGACCCATGCTTCCAAGGCGTTGCCTTTATAAAGGCCCAGTTTCCAGTATAAAAGAAGCCATTTGGCAAATGGGATAGGCAAAAGACCACGCCTTTTATCCAGCAGGCCGCTTAAATCTATATCAAGAAAAAACTTTTCCATTTCTTTTCCCGTGTACCCAGCCGCTACGAATGCTGCAATTATGGATCCTGCACTCGTCCCTGCTGTTCGATGGAATACAAATCCCTTTTCTTCTAATTCCTGCAGGGCTCCCACTAAACCATAGCCTTTAATCCCGCCTCCGGAAAAAACGCCGTCAATAATCATAGCTGCCCTCCCCTAATCCGGTCTTTACATTTCTAAGCAGGATTAGAGCGATTTATGACAGTTTCAAAAAGAAAATTGCCTTGATTCAGGTAAAATACTGAATTTCCGCTTTCGGGAAAAATTCCGCTATATACCCACGAATGGTCGTTTCCAGTTCTGCCGCTTCCTCATTTTGATAAACATATTTACCAATTCCATATCGGCCCCATTTATATTTACGCTTCGTTTCGTCCAGTTCCAATTTTGTTTTCGGATAGTTTTTTTGAATCACTTTTTTTGCTGGACCAGTGAACCGATGCTGGATTAATTCGAAAGTCAAGTCAGGGATATCCACCCCTTTTAAGGCCTCACTCAACCGTTCGAATAATTCATGGTAGCCCTCCTTCCATGCTTCATGACGGTATATTGGAGCTACGATAAAACCCAGGGGATATCCGGCACCTGCCACTTTACGTGCCGCTTCCATCCGTTCTTCGAAGCTCGAAGTCCCGGGTTCGAAATTTTTTATCACATAACGTGAATTTATACTGAAGCGAAATCTCGTTTTTCCATTATGTTCAGCATCCAACAGATGATCGACATGATGGAATTTAGTGACGAACCTAAGAACCCCATATTCACTTTTCCCAAAATACTCTATGGCCCTTTTTAACGAATGTGTCAAATGATCAATTCCGACGATATCCGATGTACAGGCTGCCTCAAAACGGGTAATTTCAGGCTTTCTCTCATTTATATATTTTTCGGCTGCCTCGAAAATCTCGTCAAGATTCACATATGTCCGAATATATGGCTTTGATCCGAGTGTCGTCTGTAAATAACAATAGTGACAATGCCCCATGCACCCTGTAGCAAGAGGGATGGCATATTCAGCAGATGGCTTTGAAGAATCGAATTTCAATGTTTTTCTGATTCCTATCACGAGTGTCGATTTGGCGACACGATATTTTTGCAGATCATTTTCTCCAGGAAGATCCCTTATTTGGTTATGCGATGTGGTCTCACGGATTTCAATGTTCAAATCTTCGAATTTCTTCTTCAATTCCCGGCCAAGCGGGTATTCCAATGCCCTTGGCTCGATATATACTAACTGTGGCATAAATGGTTTCATTTCGATCTCCATTCTTTTTTCGATTTGTTCATACTTTCAATCGAACTACACAATCTAATTGATAAGGATAGTTTTTCTTTATTCTTTTATCCTCATGATTGTTTTTACTTGGAAATTCAAAATGAAGGAGATGCGATATGGCTAATAAACGAGACTTCTTGACAAATGGAATGGGAAAACAAACGATCACCGTTCAAACAGATAATAAATTTCCAAATCCAAGGAATATACCGGGAGACTCCGTCGATGAATTTTCGGTATTGAAAGATGGCAACCAATATCTAGCCGAAAAGGAAATAGGGCAGCAAAATGAAAATGGTTGATTGAACGTGAAAAGAAGACCGAATTTACGATTATTCGGTCTTCACCTATTGGTATTTAATTGAACAGACTATCACTGCCCGGATTAATGACTCTAAAAAAAAGCCGTTAAGATAGCTTTGCAGCATACTTAACGACTTCCTTTGCATCAGCTTATAGCCCGCATTTCAATTGCGCTCCGCAATTCGTGCACGTATTGCATCCGCCCATTTCCTGAACTTCACCCTTACGGCATACGGGGCAAGTGTTACCCACTTCCGAACCAATTGTAACATTCGTCGAACGCAGCTCATTTATCGTATCGACCAATACAACTTTTTTCTTTTCTTCCACATTTGTCAATTCATCCATTTCAAGCTGCTCGTCCATTTGGTTTTCTTCCGCTTTGAGCGTAAGGACCTGACTGTCACGGCTGCCATCCACATATACCGTTCCGCCTTTTGCTCCGCCTTTGTATAGACGTTCATATACCTTTTCAACTTGTTCGACAGTATATCCTTTTGGGGCATTGACCGTCTTGCTGATCGAGCTGTCAATCCAGCGTTGAATGATGCATTGAACATCAGCATGTGCTTCTGGAGCTAATTCCATAGCGGAAATGAACCATTTTGGAAGCTCTTCTGTATCGGCTTCTGGATGGCGATCCAAGTATTCCTGTACAATGTCAGCCTTAACTTCAATGAATTTACCAAGACGGCCGCTGCGGAAATACGTGAAGGAGAAATACGGTTCAAGACCTGTTGATACCCCAACCATCGTTCCTGTACTTCCCGTAGGAGCCACTGTCAATAAATGAGAGTTACGGATACCATGTGCAGCAACACTTTCCCTGATATCTTCCGGCATTTTTTCCATAAATCCGGTTTGTGTGAAACGTGTTCTAAGCTCATTGGTTTCTTTGTCCGTTGACCCGATCAGGAACGGGAAACTGCCTTTTTCTTTAGCAAGTTCCACCGAAGCCCTGTAAGCTGTGGTCGCAATCGTTTCAAACACCTTGTCAACCAGGATATTTCCTTCTTCAGAGCCATATTCCGTTTCACAGTAGATCAACAGGTCATGCAGACCCATTACACCTAGTCCAACCCGTCGCTCGCCCAGTGCCTGTTTTTTGTTTTCATCCAAGAAATAAGGAGTTGCGTCAATGACATTGTCCTGCATGCGCACACCGACTTCAACTGTCTGCTTAAGTTTCTCGAAATTAACAGTTTTGCTTTCTTTATCAGCCATTTCAGCCAGATTGACAGCAGCAAGGTTACATACTGAATATGGAGCCAATGGCTGTTCTCCACAAGGGTTCGTGGCTACAACCTGTTGACCGTATGCTTTGGCATTCGTCATTTCATTTGCATTATCGATAAAGAAAATACCTGGTTCAGCAGAATATGTTGCACAAATGTTTATTAAGTTCCAAAGCTCTTTAGCCCGGATTTTACGGTAAACACGGACTTTATGACCCATTTTCTCCCATTCGCGAACATCACCGACATTATGCCATTCTTTATTGTAAATGGCCATTTCTTCGGCATTATAGCTTTCAACATCAGGAAAACGCAATTCATATTCCGCATCTTGTTCGGCCGCTTCCATAAATTCCTTGGTCAGGCAAATGGAGATATTGGCTCCAGTCAAGAAATCCGAATTATGGACACTGTATGTTCCGCCTGTACGGATCTTTTCCTCTGCATCCCTAATGATTTTCTCGCTGAACCCGCCTTGGCCAGGAATCTCCTTATAATTGATGATCCCTTGATACATAGCCGTTTCCTGTTCCGTGTGCGGCGTGAATTTCAATTTATCCGTGGCATATTTCTTGATGGCTTCATCTTTAGTGTTTTCCACTAGGTAACGCAAAATCCTTGGATTTTGCATTTTGGAAATGATGAACTCTGCAATATCGGGATGCCAATCAGCAAGCATGATCATTTGCGCGCCTCGTCTGCTGCCGCCCTGTTCAACAAGATGCGTCAGTTTTGCAATATCGTCAAGCCATGACACTGAACCCGAGGATTTTCCATTTACCCCTTTTGCCAGAGTGTTTCTTGGACGCAGTGTCGATCCGTTCGTACCCACTCCGCCGCCGCGGCTCATGATTTCCATCACTTGTTTCCTATGTTCTGAAATGCCTTCACGTGAATCCGGTACGAATGGCATTACATAGCAGTTGAAATAAGTAACATCCGTATTGGAACCTGCACCGTATAATACTCGGCCTGCCGGGACGAAATTAAGGTTCTTTAATTCTTCATAGAATTTATTGAACCATTCCGTTCTTTTTTCTTCCGTGGTTTCCACTGATGCCAATCCCGTTGCATTACGTTTCGCAATTTGTTCATAGTATATTTCAAGAGGCTTTTCGATTATATCCAATGGACGGTTTACAATTCCCGTCTCGACTTCTTCCGGATTATCCAATACGCCACGGAATTCTTCATCCACCAATACCTTGGCTTTTTTGGTTTCCCAATCAATTTCAACGATGTAACCGAGACCCCTTGCCGGGAATTTCGGATCTTCCTTAATCGTCAACACGACGAAATCGCCTGCCGAGAGTGTGATTTTTTCAGTATCCTTAAAAGAATAGCGGTCAAGCATGACTAGACGGGACACTCCCTTATGCGCCATTTTCATATCAGCAGTTACAGGGTGAACCTGGGGAAATAAAGAAATATCCTTATTCAACCTATCTAGATCAACCTTTAAAGCTTCTTTTATTACAACCGACATAATTCCCTCTCCTTTATATGTTTCATGATCCGTTCTTGCTGCCGCAAAAATCCTTATGTAGCCTTACATGTCCGTTTCGCTTAACAAGTACCCTAAATTTATCATAGCGAAACTCAAAAATCAATATATAGTGTCGCATTAAATATTTCAACTACTATATATTGTGTTTGTTTTGAATAACTTTTTATTTTGTCAAACGTTAAATCAATTAATATAGTTAGCAAAAGGGAGGAAAATGTCGATTTATAATAATTTTTCATCAGATTTCAATTAATTTGGACCTTGCTTTTTCCCCATCCCTTTTAGGGCTTATCCCTGCAAGGGATGTGTTATTCGGTCAAACAAATCTGAAAAAACTTTTTATTATCCACTCTAATTATGCTTCCTCTATCTCATGAAATTCCATTCATCGCTTTCATATTTGCTTTCTGTAATGGCCTTCACTTCCAGCAATTGCTTTTCGGTGAGGACATATGGCTCTAAATCGACCGAAAGTCCTTCGGCAAAACCTTTTTCGAAAGCTTCTTTCGCTTCAGGGATGGTTATCTTTCTCCCGGCAATGTCATTCATGGCCACAGCTTTGTTTTTTAAGTTTTTTTGCATTCTCTCTTTAACCCTGTCATTTGAGAATTTAAATACGCTAAAGAGCTTATCATCATCAAGCTCAAGCAAAATGGACCCGTGCTGAAGGATGACGCCTTTTTGCCTGGTTTGAGCGCTGCCAGCGACCTTCCTGCCCTCAACGACCAGTTCATACCAGCTAGGTGCATCAAAGCAGACGGAAGACCTGGGCGATTTTAAAGCCGCTTTTTCCTGTTCGCTTCGAGGCACGGCAAAATAAGCATCCAATCCAAGATTCCTGAACCCCATCAATATTCCTTCAGAAATGACACGATAAGCTTCAGTAACGGTGGTTGGCATTCCCGGATAGGATTCTGGAACGATTACACTATAAGTCAATTCATGTTCGTGCAGTACCGCTCGTCCTCCTGTCGGCCTGCGAACAAAACCAAGGCCCTGCCTTTTGACCTCTTCCAGATCAATCTCCGCTTCTGCCTTTTGAAAATAACCGATCGACAATGTCGCTGGATCCCAGCCGTAAAATCGTATGATCGGCGGAATTTCCCCTTTGCTTTGCCAGTTTAACAGGGCTTCGTCCAGCGCCATATTAAAAGCCGGTGAACAATACCCCGAATCTATAAAACCCCATTTTTCTTTAGTCATCCTTACCCCTCGTTTCGATAGACGTTTTTCAATCCCCCACAAAAAACTCACATGTAGTAGTTTAACAGACTTTAACACTCTAAAAAAGAAAGTGCTATCAAGTCATGAAGAATTTGATGAAAATTCTTTTTGATTATTGGGTAAAGCAATTATATAATAAAGATTGTCTGTATTCGTTAAGGTAGAAGGGAGTTTTTATGTTTGGAAATATTATATACACTGCTCATCATCCTCGGAGTGGTTATTGCGTATTCACTTTTTAATTGGTACCGCCAGCGTAAAATCGTTAAAACACTAACACAGGACGAATTTATCGCCAACTACAGAAAAGTGCAGCTAATTGATGTGCGGGAACCGAATGATTTCGAAAATGGTCATATCTTAGGCGCAAGAAACATCCCTATGACTCAAATGAAAACCCGCTTGGTCGAAATTAGGCCGGACAAGCCTGTATATTTGTACGCTCAAAGCGAAATCATCAGCGGCAGAGCTGCAGCCATGCTATACAAAAAGGGCTACAGGGAACTTTTTCACTTAAAGGGCGGTTTCAAAATGTGGACCGGGAAAATCAAAGCAAAGAAATAAGACCCCATCTCGGCATGGGCTCTTTTTAATTCCATAGCTCAAGTAAAAGAAAGTCAACTGTTGGACTTTAATGGAATCTTACATAAACATGAAAAATCCCCGCCGGCAGGCAGGGATTTTTTCGTGTAAGCTACTAATCTAAGCTTGATAACGCAATACGGGTTTTCTTGCAGCAAGAGTTTCATCAAGCCGCTTTATAACGGTTGTATGCGGAGCTTCCTGAACGATTTCCGGAGTTTCTTCCGCTTCCTTGGCAATCTGGATCATCGCATCGATGAACGCATCCAGCGTTTCTTTTGACTCGGTTTCAGTCGGTTCTATCATCATTCCTTCTTCCACGTTCAACGGGAAGTAAATGGTTGGAGGATGATACCCGAAATCCAGCAATCTTTTAGCTATATCGAGAGTCCTTACCCCCAATTTCTTTTGCCGGCGTCCGCTTAATACGAATTCATGCTTACAATGACGATTATATGGTAAGTCAAAATAAGGTTCCAACTTGCGCATCATATAATTGGCATTGATGACCGCGTTCTCTGTGACGGCTTTAAGGCCATCAGGACCCATTGAACGGATGTACGTATATGCCCTCACGTTTATTCCGAAATTACCATAATAAGGTTTTACCCTGCCAATGGATTGCGGACGATCATAATCAAGGGCGAATTGCTCACCTTGCTTGACTATAAGAGGTTTAGGCAAGTAAGGAATCAAGTCGGACTTCACACCTACAGGACCAGAACCCGGGCCGCCGCCGCCATGCGGGCCTGTGAATGTTTTATGGAGATTTAAATGAACCACATCAAAGCCCATGTCACCCGGTCGTGCTTTTGATAGGACTGCATTCAGATTCGCTCCATCATAATAAAGCTTCCCACCTGCATCATGGACAAGTTGTGCCATTTCCAAAATATTTTCTTCAAACAATCCCAATGTATTGGGGTTCGTCAGCATCAAGGCCGCCGTATCAGGTCCGACAACACGTTTTAAATCTTCAAGGTCGACTAACCCATTTTCATCGGACTTCACTGTAATCGTTTCTAGTCCGGCAACAGTGGCAGAGGCAGGATTCGTACCATGGGCCGAATCAGGTACAATCACTTTCGTCCGTTCTGTATCGCCATTCGCTTCGTGAAAAGCGCGAATCATCATCAATCCTGTCCATTCACCGTGGGCACCTGCTGCAGGCTGTAATGTCACTTGGTCCATCCCGGTGATTTCCGTTAAGTGTTCCTGCAAATCAAATAATAGTCCCAATGCTCCTTGTACAGTAGCGGGATCTTGATATGGATGGATATGGGCAAAACCGTTGAAACGTGCCACATTTTCATTTATTTTCGGATTATATTTCATCGTGCATGAACCCAGCGGATAAAAACCCGAATCCACCCCATGATTCCGTTTGGAAAGTGCAGTATAGTGACGCATGATATCCAGTTCGGACACCTCAGGAAGCTTTGCCTCTTCTTCACGGATGTAGTCGGCAGGAAGAATTTCTTCGAGCGGAATAGTTGCAACATCCATTTCTGGCAGACTGTACCCGATCCGGCCGGAAGTACTGATTTCAAAAATGAGTGATTGATCTTGATTATTCATGTTGATCCCCCAATTCCTGCGCAAGTGCATCAATTTCTTCTTTTGTTCTTAGTTCAGTTACCGCAACCAGCATATGGTCTTTCAATTCAGGATAAACCGTCCCTAAATCGAAGCCGCCGATCATCCCTTTTTCAAAAAGGTTTTCATTGACCTCTGAAAACGGGGCAGGCAGTTTAATGACAAATTCATTAAACGAAGGACCGTCGAAAATCACTTCCAGCCCTTTTGCCATAATTGCTTTTTTCGCATAATGTGCTTTTTGTATATTTTGCACGGCCATCTCTTTGACACCCTTTTTCCCAAGCGCGGTCATTGCAACAGAAGCTGCCAAGGCATTCAAAGCTTGATTGGAACAAATGTTGGATGTGGCTTTGTCACGGCGAATGTGCTGTTCACGAGCTTGAAGCGTCAGGACAAACCCTCTTTTTCCATTCTCATCGACCGTTTGACCGACGAGTCTGCCCGGAACTTTCCGTACAAGTTTATTAGTAACCGCAAAATATCCACAATGAGGGCCACCGAATGCCGCTGGAATGCCGAATGGCTGAGCATCCCCCGTTACGATATCTGCACCGAGTGCACCAGGGGATGTCAAAGCTCCCAATGCAAGCGGATTACTGGAAACGATAAACATGGACTTGACGCCATGAATGATTTCTTCCATTTCTTTCAATGGCTCGATCCGGCCAAAAAAGTTCGGGTATTGCACGATCACTCCTGCAATGTCATCATTCGCCAATTCCCTTAAAGCAGCTAAGTCCGTCACACCGTCTTTATGAGGAATTTCGATCACTTCCACGCGTTGCCCTTTTGCATATGTCTTCACAACTTCTCTTGATTCAGGATGAACGGTTCCTGAAATGAGAATCTTCTTCCGCCTTGTCTGTCCTGAAGCAAGCATCGCTGCTTCAGCCAGCGCCGTCCCGCCGTCATACATGGAGGAGTTAGCCACATCCATGCCCGTCAATTCACATATCATCGTTTGATATTCAAAGATTGCTTGAAGTTCGCCCTGTGAAATTTCAGGTTGATACGGTGTATACGCCGTATAAAACTCAGAACGGGAAAGAACATGATCGACGATGACCGGCGCGTAATGGTCATAGACACCCGCACCAAGGAAGGAAGCATAATTTTTAAGGTCCGCATTCTTTGCAGCAAGCCTTGATAATTCTTTCATTAATGCAGGTTCAGATTTAGCAGGCTTGATATCGTATTCTCCTTGAAAACGAACGCTTTCAGGGATATCATTGAAAAGTTCTTCAGCAGTGGATACCCCTATCGCTTCCAGCATTTCTTGTTTATCTTGCTCTGTCATGGGTAAATAACGATGTTTCATCTAATGACCATTCCCCTCTATTTACGTGGTTTTTTATAAAAAGGTGTTTGTATTATAACGGCTTTCAAACGTTTGGAACGGATTTCCACTTCGACTTCCGCATCCAGCACCGAAAATTCCTTATCGATAAGTACCAATCCAACGTTTTTCTTCAATGTTGGCGATTGGGTACCAGTCGTGACCTCGCCAATGACTTCATCACCGCTGTAGACCTTATACCCATGACGTGGAATGCCACGGTCAATCATTTCAATTCCCACAAGCTTGCGGGGAGCCCCTTTCTCCTTTTGCTCAGCAAGAACGGCTTTCCCGAAAAAATCAACTTCCTTATCCACTTTTACTGCAAAACCAATCCCGGCTTCTATCGGGGTGATGTCAGCTGAAAGCTCCTGCCCATACAGCGGCAGTTTCGCTTCAAAACGCAGGGTATCACGAGCACCTAAACCAATCGGCTGAACCCCCTCTTCCTTACCGGCATCCATAATCGCCTTCCAAAGGGCAGGGCCATTTTTACTGTCGCTATATATTTCAAAACCATCTTCACCAGTGTATCCAGTACGGGATACCAGCGTGGAGATACCGTTAATCATGACATTATCCTTGAACCTGAAAAATCCAATTTCACTTAAGTCAGTACTTCCCGATAGTTTTTGTAATATCTTTTCTGCAGCTGGTCCTTGAAGTGCCAGCTGTGTATAGTCACTTGATACATTCGTAATTTGGGCATCTTCCGTTAAATTAGCTTGCAGCCAATTGAAATCTTTTTCTGTATTCGCTGCGTTGACCACGAGCAGATAGTCGTCCTCAGCCCTTTTATACACGATAAGATCATCAACCGTGCCTCCGTTTTCATAACACATGGCGGTATATTGGGCCCCGCCCTGTTGCAGCTTTGATATATCATTGGTCAGCATCTTCTGTAAAAAGGAAAGGCTCCCAGGCCCCTTAACATCGACTTCCCCCATATGGGAAACATCAAATAACCCCGCTTTTGTCCGAACGGCTTCATGTTCATCCTTTATACCCGAAAATTGGACAGGAAGTTCCCAGCCGCCAAAATCAATCGTTTTACCTCCGTATTCACGATAAACCTCAAATAGTGGTGTTCTTTTTAAATTGGTCAAAAAATGACCCCCTTCAGATTTTTTTAAAAATTAATTGGCTTCATTATCAAAAGCTTCTTGTCATTACTCATCAGATACAAGCTGATTCATGATGTGAAAAAAGCACAAAAAAGGACAGAGAAAGCCCGTTTGAGCTTTTTCTCTGTCCTGAAACCTGAAAGTTTACCTATGTAATAGGTTTTCCCCTTTGGTGGCCGTCCCATAACGGGCGACGCTCTCCAGAGTTGCGTCCAATAAGAGTTCTTTTGCCTGAGAGATTCACTGCTAAGTTTGCTCCTTCGGCGCTACATCCGTAGTCTCTCCCCTTATCTTCACCCGCATATAAATGGTCTACCATTGATAGGAAGCCAATAAGCCCCAAGCATCGGTAAAACCTTTGAGCATAAATGGAATGCATTCTCTGCCAATTCTCCTAAAACTTCAGAAACCGTTTGACTGATCTCCTTCAGTAATCTTGGATAAATTAGGAGCCTATAGCCCATACTAAGAAAACGCGAACTGCAAAATCGATGTACAAACATTCTTTGCAGCGTTTGGAAATTGGAATTTTCTAAATATACTTATATCCTACCCTAAGAAACTTATCTCTGCAATATTTTTTGAAAAAGAAATATTTTTCTTACTTCACATATGAAATGTTCGGGTTTTGACCTTATATTAAGGAAATTATGATTTAAGAGGGAGTTATTTCTATGAAAATCAATATATCCTTCAATTCTGAATGGAATGACGAGTTTCTGCAAAAGATGGAAAATGACGGTCCATGGGGAAATTGGGAGCTTTATAAGTTGGCGGTTCAAATGGAGGAAAACCTTATCATCCCTGATTTTGAAGGTTTACAGGCGCCCAAGCACCTTCCTCAGCTAACCCCGCTTCCCCATCAATTGGAAGCGGCGAAGCAAGTAGTGGAAAAGATGAATGGAAAAGCCATTTTGGCTGATGAGGTAGGGCTGGGAAAAACAATTGAAGCAGGCTTGATCCTAAAAGAGTATATGATTAGGGGCCTTGTAAAAAAAGTATTGATCCTTGTTCCGGCTTCCCTTGTCACACAATGGGCATTTGAATTGAATACCAAGTTTCATATTCCGGCAGTCGTTCAGAGAAAAAGTTATGTCTGGGACTCCTGTGATGTGGTCATTTCATCCATTGATACAGCGAAACGCGCTCCACATCGAGATATCATCTTTACTCAGGAATATGACTTCATCATTATTGATGAAGCTCATAAACTTAAAAATAATAAGACGAAGAACTATGAATTCGTCCAAAATCTGAAAAAGAAATTTTGTTTACTCCTGACAGCCACTCCGATTCAAAATAAAGTCGAGGAGATATTCCACCTCGTTTCGTTATTGAAACCGGGCCACTTGGGAAATGCTTCGCTCTTTTCGGAAAAGTATAAAGGGAAGGGCCGGAACATCATTGAAGATGAACACCTAAAGGAACTGGTCAACACTGTCATGATTCGAAACCGGCGGGCCGATACTGGCATTGAATGGACAAAACGGCATGTAGAAACCATCACCATTGAATTTTCTCCAACGGAACAAGCATTGTATGATGCTGTTTCCAAATTCAAGCCAATTTCGGATGGATCAAAAGGAAGCGCCTTTTCGGCTCTCACTCTCCAAAGGGAAGCATGCAGCAGCAGAGAGGCTGTCTTTTATACATTAAAGAATATGAGAGATAAATACGATCAGCCTTCCCCTGATTTTTTGGCAAAGCTTGATGATTTATTTACTAAAGTGAATGAAACGGTCCAGAACTCAAAGGCTGAAAAAGCTTTGGAACTGATCAAGAAAATTGATGACAAAGTGATTATCTTTACGGAATATAGGGCGACTCAACTATATCTCCAATGGTACCTACAGCAGAATGGAATTTCTTCTGTTCCTTTCCGAGGCGGTTTTAAGCGCGGAAAGAAAGACTGGATGCGTGAATTATTCCAAAAGAATATTCAGGTATTAATCGCAACAGAAGCTGGCGGGGAAGGGATAAACCTTCAGTTTTGCCATCACTTGATTAATTTTGACCTGCCCTGGAACCCAATGAGGCTTGAACAGAGAATTGGAAGGATTCACCGCCTTGGTCAGGAAGAAGATGTGATGATTTATAACTTTGCCACGAAAAATACAGTTGAAGAACATATACTGAAGTTACTATACGAAAAAATAAATTTATTTGAAAAAGTAATCGGTGAATTGGATGATATTTTAACCAAACTGGATATTAACAACATTGAAGAATATTTAATTGATGTGGTCGGCGAGTCCAAAACCGAAGGCGAAATGAAAGTCAAGATGGATAATTTTTCATCGTTGATCCAATTCGCTCAATCAATGAAGGAAGGTGAGGTTCATGCAGCAACGGGAAATTCATGATTTTTTAATCACTTTCTTTAAAGCCAATGATTGTGAAATACTGGATAATGCACCAACCCACCTTACTGTGCAATTGACGATTGAGATGGATAAAGAATTAATGAACAGACCCTTTTATTGGCATTATCTAGAAAAAACAGGAGGTGTTCCGAACCCGGCACAAATCACTTTCATTACCGATCCAGAACAAGCTCCATCCGATTTAAAGGGAGAAATGATTCATTTTGGCTCCCCTCGTCTTCACCAGATTATTCAATCAACCAAAAAGCTGGCTGGGTATACTAGACTTTTTGAGAATACGCCTCCATCAAAAGGCAGAAATAATCCTTTGTTTCCTTGGCTGACCCTGAATGTGAAAATATCCTATCAATGCGACCGCAAAAAAGATACTTTCATGTCAATCGGACTGAATTTAATCTCGGGTGAAATAATGGAAGGGTTTCACCATCGGGTTTTACCGATTAACGTCACCCCGAAAATACCGGATTACTCCTTTACGCTTTCACCTCTGATCATGCCCAAGAGTGGATTGGCAAGACTTGATACATACATCAGAACCAGTTTCGAGGATGATGACCATTCCTGGGCGGAGGAAGCAATGCTGCGCTGGCAGAATGACTTGAATTTATTGGAGCATTTTTACAAGGATATGGACGAAAAAAGTGAAAGCTATTATACCGAAAAAGAAGCACTAAAAGCTCAATATGAACCCAACATCAGAATATCCATCATCAACGGAGGAGTATTTTACCTTTCAGATAGGGCGTTGGGATAAGTTAAGAACAAAAAAACAGATGTCCAAGTTCAGGACATCTGTTTTACTTTTTGATCGTTTTCCTTATAAACATCGACAAAGCAAAAGGGACAATGCCAAACCAATGTGACATACCCTGGTTTTTATCCTCTTTTCTGTGAAGGCGTTTTTCTTTTCGTTCTTTTTTCGTCAGATTGAAATACTCGACAAGCTGCTGCGTCAGATATTTAATATAAGCGTTTGTAGACATATAAAATCATCACCCTACGCAAAGTATGTCCGGTTTAGGCTTTTTTTAATCCTTTCCTTGCTCCCTTCACCGTAAACCTGTCGCGTTCCCTAATAAAATGGTGTTGATTTTGCTATTACACAGCTTGCTTCTCCAACCATTCTTTCACTTCCCCCGCTTCTTTATCGTATTGAATGATGACCCTGCCCTCTCGATCATTTTTAGTTTTGGAAGAAAACTCGATATAGACGTAAGGACCTTCTTGCTTCATTAAGGAATATCGCACCGCACCATTGGGATATGATATTTCCCCCTGGATGATTTCCGGAATCTCTTCGCCCCACTCTGCCGTCACATCCTTGATGGCTAGATGGACAAGATGGTCGGCCACAAGCGACTCTTCCACTTCTTTATAAAACTTTTTATCAATGATAAACTGGTCGATCATTAGTATCGTGAACATGATGAAAACACTCGCCACAATCATGACCATCGGGAAAACGACTCCTTTTTGATTATTCATCAATTTTCGTATCATTCCTAAAGAAAGGATGAAATCTTCGACTGAAAGTAGTCCCTGCTTTATCCGTTATATTTATAACAATGACACTGCCATCCTTATTGACCTGGAATTCCGAAATGTTCTGCAAGATGACCTCATGCCCCATACCATCCACTCGTCTTCGGACCTTATCTTCATATTGTTCCAGCGATGCTAATTGTTCACCTGAAAGCAAATATAATTTATTTCCCATTACATCTTGTGCTTTGGAACTCCGGACCTCCTGCTTCACTTGCATGGTAAAGACCTCCCACTCCTTAGGATGCAATTTATCAACGGACCTCATCTGGGTGTGAATGATCGAGAAGAGCTGCAGAACAAAAAGCGACGTCGTCATTAAAATCAATAAAGAAAAAAGCAATTCGATCATCGTAAAGCCATCATTTTTTCGCAGCGTCACAAATGGATTCCCAATTACCCGTTTCATGTTCATAGCGTACACACCCTTCAATCATTCCCGGGAAATCCCCATGGTCCCTCCAAAACAATTCAAAGCTTCTTTTTTTGTAAATGATTTCCTGACCAACTGCTTGAATCTCCCCATCCATGAACGCCGTCAATCTTTCATATAATAAATGGTGGGCTTCGGTCTTTACGGGAATATCTTTCCGCTGCGTCAATACCTCTTCAAGAATTGGTAAAATGGCAAGGGCCAGTAATATACAAATAGAAAATGCGGCCATCAGCTCAAGGTAGACGTACCCTTTACAATTTCTCAATCCGGAACCTCCCTTTACCGATATTGAGGACCAGCTTGTACTTTCCCTTTGAGGTATCAATCATAATCGTTCCGGCTTTGGATGCATTTCCATATTGATTAAAATGAAAGCTGAACCCCAAAGTGCCGCTTAAAAACTGGATATCCTCTGGTATGCTTCTCTCTAAAACGATCCCCTCTTTATAAGACGAAACGGTATAAATCTTTTCGGTATTATCAATATGGAGGTAAATCAAGCTCTTATGACTGATGGCATACTGTTGAGCATAGAAAAGATCTTCATGAAATTGTGAAAGAAAAAGCCTATTTTCCATTCCTTTAGTGAAGCTGGGATATAGATTAGGACCGATGGAAATTAGGAGTACAAAAATAGCGAGGACAATAAGGGTTTCAGATAGTGTATACCCACCATCGGAATGCCGTATATTCACTTCTCTCCTACTCAACGACCGTTATCTTTCCTTTACTATCCAAACTAATTTCATCCCCATTAGGGCAGGATGTCTGTTTGAGATAGCCTTGACTTTCCAATTCACCGATACTTTCGGGCAGTTTAGCATTATCGATTTCATAAGCCTGCACCTGTGCTTGGGCCATCTTAACGAAAGCTTCACATCCTTTAGACTGGATTGTGGATTGGTTTTTCGTGATATTGGGGATTGTTATAATCAAAAGGATGGATATCACCAGTAAAACAATAAGCATTTCTATTAGGGTAAAACCACGTTCATTCATCACTTTCTTCAACATATCATCATGCTCCTAAAAGCATCTGAATACCAGATGACCTTCGGGCATTTTCACCTCCGGAATACAAAAATGAAATCCTATAAACCTTCGAGCAGTGAGAACATCGGCAGCAAAACCGCCAAATAAATGGACACGATCAAAAGACCTATCAGTGAAAACATTAGAGGCTGAATGATTTTCAAGATTGCATTCATTCTCTCTTCAATTTTCTCCAGTATAAAACGACTGTAATGAAGTAACTCGGCATCAAGTCTGCCGTATTTTTGACCATTTGCAGCGACCACCGGTAAATTCCCATCAAAATATGGGAGCTCCCGAAAAATCATTTCCAGTGATCTGCCCTCGATCAGATCATCCTTGATGATATTGCAAAGTTTTTGGTAAAATGGCTGCTGTTGATTTAACGAGAATAATTTGATGCTATCGTTAATCGATAGTCCTCCGGAAAGCAAGCCACTGAATTGGCTTGCAAAAAAATAGGTTTCGTATAATTTAATGAACGTCCCGAATATCGGAATTCCCATCAAAATCCTTCGCTGTCTTAATGGGCATAATCCATTGAACCAAAATCGTTTGAGTGCATACAAGAATAGGAGCAAGCCGAGTAATAAGAAGGGTAGTGCTGGAAGAATGAACGTGGAGGCTGACATTAATCTTAAGAGAATATGCTGATCGACATCCATCGTGAAATAGATGGTCTGGAATTGGGGAAGGAGAACACTCTGAAGAATATAAAAAACGATACTTACAAAAAAGACTAAGAATACGGGATACACCATTAACTTTTTTACTTTATCCATATCCTCGATTCTTTTCTTCCAATATCGCCCTCCTTCTTTCAACGCCCGTTCCAGGTCGCCATATTGTTCTCCATAAAATATATAACTTACAAGCTGCGGATGAAAATTAAGATGGGTCAGCACCATGTGCAACGGGTAGCCGTTCCTTAAATCGGCTATAGCCTGAGTGAAGTCTTCCGCTTTCTTCTTTGATTCCTGAAACTCAAGAAAATGTAAAGCTTCCGCCAAAGGATAACCATGATTCAATAATTCACCTAGCTTCGAAATAAAGACCGCCTGCTCTTTTACCTTCCATTTACTTTTTGGTTTCATGGTAGACCAGCCGTTCATATTCCTGAGATCCAACATAGCCCATCGCAACCGCTTTTCCGATTTCATCCTTTAATTGGCGGTAGCTGACCGTTGCCATTTCTTTTTCATCTCCCATTATCCGGAGAACTTCAGCCAGGCTTTTTCCATATAGCAATTCATATACACTTGCCCTTTTATTCCTTGCAGTCATTTTGCATGCTAAAGCACAGTCCCCTTTACACGGAAGACATCGCAATTCAACCAGCCGCTGCGCTGTCACGCCAATCAAAGTCTGTTCAACCTCAAGTAAGCTGACACCAAATTCCAGTAATCTGGAGATGGCGCCCTGGGCGTCCCTCGTATGCATGGTCGTTAGTATCAAATGACCGGTTAATGCGGCACGGACTGCGATTTTGGCAGTTTCTGCATCCCTGACTTCCCCAACCATGATCACGTCCGGGTCATGCCTCAGAACAGCTTTTAGGCCGACTGAATACGTAATGCCCGCCTTTTCATTGATTTGGACTTGCAATACCTTTTCGGATACATTTTCAATGGGATCTTCAAGTGTAATGATATTTCGATTGATCATCTCATGGGCGTGGTGAAGCAGGGAATATAGTGTCGTGGTTTTCCCACTGCCGGTCGGGCCGGTAAATATGAGCATGCCATGGGAATGCTTCAGGAGTGCAATCAATTTTTGAACGGTGTTTGGAAATAAGGATAACTGTTCTAGAGGAAGAATATTCTGTTGGGGTATTAAGCGGATGACCAAACTTTCGAGATGGGCAGTGGGTAAAGTGGAAAGGCGGAGTCCGACCACCTGGTTAGCCAAATTGATGGTGATGGCACCACTCTGGGGCCTCCTTTTCTCCCCTATATCCATCGAGGCAAGGAACTTCAAATGAGCGATCAGCCTTTCAGCTTCAAAGAATGATAATGTTTCCTGGGGAACAAGCTTATTGTCTATCCTGAATTGGATGTGAGGCCCCTCTCCGCGAAAAAAAATGTGGATATCCGATGCCGATTCCACGATGGCACGGGTTAGTATTTTTTCTGCGGTCTTTTCAATCGATATCAATTCATTCATCACCTCCTATGTTTCTTGTTTTATTGATTCGACAATCCACGACAAATTCCTGCTTCAGAATAAAAAAAATTCCCGAAAAACTTCGAGAATCATCTCACATGCTTATTTTCAAATCAAGTCTCCGGGAAACCAAATTTCTTAATGCATCTACATTATGGCCAATCACCAGTTTTTCCCCGTCTATGAGAATGGGCCTTCTTAATAACTTCGGTTCTTTTGTTAATAATTGGATGACATCAGAAAGCCTCATTTCGTCAATATTAACTTGTAAGTCTCTGTAAGCTTCACTTCTTGTCGCCAAGACTTCATCAAGTCCCTCCGATGTCAATTCAAGAATTCTTTTTAACTCTGCTACAGTTGGTGTCTCTCTGAATAAATGTCGCTCATCGAAGGAAACTTGATTGGCGCTTAACCATTTTTTTGTTTTGCGGCAAGATGTACAGCTTGGATACGAAAAGAAAGTTAACTGTGCCATACTAATCACTCCCCGTTCACATTTTGTATACATTTATAGTCTATACAATTATTGTACAATGTTTGTATAATTAATGTATACATATTTGCTTTATAAAACCGTTTTAAATGTGAACGTTTTTTAAACTAAAGAGTGTTTGCCCTTTCCCTTATTCCATTTTTTTCTGCCTGCATTATAATGGACATAGGTAAACTATGGAATAGCAGGAGGGTGTAATGGAACAAACGTTAAAAATAACAAACGTGTTAGCTGATCCCACCAGATATTATATATATCAGCATATAGTGAACAACCATGGTGATGTATCGGTACAGGAAATCGCCGATTCATTCAACATCCATCCAAATGTTGCCCGTCTACATTTGTCAAAACTTGAGGATATCGATATGTTGACCTCGATTTCCCGAAAGACCGGGAGAGGCGGCCGCCCAAGCAGACTTTATCGATTATCTGACAAAGTCATACAGCTTCATTTTCCATATAGGAACTATCAGCTGCTTGCAAAGATTGCCGTCCAGTCGATGATGACATTAGGGGAACAAGGAAAACAGGCTCTTTATGAAACGGGAAAAGTATTCGGGGAGGAATTGATCAATCAGCAGCTAGCCCTGAACTCGACATCGATCGATCGGCTTGCTTTTGCGGAAAAAGTCAACATGCTTAAAAATGCGGCTACCATTGCAGGGTTATCTCCTGAAATACAAGCAAGCGAAGAAGAAAATAAAATATCCTTCCGTATCTTCAATTGCCCGTTTAAGGAAGTTACTGAAGTCGAGCCAGGAACAATCTGTTCCATGCATAATTCATTTTTAAAAGGTATGTTCGAAGCCTTGTTTGAGAATGTCACTATTGTGGAAATAGAAAATATGATGTCCAATTGTGCAGCATGCTCATACCAGGCTTCGGTTCTCACATAGAAACAAAAGGCATCCTTTACATTACCTTACAATTTCATTTATAATTATTTAGAATGTACACGACTAGACATAAGGAGGGATTCGGATGGAACGCATGTTCAGAGTATGTGGATTTTGGACAGGAATTATGGCCATTTTCTTTTATCTTGGCCATATGCATCAAACGTCTTTGCTTTTCTTTGCACAAACGATCTTTTTTGTACTTTTAAGTTATTTGAAATTATCCGAGCGCATGTATATCTATGTTTTCGGCGCCTATCTTACCGTTTTCTTTGCAGGATTTTCCTACTGGAGCGTATTTATGATGACTCCGGGTGCTGCTCATTAAGAACAAGCAATATTACATAACCCATGAATTTGGATTCATGGGTTTTTACTTGTCACCATTCAGGAAAGATCCTTACATCATCTGCTAAATTTTTCGATTGAAGCAACACTTTGAAATGTTCACTAAATCCCCCAGGAACAATCAGCCCCCGGATTGCCCGATTACGCTTTGCCGTTTTCGAGAATGGATCAGTTCCTTGATGGTCCTTCAATTCCTCTAGTATCCCTGCTTTAAGCAAGAATTCATTTTGAAGAAAAAGCCCTCGATTGGAAAGATCCTTTCTTTTTCCAATCTCGATTAATGTGTCAAAATGGATATGTGTCGTCAGATCCATATCACCAGGATACATAAGTGCATCTTTAATCATTTGATGCCGATAATAGCCCCTCAAGCTCCCTTGAAGATGATCAGGCTCCTTCCATTCCCTATCGGTATAGCCATAATCAATTGTAAGGAGAATACCCGATTCGATACAGGATACGATCTTTTCATATTCACGGATCATGTTTAGCGGAACTTCGTATCGTTGTTTTTCATTTAAGGTGATTTTTCGTTCAGTAAGGTAAGAAAGAATGTAAGGGTTTTCCAAAGGTTCTCTCTCTTCTACCAAATCTCCTTCCTTTTCAGTGACGAATACCTCTACCAAGGCTCCCTTATACTTTTCAATGACATACACAGGCAACGCGTCGAAAAGTTCGTTTGAAAAGACGATTCCATTTACATTCATCCATTTATCTAAACTGGCAGCAGAAACTGCCTGTTTGAATATCCCTAAGCGTTCATGCTGAATCTTTCTATGAAATGGACTGCCATCCACAAGAACATAAGTTAAAGAGTCCCATATCTGCGGCTCCGTTTCTTTTATGTAAACGAGGATGTCATACGCCAGTTTACCGTCCCCTGCGCCGACCTCGATGATTCTTGGTGAAACTCCGCATCTTTTTATCAAATATACGAACCATCTCGCCAGTGATCTCCCAAATGCATCCCCAACATTGCCGGACGTATAAAAATCCCCTCTTGGGCCAATCTTCTCTTTTGCGCGTGCATAGTAGCCTATTTTTGGCGTATATAAAACAGCATCCATATAGTCATTATAGGAGATTCTTTTTTGCGGGCTTCCTGCAATCAATTCCTTTAAATGATTTTTCAACACAACAGCCTCCGTCTCCATAATTTTCCACCTAACATAGTAAATAATTTTTTCAAACGACATTTATACATGAACACAAATTTAAAGTTCACAAAATGTTCAATTTTCATCTCGCAGTTATAACAGTGCATCCACTAAATGAATTTCATAATAGTACTACAGAGGAGGTTCAAAAATGCACATTGGGGAAGACCCTATTTTTTATATTCAGTATAGTGCCGGAATTGACCCATTTCAATATTTTTACATAATTAAGAACTTAAAAAACAGGTGCCATAGCGGCACCTGTATAAGTAATTATCTCAAAAAGGGATTAGTATTCTTTTCATCCAGAATCGTCGTGACAGGGCCATGACCTGGAAAAACGATAGCATCATCAGAAAGTGTCAGCAGCTTCGTTTCAATGCTATTTAAGAGCACTGACTCGCTTCCGCCTATTAAATCGGTTCTGCCAACGCTTCCTTGGAACAAGACGTCCCCAGAAAAGAGGAGACGTTCGTCCTTCACATAATACGAAACGCTCCCTGGTGAGTGTCCAGGGGTTTCGAATACTTCGAAAGTGAATCCTCCAATCGTAAGCTCTTGCTCATTTGCCAAGATGTGATCGGCAGGCTTCATTCGCATTGGATTTTCAGGGAACCAGTTTTGAGAACCATTCAATGCGGGATCAAGTAGCCACTTGGCCTCTTTTTCATGAATATATGCAGGGATTCCATAATGATCCCGAATAGCATCCAGAGCACCGATATGATCAAAATGTGCATGTGTCAATAAAATCGCTAAAGGCTTTAAATTTTTTGTTTGTATGTACTGTATGATTTTCTGTGGCTCTTCACCCGGATCGAAAATGATGCAATCCTGTCCATCGGAAACTACATAACAATTCGTTTGCAGCGGGCCTAGAGGAATTTGTGTCCATTTCATTTCCATCAACTCCATTATGATTTTCTACCTTTATCTTACACTAATTAAGCTGCTAATGTTAATCCAGTTTACTCATGTCATAGAAGTGTCACCTATTAAGCCTCGACAAATAATTGAAAAAATATTAAGATATTAACAAATGCAATCTTTTCTACATATTTTTGGTAGTTGTTTTATTCTCTGGGTATATTATTAGGGATTAGGTATTCATTACGAAAAAAGGGGGTTTTGTCATGATATTAATGGTTGTTTTCGGACTTGTGGCTATATTAGGAGTAGCAGCTGTGTTTACCTCATTAAAAAAGAGAAACTTCTTAGGATTCATTTTTGCAGCCGGCAGTGCAGTCGTGTTTGGCTGGTTCACTGTCATGACTATCATCAACAGCGGTTTTCCTGTTGCCCATTGAAGAAAAAAGCTCGCCATCCGGCGAGCTTTTGTTTTAGGTTATCATGTTTGTTTGAACAATCTTTGTATTTGATGGGTTTTCATATCAATGATTTTCTCAAATTGATATCCATATAAGCAGAAGTTGCCATCAAGCGAACAGCTTAATGGTTCATTTTCCATGTCCTTCATCAATTCTTCTTGTGTGCCTTTTTCCCAATTAAATTTAGTTAAGGTAAACCTTCCCTCATATTGGTCAGCATCTTTTGATTCATTAGGAATAAACGTTATGAATTCCTTGTTTTTTTCAATGAAATCATAGGATGGAATGACCCAATCTGAAAAGCTTTTCAATAGTGGCACGGAAAAAGAGTGGATCGGCTTGTTTGTAGGATCATAAAATGCATATGTACCCCGATCTTGTTTTTCTGTCTCCACTTGAATCGTCATCAGCGCTTGCTTCACTTTTTTAAAGTGAATGACATCGAGCATAAGGCTGTCTGCCCCATCCCCATGCAGCGCTTTTCTTTCTAGGGGAGCCGTCAAAGCAGGTTCTTCTTTGTCCCAATCCAAAAACATCAAGTCATTTTCACTTGCCCATTGAGCAAAGGGCTGTGGAAAGTCCAGGGTTTCCATAGTTTGTTCATCTGGATTCAATACATAACTGCTGTATGTCCAATCTTCATAAAAGCTCGATACAAACAACCGGCCATCCCTAAATGAATTCCACTCATATGCTAATTCATAGGCTGGGATTGCCACGGAATACAGTGGATTCCCCGTTTTATCGAGTATTGTGATTGATGCTTTATCCGAAGAGGTAAAGGACGACAACAAAATATGCGTACCAGACGGACTGATCGATACTTCAGAAAACGCAAAAGCCGGCTGATAGAAAACGGAAGTTTCATTCGTTTCCAAATTCCATGCCATCAACTGGGATAATTCATTACCTTCCCGCTTCACAGAATATAAAATGGTTTTCGAATCCAGCCATCCAAAAATGGCTTCGACTTTTTCCGTTTCTGCGGTCGGGACCTTTAAATTGCTTACTGAAGTTTCCAGGTTAGATTGGGAGTGTTCTTTTTCCGTATCATTTACGGGTTTACTAAGGTCCTTGGAAGGCTCACAAGCCGAGATAAGAAGAATAGTGGAGATAAATAATGGGACGAAACACAACATCTTACAAATGGAAAGCCGCATACAAAGTGCTGCTTTGGATACTTTAATCTCCACACACCTCCCACTTCAAAACTAAAACGCCTGGCATATGTGAGCGAGACATTAGAAAGAGAGTAAGGATTAACCAATCGAATCCTTACTCTCTTTCATTATAAAGTAAAAAAGAGAAAATGTGGCGGATAATGATCTTATATTTTTTTGGAAGTATATTCATTAGGGGGATGCATCACATATATAGGCCTGCCATCAAAATCTTGACGGAATCTTCATATATACCAGGCAAATGGGATAGCGGAAGCGGATTGATGCCCTTTCCCAGTTCGATTGTGAATCCACCGCGTTTGAATTCCTGAATGAACCAATCTTTATACCCAGCATGGCTGTCAACGTATTTTACGGCCCGATATCCGCTGCGCTCCTCAAACTCCCTCGCAACATTCGCTGCCTGTTCAGGTTCATGTCCCTCATATCCCCAATAGAATTCTTTTCCCTGGGTGTGAAGTGCAAGCACTCTTTCAAATTTCCGTCTTATTGCCAGCTCCTTCATGGCCAATGCTTCTGGTTCTGATAACGCGGTTTCTCCTGGAAAATCCCTCGGGGCAGGGGCTTTTGGAATCTTTCTGCGCTTTTCAACCTCCCAGTTAGCAGGATATTGGTTATTCAGGTCTACACCGCGGATATTGGCTTTCCAAGCATAAAAGGCAGGATTGCCATTATTTATTTTTAAAACATCAACCTTCCCCTCTGCCGCCGCCTCCCCCTTTAGGACAAGGTCGACTCCATCCGGATTCACCATTGGAACGATCGAAATGGACATATCCCGGTAGTACGGCATACAATCCATTCCGCAAAGTGTACGATCATTCGTTACTGCCAGCAGAAAATCATTCAGCCATTTCATCAAAACAGCCGTAGTGATCCATTCATTAGCGTGGAATGAACCGTTATAATGTATGATCTTTTCACCTTGACCGATTCTTACCTCAAGGAGTTCTTTTCCCAGCACACTCTTTCCGACCGATTCAACCTTAATAAAGGGGTAATGACAAGATAGAACATCAAGATCGTCAAGAAGTGATTGATATTCGTAGGGCTTGTCGGTGACTATCACAGGATTCATCACCCGGACGGGTACCGAAAAAGGCTTTTGTCCATCTTGATTCAATAATACTATCCCATCGATTGGCAGGTGATATTGTAAAGCGATTTCAGCAAAATCGATATCTAACCGGGACTCTTGCTGAACAATGTATCCAGGTATCTGTACTTCGATGCCATTTGGCAAAACTCCGCCAGTAATGGCCGGATTGGCATCCTCAATCAAAACCCGGGGAATTTGGAACAATTGACTGTAATATGCCAAATCATCCCCGCTTCTGCTCACAACTTTCATTCAGCCTCCGCCCCTTCCATTGTTTTATCTTTATGAAGGGAAAAACAGAAAGATGTTCAGGAAGTCTCTTGTTTCATAATTGTAAGGGGTGCTGATTTCCCTGAAAAAGCGAAAAAACCTGGATTGCGCCAGGTTTCAGGTTGTAGGCAAAAGGTTATGAGATTTGGGCTCTTAGAGCCACTATGTTATGCCATTGTAGGACCTTGCCACGTCCACGTGGCCATCTTCTTTAAATTAATGGCAGCGAAAGTAAGCATCACTTGCATCGATAATTTTTTAAGTCCCCTTAAAGTGGTCCAACGCAAAGTTGAGAAATGAAGGTATTTTATCATGAAAACCATAGCCTAAGAACCAACGTTAAGCCATATTTGTTTCCGTTTTAAAACAAAAAAGACTGTAGGCAAAAGAAGTTCTATCCAGATTTTTAAACATAGTTGATTGGAACGGAGGGTGCGAGACTCCTGCGGGAATAGCGAGTCCAAGGGAGACCCCACAGGCGCAAGGTGCGCCGAGGGCGGACCGCCCGCGGAAAGCGAGTGCCCTACGTTCCAATCAACGTCCAAATTTGTACAAGCAAAAAAACTGTAAGACAAACTCGATTTTAATCGAGTTTGTCTTACAGTCTGAAACCTGGATTGCGCCAGGTTTCCTTTTTCAAGGCTGCTCATAAAATCGGAGCAAATCTCCGTAAATGATTTTGTCGGAGTAATCAAGCTCCTGCTTTGCCTTTTCCAAATACTTCTCACATGAATCCTTTGCAGTCGCCGCCCCGGTGTTTTTATCATAGCAGGTATCCATCGTATAGAGGTAATCCTTCGTGATGAAACTGCTATCGCGAAGAACGGTGAACTCTAATTTCTCATCGGAAAATAGATCTTTGCCGAATTCAATATAATCATCATTTTCAATTCCCAATAAATGAAGGAGAGTCGGCCTTACATCAATTTGGCCGGAAACGGTGGAAATCGTTTTTCCCTTCTGCCCGGGGACATGTATGATGAGCGGAACACGCTGAAGCTGGATCGATTCGAAAGGAGTAATTTCCTTCCCAAGGAACTGGCTCATGGCAGAGTTGTGATTTTCAGAAATTCCATAATGGTCTCCGTATAGAACAATGATGGAATCCTCATATAATCCATTACGTTTCAAATCGCCGATAAACTGTTTCAAGGATTCGTCGGTATAACGTACGGTCGGAAAATACTGATTCAATGTTTTGGAATTCGAATCGTAAGGTTCCAATGTCCGGTCTTCTTCATTCAAAGTGAATGGAAAATGATTGGTTAACGTTATGAACTTGGCATAAAAAGGCTCAGGCATCCTCTTCAAGTGAGAAATTGATTGCTTGAAGAACGATTTATCATTCAAACCCCAATTGATGGAATTTTCTTCAGACACTTTGTATTCATCACTATCATAAAACCGTTGGTACCCAAGAGAACCGTACATTATGTCACGATTCCAAAAGCTTTTATTATTGGCATGCAAGGAAGCCGTATAGTACCCTTTTTCCGTTAAGATTTCAGGTGTGGCTTTGTATTCATTTTGGGCATGAGTGAAAAATACTGCACCTCTCCCTAAAGGATAGAGGGAATTCTCAATAATGAATTCTGAATCGGATGTTTTCCCCTGGCCGGTTTGGTGATAAAAGTTATTGAAATAATAGCTATCTTTAATGAATTGGTTCAGAAAAGGAGTGATTTCTTCCCCGTTGACAGTTTTATTGATGACAAAGCTTTGAGTGGATTCCAATGATATAAGAATCACATTTTTGCCTTTTGCCAGCCCATAAAGTTCATCATTAACTTCTTTTTGATTGGCACGGACATAATTTTCGATTTCCGACAATTCACTGCCATCAGCAAGTGCACGTTGAGCTGATGATTTCGTCTGTAATATTGCATCATAGAGGTGATAATGGTACGTACCGATATTCTTAACGAGGATTTCGCGGTCAAACGTTCTTGTCAGGAGTTCAGGACGCGCCGCTTCCGCTAAAGCTAAGTTAAAAAATGTCACTCCTAAAGCCATTAACAAATAGAATTTACGGTCCTGGGGATTGTAACGACTTTCATGGAATGTTTTTGGTTTATATTTCAGCAGAAGCATCAAGCACAGAATATCGGCAAAATACAATAGATCACTCGGATTGATCAATTCATGTACACTGCTTCCAAGGTCGTTCATATTGCTCGTTTGAAAAAGAACGGGAATGGTTAAAAAATCATTGAAAAAGCGAAAAAAAACAAGATTGGCAAATAGGACGAAGGTGATGAAAAAACTCATGATCAATAAGTATGCCGTCCGTCTATTTTCTTTTAAAAATAGATTCACGCCAAGTGTAAGTAAAAGGAAACTGACAGGATTGATGAATAGTATGAACTCCTGGATCCAATTATCAATATCTATCTCAAAACTTGTTTTATAGGCGATATATGTTTTAAGCCAAAGTGAAATCAATACGACCCAAAACAATGAATATCCCTGTTTTTTGAAGACCCTTTTCAATCCTGGTCCCTCCTCATCGAAGAAGCGCTGGATCTGCGATCCAGAGTGCCTCAATAATGGGTCATGGTTCCCCCCTTCAAAAGGGGGAACCATCTTTGAATATTCCTTCTTTTTTTCTTATAACCCTGATTGCCAGAGGGCAGCATGGAATCACGTATTCATTTGGCTTTTAATGAGCCAGGCTGCACCTATTACCCCTGCATCATTGCCTAGAGTGGCCAGGCTGATTTTCGTTGATTTACTAACCCGTTTGAATGCATACTTTCCAAATGCAGAACGGACAGTATCAAGCAAAATGTCTCCCGCTTGTGAAACGCCGCCGCCAATGACGATTTTATCTGGATTCATGACATTCCCAACATGTGATAGTGCCAGCCCCAAGTAATTGCCTACCTTATCCACCACAGCTTTGGACAAGGGATCACCTGCTGCGGCGCATTGGAATAACAGTTTGGAAGTAACCGTATTCCCCTCTTCTACTTTCTGCTGAAGCAATGACTTTTCATCGGCGGCATTCAAGGCTTCTAAAGCCATACGGACGATTCCCGTTGCCGAAGCAACCGTTTCCAAACAACCAGTCTTGCCGCAATTGCATGGTGCCCCTCCGTCCGTTACGACCGTTATATGGCCTACTTCCCCAGCAGCTCCACTGGTACCATGGACGATTTGGCCATTATGGATGATTCCGCCTCCTACACCCGTTCCCAAAGTGACACAAACGAGGTCTTTGGCTCCATTACCGGCACCTTTCCACATTTCTCCCAAAGCTGCCATATTGGCATCATTATCGATCACAGCTGGAAGAGCTGTCTCGACCTCCAATAAATCTTTTAAAGGATAGTCCTTCCAGCCAAGATTGACGGCTTCATATATGGAACCGTTAACAAATTTCACAGGACCGGGAGCACCCATTCCTATCCCAACTATCTTACTCTTCGGTTCATTAAGTTCCACGAGCTTCGCATCAATTGCTTTGGCTATGTTAATCGTAATGTATTTTCCCTTTTCGGAGATGTCCGTGCTGATTTCCCATTTATGAATGATTTCTCCGTACAAATTGATTAAAGCCAGTTTGGTAGTTGTACCGCCTAAATCCACACCCATCAGCCACTTTTCCATCATTCTCACCTTTTTTATCAATTTTTTTTCTGTTTTTCCCTTTCAAGAGACGATTGCTGCCTGATTAAAAGAATCGCCATTTGATAATCTTTCGTATCCATCATCTGCATACGGTGGAGTTCCCTTATTTCGGCCTCCATCAGTTCAAGCTCGGCTAAGCGATCGCCAATATAGATAAATGTACCAAATCTTTTTAAGTATTGTTGAAGATCATAATATGTTTTCATAGTAAACCTCTTTACTCTTTTCTTTAGGAAAGTATATCGAATCAGCACCTTTGTAACAAGCGCCCATTTCCTCTTTTGATAATTTCCCCATCCCCTTCATACATGTCCAACTGTATTCATATGATGAAATATCAAGAATGTGGACTCCTTTGATTGATTTAACAGCTTAATGTTTTTAAACCATTCATCACGCGTGAAAACGGAGGGGAAAAATGAAAGTACAATTGAAGTATACCGTCTTTTTGGTTTTAACCACCATTTTTGTCATCCTTTATTTATCAAATCATAAACGGACAGAGGAAACCATCATTTTTTTTCCCATCGATTCCTCGCTCCATTTTGAACATGCTGCCACCCACCTGACACCAAAGGGAACCGGGGATTCCACCTATACCATCACTTGGAGGGTGGATTCTACGTTGGACCAGCCTGCTTACTTACGTCAGGACGTATCGCTTTTATACAAAAATGGAAAATTGGCAGGGGCTTTAAAAAATTGGCGCCAAAATAAACAAGAACTCTCTCAAAAAGCGAAATATAAAGAATCCGAGAGTGGGCGTTATGAAGCTGTAACGTTTCATTATGCCGAGGTTCATCCAAGTGACACCATTTTCACCAGTGCCCAGCAGCTCAGCAAAGATAAACTCTATACAGTAACGACACCGGTTTTTCAATTTTTCCACCGCCCCCTTTCAGAAGAACAGATTCAGTGGAAAAAAACGCTGGACGGCTTGACAGATCAAACGGTTCGAAATGGTTTGGAGAAAGCCGGGCAAGCCTTTCAGGTCAATCTTGATCAGTACAAAATCATTTCTTTAACAGATCTGCCTTCAAAGAAAAACCAATGGCTTGCTGCCTTCCCCCAATTCAAACGGGAAGAAATTGTGGGAAAACTATGGGAAGGACTATACAAAAATTATGTGTTGGGAGTAAAAAAGGAGGATGGCTCCACTGTGAGTTCACAAGGTAGCACCATCCCCCTATTGCTTATGGCGAAGAATCAAAGGGAAATACTTGTCTTGTTTACCCTGAAAGACGGTACTCCAATCATGCTGCGTCAAGAGTTATAGTTGCTTTTCAATTTCTTCCAGTAGTTTAGTGTATGACTTATTATCCGGGGCAAGCTCAATAGCCTTATCAGCTTGCTCTTTAGCTTGGTCGAATGATTCGAGATTCATGTAGACCAAGGCAAGATTGTAATGGGCTTCATGCAATTCCGGATTACTTTCAATCGCTTTTTCATAATAACCCTTTGCCTTGTAAATGTCCTTTTTATCAAAAGATAAATTTCCGAGCATAAAGAGCGATAGCGGTGCATCAGGATTTGAATCCACATATTTGAATAGCATCTCTTCCGCCTTATCCTCTTCATCATCATCAATATACTTTTGGGCCATCATTGCCATGGTATTATCATCGATAGCTGCACTTTCCTGATGATTGAAACCAAATTGCAGCAGGGAATAGGTCAGTATTACCGTCCCGATCAGAAAAGCCAGCTGCCGAAGGATATTCTTGGATTTTGGCAGATGGACCACTCCAGCAGCCAAGAACCCACCGATCAAACCTCCGATATGCCCTGCATTGTCAATTCCCGAAACGCTGAAACCATATATTAAGTTAATGATGATCAACACGATCACCGATGAGCCCATCGAGCGCATGAATAATTTCGGATAGACGATGCCAAAGTACAAAAGTGCCCCAAAACAGCCAAAAATGGCTCCGCTCGCTCCTGCGGAAAGGTTCGGGGTCATGATGAAGCTGCCTAGAGTTCCAGCGAAACCAGCGAATATATAGATGAAAAGGAACCTGGCATTACCGTAAATCCTTTCAACTTCAGCACCAATCAAATACAGCGAAAATGTATTCATCAGTAAATGAATGAACCCAATATGGACGATCATCGGTGTAAAGAACCGCCACCATTCCCCTTGGATGATATAAGGGGAAAATTTAGCGCCAAACTCAATCAAAGTCTTGGAATTGGTGCTGCCCCCATTAAACTCCATCAAGATGAACACTGCTATTTGTACCGCCATGAATATATATGTAAAGAATGGCTTATTGGCATTTTGAAATACCTTCTGTTCTGCCTTAGCCTTTTTGACTGACTCCGAGATGGCGTTCTTCTTTACTTCAAGAACCTTTTCCTCATCTATTTCATTTTCCTCAAGAACTTGAATTGAAAGTGGTTTTTTCAAAACATGTTCAAGGTTTTGCAACGAATCATGAAAGTTCTCACAAGTTAGAAGGAACGTGTTGACATCCGTCTTTTTAAAGGAGGCCACCCGTGAACTAAAGTCATGATCATCGACCGGGGCGAATTTACTAACATAGATACTTAATATGTTTATGGGCTTTTTATATAATTTCCTTCTGATTCTTTCCCCATTCTGCAATGTTCGCTCGATATCGCGTTTCAGCCAATTAGCCCAATCCAAATCATGGCGGATGAGTCTTATGACTGGAAACTCCTTATTCTTATCGCTCTCAAGCCAAATCTCCTGATGGTTTTCCGTGACTGTGATCATTCGATAATCGTAATGGGCAGACAACTCCCTTATGGTTTCCCAAAAAAAATAATCCTCTTTAAATCCCAATGCCTTCCCCACTTTCCAATGAAACTTAAGCTTCTAAAATTCCTGTTCTTTAATTAAAACTATAGACGAAATCATGTAAAAAGTAAAAAGGAGACTGTTTTCCCGCTCCTAAAAATAAAAAAAGGAACCCTCGGTCAGGTTCCCTTTTCAAGATGCCGGCATCCTCATTTGGTCTGAGTGAACATGCTTTGCATCATTTTATCCCTGAACATTGGCATATCCAAGGATTTAGTCACTAGAAATCTTCTCAGTATGCCGTTGGACAGCGCAACATTAATCAGGCGGTACCGGTTTTTGTAACCTGCATAAACAGCTAAACCAACCAAAAAGATTTGAATAATTAATCGAAGCATAACAATCCCTCCTATCAATAGTGTGATACAGGATAGGATTTTTATGAGCTAAAAGTGATAATTAATGAACTTCTTCTTAATGGGCGTACGTACGTATAACCTTGGATGGGGTAATGAGTTTGCCCACCGCTAAATCATGTACCTCTATCGGGAGTTCATCCATTAATTGGAGCTCGTATGTAAGGGCCAATGTATCTCCTCGGTAATTAGATAGGAAACGGTCATAATAACCCCCTCCAAAGCCTAGGCGATACCCTTCCTTGGTAAAAGCAAGGCCGGGTACGATCAATGCGTCCAATTCCTCTTTGCTGGCCTTGGCTGTTTCAGCCACTGGTTCCAGCAATCCGTAATAAACAGACTCGAGCTGATTGAAGGACGAAATTTTTTTGAATTCCATTGTCTTTTTTTCGGGATCACATTTTGGTACAGCCACTACTTTTCCTTCGCTCCATGCTTGTTCGATGATCCGTACCGTTGGGACTTCAGGCGGAATGGAGATGGTGATGCCAATAGTATCAGCATTTTTCCATTCTTCCAAAGCGAATAAGTTTACAGCGATTCTGGTGGATAGTTCTTCATGTTCCTCTTTAGTCAGCTGCATTAAACGGGACCTAACTTCTTGACGGAGCTTATTCTTGTTTTCTCTCATCTCTTCCGACTCCTTTAGTCTACTTCTATCATTATCTCATAATATTTGTCCATTTACGAAAATACGGTGTCGGAAATCGCCGAATCATTCGTGCATTCTGGTGAAAATATTCACTAAAGGAAAGAGAGAAAAGAGGGACTTAAAAAAATGCATAAAAAAAACAACAGGAAAAATCCTGTTGCTTACTTTGTTTCACGGTGAGTCGTGCTGCGTTTTTCTCTTGAGCAGTATTTTTTAAGCTCAAGACGGTCTGGATTGTTACGTTTATTTTTTTTAGAAATATAGTTACGGTCTCCACATTCAGTGCAAGCTAATGTAATATTTACGCGCATTGTGTATTTCCCTCCAAACATATTGACATTTTCACATAGGACTTTTCTATAATATCATTATTCAATGCGAATTGCTAGTATGTTTTTCGGGAAATCCAACATTACTTTTTCGTATTCTTAATTGTTTACGTTTTGCATCGTCAGGAGGAGTTGATTATTTATAACTTTCGCTTCTTCTTTCGTATCAGCATGAATGACCCAAGCCACAGCTTCCACACATTCTTTTGGTAAGATTTCCGTTTCTAGCGTAAACACACTGGTAACTTCCCCTTTGGCGAGGGGTGAATAAGCCAGGAGACCCTCTTTCAATGATTTGAAGCATCCTTCTTGATAAAGGCTTCCCTTACCTTGGATGCAATATTGAGAGATGCTTTTCCCTTTCACCAATCCCCCCAATAAAGCAATCGATTGAGGGGCTACATGTAAAATCGCCCGTTCATTCGGGCTGTAAAAAGCCACCGCCTGCCTTTCGAAAGCGTTTTCATAGTGAAAAAACACTTTTGGCCGCTTGGTCTCGAATGAGGTATTCCTGATCGTGAACTTCGAAAAGGTCACCTGCCCTTGGGTATACGTCTGTGAAAGTGTCCGGATCTCTCCATTAGGATGGCTCATCATATCCTCCTCAGGATACCAATCAAAACTCTCATCCATCCATAATCCAGCCTTTAATCCCTTACGAAATAATTCCTGGTTATCTTGTGGCATATACGCGGATAGCGAATTCATATAATCATCCCTTCCCCTTCTTTTATCTTTATATTACTTATCGTTAGGCGCTGACAGTGAAACTATCCACTTTAAATTCTGCACACCATTTTCTTATAGGATCATTGATTTTTAATAATTCAAAATATTTTGTTTTTTCGATTTATTCTATCTTTATGTTAGCACTGAATTGGCTGATGGACAATAAACACATTTTGTCGAATTTTATGTACGTTATCTTTCAAAGGTTTTTTTCCCATTTTCATGCCTAATTTTTTTCCATCAACGACGGTCACATCGCTTTTCGACAATATTTGAAAAAAAACAGACAATAAATGAAGTTTACTGCCTACTTCCGAAAATATAAAAATATGAAAATCCCCAATTTTTTTCGAATATGCGTAAACTATAAGTATATTGTCGAAAATTATCTTCTAAGGTGAAAACATGGAAACACTTATCGTCCTTCTCATCATTTCCTTTTTCGGTAAGGCTGTTTTCACATACTTTGTTACTTTTTACCAGGTAGTGCAGTGTGGTTGATTTCCCCTCCAGATGCTCGCTTTCCTTGGTGCGGGCGGTGAGCCTCCTCGGCGTAAACGCCTGTGGGGTCTCACCTGTCCCGCAGGAGTCTCGCACTTCCGCTCCATTCAACCTTAAATAGTTTCGTTTTAAAAACAACAATCTTTACGAAAAGAGCCTTCGGTAAAGATAAAGTTGCCAAATTAGAAGAAGATTTGGAACAGATGACACTAACGTATTTGCAGGATATCTACCAATTAAAGAAGAAGGTGAAGATTCTTGAAGAGGAATTCGTTATCCAGGACGAACCTGTTCCCTCTGTAAAGGATCAATCAACTGTCACTTCCAATGATATCGAACCCATACATAAGATTCTAAAAAGCCAGGTTCTATCTTTATATAGTCAAGGTCTCACTTTGGACCAGATCGCTAGACAATCCTCGTTAACGAAGGAACAAACCATTTCAGTGATTGAGCAGCAAAGATTGCGGGGTGAATGAACATGAATAAAGCAAGACTGCAAGGTCTTTCCGCCGGCATCATTTTTACAACAACAATCTTTGCTGCCTTTTATTATGGCACCGATAAGTTCGAAGGCACCACTCCCACTGCGGAGGAAGCTAAGGAATTGCTCGTAAAGAAGGGATTCGTCGTTACACTTCCTACCGTGGAAGCTAAAAAGACCGTCCAACCGAAGGATCCGGATAAGGTTTTAATGGAGAAGGAAGCTTCAACCTATACAATTAAAGTGAAAACGAATATGACCACAGCCGAGATTGCCGATCTCCTTTCCAAGGAAAAAATCATCGATGATGCTGCTGAATTTGAAGCTTACATGAATGACCGGGATTTCTCGAAAAAAATACAAATCGGCGAGTTTGTTGTTACGAATAATATGACATATAGACAAATGGCCAATACATTGACACATTAATGAATAAGAGAGACTTTTAAATGGACGATGTCCGAGAAAAAGCCTCTCTTTTTTCAATTAGGATAGGTTCATTCATTCCTGCTGATATATCTCCCTCTTACAAGGAAGTAAATATTCTCTGCGATATTCGTTGTATGGTCCGCTGTCCTTTCCAAATATCGAGCAATTAGGGAAAGCTGCGTAACCTGCTGAAGGTTTTTTTCATCTGAAAGGCGTAGGAGACTTCGAATCATTTCTCCATAAAAGCGATCAACCTCATCATCCATTTCGATGATTTCTCTTGAAAGAACAACATCTTCCTTCTCAAATGCTTCTATTGAAAGTCGAATCATCTTTAATGTAATATCATGCATCTGCTTTAATGGTGTTAAAGGCAGAATAAATGGCTGGTCACCGATTCGGATCGCCGATTTGGCGATATTCACACCAAAGTCTGCCATCCTTTCAATATCCGAGGCGATTTTTATGGCAGCAATGATACGCCTTAAATCAATCGCAACCGGCTGTTGCTTAGCAATCAGTAAAATCGCAAAGTCATTTATTTCCTCTTCAAGTAAATCAGCTATTGTATCATCATCAATAACTTCAAGAGCCTCATCTACATTATTGCTTTCCAGTGCGGCATATGATTTTGATATGGCTCCAGAAGCTAAATTAGCCAACTTCACGATTTTCTCTTGCAGCTCTTTCAATTGAAGCTCGAAATTTTCACGAACGATCATTATCGCATCTCCTTTTCTCTTAACCGAAACGTCCGGTAATGTAATCTTCTGTTCTTTTATCATTCGGATTAGAGAAGATGGTATTTGTATCAGAATATTCGATGACTTCCCCATTTAAGAAGAAGGCTGTTCTATCAGAGATACGTGCTGCCTGCTGCATGTTATGGGTAACGATGATGATGCTGAAATCCTTTTTCAGTTCCTGGACCAATTCTTCTATTTTCAACGTGGATATCGGATCAAGGGCAGAAGTAGGTTCATCCATTAGAATGACATCTGGTTCGATTGCCAAACATCTGGCAATACAAAGACGCTGTTGCTGTCCACCTGAAAGTCCATATGCATTTTCATGCAGACGGTCTTTCACTTCATCCCAAATCGCTGCCCCTTTTAAACTCTTTTCGACAATCTCATCAAGAATTTTTTTATTTTTAATTCCATGGATCTTTGGTCCATATACAACATTTTCATATATGGATTTAGGAAAGGGATTAGGCTTTTGGAAGACCATCCCCACCTGTGTCCTTAAATCTTCCACCTTATAGGACTGATCAAGGATATTCCTGTTCCTATATTTAATCTGTCCTGTCGTTTTCACATCCGGGACTAGTTCTATCATTCGGTTCAATGTTTTAATGTAGGTGGATTTCCCACATCCTGAAGGCCCTATGATGGCCGTCACTTCATTTTGGTGCATATCCAGATTAATATTTTTCAAAGCATGGTTTTCTCCATACCATAAATTAAGATTGGATGTTTCATACACCTTTTCCGACAAGGCAGCTGATCCGACATTATCGATTTCGATAGCCGGTGACACTTTTTCTCTCGTTAAGGTCATATTCATGCTTCCTTCCTCCTATCAGTATCTTTTCTGGAATTTATTTCGAATTATAACGGCTATTGAATTCATGATTATTAACAGGATGAGTAAAACGATGATTCCCGCGGCAGCAACCTGCTGGAATTCCTCCTGCGGACGAGATGTCCAATTATAGATTTGCATTGGCAGCACTGTAAATGTATCCATGACCGTTTGAGGTAAGAAGGCGATGAACATTGGAATGCCAACCACCACCAATGGCGCCGTTTCACCGATTGCCCGTGACAAAGCAAGTATTCCTCCAGTTAAAATGCCAGGTATCGCAGCAGGCAGGACCACTTTCAAAATGGTTTGCCACTTTGTTGCACCCATTCCAAACGAAGCTTCCCTTAAATCACGAGGTACGGCACGTATGGCCTCCTGTGCAGCGACTATGATGACCGGGAGAACGAGTAGGCTCATGGTCAGTCCCGCTGCCAATATGGACCGGTCCAAGGCAAGAGCACGAACGAAAACCGTTAAGCCCAATAGTCCAAATACTATTGACGGGACACCTGCCAGATTGGAAATATTCACTTTGATAAAAGTGGTGATCCAATTCTTCCTCGCATATTCCTCTAAATAAATGGCCGTTCCAACACCGAGCAGCAGGGAAACTGGGGCCACCACTACCATCAACCATATTGAACCAATCAGCGCTGCCTTTATACCAGCTTCTTCAGGTTTCCTGGAAGCGAAATTCTGAAGGAAATCCCCATTCAGACTACCAATTCCTTGAGTGAATATCCGATAAAATAAGATGGCCAATACGAGGAGGCCAACCAATGTTGCCAAGAAGAATAATCCTTTACAAATCGTGTTAACTGCAAGCCTAGCAGGCATTTTTTTTGCAACATGACTTTTGTTTATCAGTTTCATGACTTAATATTCCTCCCTGAACTTGCGAGAGATGAACTGCGCCAGTAAATTCATGACAAGCGTAAAGACGAACAGTGTCATTCCAACCGCATATATGCTGTAGTAAATCGTTGTCCCATACCCAGCATCCCCCGAACTGACCTGAACGATATAAGCGGTCATCGTTTGAATCGATGAAGTGACATCCATGCTCATATTTGGGGTCGAGCCACCGGCAACACTCACAATCATGGTTTCCCCGATCGCTCTGGATAAAGCAAGGACGATGGATGCCACAATTCCAGAAATGGCTGCTGGCAATACCACTTTAATTGTCGTTTCAAGTTTTGTTGCTCCTAAAGCATACGCACCTTCGCGAATCGACTTCGGCACTGATACCAGGGCATCTTCCGACAAAGAAGCTATCATCGGCATGATCATGATACCTACGACGATTCCAGGACTCAGGGCATTGAACATGTCAAGGGAAGGAAATAAATCACGCAAAACCGGTGTTACAAAAGTTAAGGCAAAAAAGCCATAAACGATAGTAGGAATCCCAGCTAAAACTTCTAAAATCGGCTTGATGATTCTCCGTGTTTTCTCTGATGCATATTCACTCAAGAAAATGGCTGTTGCAAGTCCTACTGGAACTGCAACCACCGCTGCTATGACTGTTATCTTCAACGTTCCAACAATAAGGGGCATAATCCCATAGGAAGGTGCAGATGCAAATGGCAGCCATTTAGCTTCCGTAAAAAATTCGACGATGGATACTCTGTCAAAAAAGATGAATGTTTCAAATATAAGGGTCAGGATGATCCCGATTGTAGTAAAAACGGAAATTGCCGCCGTAAGGAACAAAAGTTTAGGCATGACTTTTTCCAAATTGATTTTTTTCTTACTTTTCTTTTCCAGAATCATTTGCTGTACAGAATAGGTTTCTGTTTTTCTAAGTTCCAACTTGCATCCTCCATTTCAGACACGCAATATTTGGATTTACAAGCTGTTACCCCCGCCTCAATCGAGTCAAGGCGGGATTTCAATAGCCTGTAATATCGTTTATTTTTCCAATTCTTTTAATTTATCAAGATCTTTCTGGTACTCTTCTTCCGGCAGGCTGATATAACCCACTTCTTCTGCAAGCTCTCCTGCATTTTCAATGACGAATTGAGTATAATCTGCAACTTGTTCTTTTTCAGCTACCGACTTATTAGCTACATATGTGTAAAGTGGACGTGACAATGGTGCATACTCCCCACTTTTAATCGTTTCATGCGTTGGCTCTACAGCGCCTTTGCCGTTGTCGATGGAAATGATCTTTAACTTATCTTTATTTTCAGAGTAGTAGGCATAACCGAAGAATCCAATCGCATTTTTATCGCCTTCTACACCTTGTACAAGAACGTTATCGTCTTCTGAAAGCGTAGCATTTTCCACCATTGGTTTTTCTTCAAGGATCACTTCATTGAAATAATCATATGTTCCAGAATCTGTTCCCGGAGAGTAGAATTTAATTTCTTCGTTCGGCCATTCAGGACGTATATCAGACCATTTCTTCACCTTTCCATTATCAATCCACAGTTTTTGAAGTTCTTCAACTGTTAGTGAATCGATGAAATCATTATCTTTATTGGCAACGATTGAAATACCGTCAAAGGCCAGTTTCAATTCTGTATATTTAACACCCTTTTCATCAAGTAAGGCACTTTCTTCTTCTTTCACCGGGCGGGATGCATTGGCTAGGTCCGTATCACCAGCGATGAATTTCTTGAATCCCCCACCTGTTCCTGACGATCCTACTGAAACCTTCACCTCAGGCTGTGTAGCCATATATTCTTCCGCAACTGCCTCCATGATCGGAAAGACCGTTGAAGAACCATCCGTAATAACTTCTCCCTTGAGTTGATCTGAAGCCGCTTCATTTCCTTTACCGCTGTTTGAAGTATCATTAGATCCACATCCAGCTGCCACTGCGATTACTCCACCCATTACTGCGGTCATAGCCATAAATTTGAAACGTCTCATTTGTAAATCCCCCTAAGAATTTTATATGAATATTTTGTCCTACTCCCACATCATACTTTCAGACTGTAAATTCCGTTTAAAGCATTTGTAAATATTCAGTAAATAATTGTGTACTTATTGTAAAGATGTAAGAACAGTGCTGATCCCTTTCTTAAAATGCAAAAAAAACACGTTTCCGGTTTTACCCAAAAACGTGTTTTTAACCTTTTATTATTCATTTTCCTGGCTTTTCCTAACTTCAGCCTGGTCCTTTTGAACGTCTTTACCATTCTCCACCTTCAAATCGGTCGAGGTTTCGGTATTTTCCTTATCCTTCTTAGCCCGTTCTTTTTTCAGTTCGAAATAAGTATCCATAATTTCTTCACCTATCTCTTTACTCATGCTGTGGCCTGAATGCCCTTGGTATGCCCAAGGCACAACGACCGCAAAAGCGACCTCCGGATTTTTGGCTGGGGCATAGCCAACAAGCGTGATGTTCATCGTTTCTTGGGGCTCGCTATAATCCAACCGGTTCGGGCCGTCATAGAATGCTTCCGCCGTCCCGGTTTTAGCTGCCACTGTATACGGTTTATTCCCAAAATACTTATAAGCCGTTCCGCCTTGTTCCATCGCAACTTTATCGAAACCGCTCTGAACACGTTCAATCCACTCTTCCTTCATATCAAGACGATTAAGGACAGTCGGTGAAACGTCTTCGGCAACAGGTCCCAATTGCTCATTATTATCAACAGGATCACGGATTTCCTTAACCATATGCGGCTTCATGCGGTTACCGCCATTCGCAATGGCAGAAACATATTGCGCGAGCTGCATTGGTGTGTACGTATCATACTGCCCGATAGCAAGGTCAAGCAGCTTACCTGGAGATGTTTCGGAACCTTTGAACCCGCTCATTTCATTCGGGAGATCAATCCCTGTACGGACTCCCAAGCCAAACTGGGCAAATGAATTCCGCATGGTCGAAAAGGCGCTAGAACTAATATTCAATGGCTCATTCGGCACATAATGCGCACCTGCAATATTAATGGCAGTCCTGAACATATACACGTTCGAAGATACTTTCAATGCTGTCAAATCATTAATGTTTCCGAAGTTACTATATGAACCTTTTGCTGGTGTACCTTTGATTTTCAGCTTCGTATCATAAAAGTACGTACCCGGCTGGATCGCACCCTGCTGATAACCGGTTAAAACGGTAGCACCTTTAACCGCAGAACCCATCGTATAGGAAGTCGTGATATTTCCTAATGCGAAGTCCTCAATCGAGGATTTCCCTGTTTTTGGATCTTTCTCATATTTCTTGCCAGCCATCGTCAATACTTCCCCTGTATCGGGATCCATCATGACGACAAAGGCCCTGTCCAAGAATTTGGTGTTACCCATTTTTTTCTTGGCAATCAATTGCTTTTCAATGATTTCCTCTGTTGCAAGCTGTAAATCCATATCAACTGTCAATATAAGATCTTTTCCCCGTGAACCTTCGGTAATCACTTCGGAATCGACGACATTTCCTGATTTATCGGTCACATTCCTTACTTTCGCTTTCTGCCCTTGGAGGATATCTTCATATTGCGCCTCGATATAACTCTTACCTACACGGTCATTCCGGCTGTAATCACGCGCGAGGTAGTAGTTCAGGCTTTCACTAGGCAACCCTTCTTCAGATGAGGAGACTTTACCCAATACAGATTTAAGTGTTTTATTATATGTATAAAAACGATCCCAATCTGTAGATATATCGACCCCTGGGAGCGAATCAAGGTTTTCACTCACCTTGGCGAATTCTTCTTTTGTTACTTCCTTGTTTTTCACAATTTGCGGGGTAAGGGCATATCCGCTTGCAAATTCCCTGTAGATGGCAAGGACTTCCAGATCATTTTCCGAAAGCTTTGTTTCTTCATCAGTAATCCGATCAAGCTGAAGCTTATACAAATCACTTTCTTCCATCTCGCCCTCTTCCACTTTTTTCCGTTCTTTATCGGTAATCTTTTTCTCGGCCAGCTTCGGATTCTTCAAAATCCAAAAATCCTTTTTATCGCGCTCAGTCACTTTGTTTGGTTCCTTTTCGATCAACTTCGCGAGTTTCTCAGCCGTTTCCACCATTTCTGTTTGTTTCGTACCTTGCTTTCGTGTATATGTAATTGCATCCAGTGGTTGGTTATCGACCATAAGTTTTAAATTACGGTCATACATTTTCCCACGGGGCACCGAATTATTCACGGTCACTTCCTCTGTTCTTTCAATCTCACGCCGGTAATCATCACCATAAACAATCTGTACAACACCCAAGCGTAAAATTAAAGCGGAAAACAAAACAAACACTAAAAAGAAAAGAATATTCAATCTGAAAGGCACATGCGTCTTTTTCTTTTTCTTTTTATTCACACTAAGCCACACATCCTTTTTACATAGTCATAATAGGTCCTATACCATTCTATAGAACATTTATATTTTTTTCTACCTTAGTGTTCTAGAAATATTAAACATCTAACGAACTTTACATAAAAAGTGACTTACGGCTCATATATCCTAAATCCGTAAGTCATGTATATTGAAAAAAGGCCTCTAAGGCCTCTTTTCAATCTTGGTCAATGATATCGATTTTCCGTACAAACCAATATATCACGGTATGCCCTGCCCCGACGATCAACAGATAAATCGGCAGTAATTGCTTTAGGTCGAATAACATGACGGAAAGTATGAATCCTGATATAGATACAATCCTTCCAATATGAACGAACAATTCCCGGACAACGATATATTCAATCCTCATTTCCGCTGCTTTCCAAGCCCGGCCTATAATATCATAAGTCAGAGATATATATGGGACCAAAAGAATTGGATATGCGGTAGCGACAATTGCCCCATAAATGAGAAGCTTCCCGAATGTGATATCAAATGCAATCAATAAGACCCCTGCATACAACAGGATTCCTCCAATAAGTATCGCCTTTTTGCGCATCGGCTGTTTTATATATCGTGAAGCAAAAAAATACGCAACGAATGATATGGCCGAATTTAACAGACCATAGCTCCCTAAGGCAAGTTCACTATCCGTCTGAATGAAAACGGTAATCGAAATGATGAACATGAATGTGCCCTCTCGTATCCCTTGAAAAAAGTGAGCACGAGTGATCAAGAGCCAATTCCGATTATTTTTCCGTTCCTGCAATATCCTAAAGAAGCAGTACCTGCCATGAGCCGGACGTCTTTTTAACGAAAAGCTAAGAAAAACCGCAATGGAAAACAATAGCAAAGACAGCCCGAATACAATGGAATATCCCGTGAATTTCTCAAGCCTCGAAATGATGAACCCTGAAAGAATCGGGCCGACCATTCCCCCAATGGATGATAAAATCCCTAAAAATCCATTGAAGAAATCCCTGGTTTCCGGTTCAGTTATTTCAAAAGTCAAGACATTATAGGCAAGCCAATAAAACCCATAACCGATTCCTAACAGCCCACCAAGCAACCAAAGGAAATCCGTTGCCCGTGTGCCGACCAATAGGACCGATAAATAAAACAGGGCCAAAAAGATAACACCCAGACGCAAAACAATGATTCGGTCAACCTTTTTCGCGAGCCTGCCGGCAAAGACAAAAGTAAGAGGTTGAAAAAGCACCACGGTTAGATTATACACGGCAATATCAACAATTTGACCGGATTGTTTCCACAAGTACACATTAACGAATGTATTGGATAAAGCAATACTTAGGCTGTACAGCCCGCCAATAAACAAAAGGAGGTGCAAATCTTTCTTCCCGCCCGCTTCACCCAACCATCTCTCTAAAATACCCATTGTTTTAACTCTCCTTTAAATTCCACTCTAGTGTTTGAAAAAACAAAAGAATTTATGTAAAAAAAGGTAAAGAAAACTCTTCGATTGGCGAGCCAGGATGGCGATGACAGAGAAGTAGTTGCCCTTATACTGTTTTCCTTAAAAGCCCTCTCAAATAAAATCAAGAACAGTTTAAAGAAAACTCTTCGATTGGCGAGACTGGATGGCGATGACAGAGAAGTAGTTGCACTTATACTGTTTTCCTTAAAAGCTCTCTCAAATAAAATCAAGAACAGTGTAAAGTAAACTCTTCGATTGGCGAGCCGGGATGGCGACGACAGAGAAGTAGTTGCCCTTATACTGTTTTCCTTAAAAGCTTTTCCCTTTACATCAAGAACAGTATAAAGAAAACTCTTCGATTGGCGAGCCAGGATGGCGATGACAGAGAAGTAGTTGCCCTTATACTGTTTTCCTTCTGAACTTGAACAGTAACAGTATAAAGAAAACTCTTCGACTGGGAGACGAAGGGGATGTTCATGAATTTGGGGTGTTCACTCGTGAATTCGGACTTTTACTCGTGTATTTCGAGTTTTCACTCATGAATTGGGGTGTTTACTCGTAAATCGATGCTTTTATTCGTGAATTTTGAGCTTTTACTCAGGAATTGGAGTGTTACTCGTGTATTTCGGGCTTTTACTCGTGTATTTCGAGTTTTCACTCATGAATTGGGGTGTTTACTCGTGAATCGATGCTTTTATTCGTGAATTTTGAGCTTTTACTCAGGAATTGGAGTGTTACTCGTGAATTTTGGGCTTTTACTCGTGAGTTTTGGGCTTTTACTCGTGAATTTCGGGCTTTTACTCGTGAGTTTTGGGCTTTTACTCGTGAGTTTTGAGATTTTACTCGTGAATTTATGCGTTCTCGTAAATTCGGAGCTTTTACTTGTGAATTTCTTTCATTTCTTTTGGGCGAAACAAGTAATACGAGTTGCCTTTATTTGTTTTTCTTTAATATTCCGGTTCGGATAAAAGAAACCAAAAAAAGACGGGATTCCTTTTTACAAAAGGAATCCCGTCTTTTTTAATTACAAATTATTTTGCAGCGCTGTAACGTTTTGCAACTTCATCCCAGTTTACAACATTCCAGAAAGAATTGATGTATTCAGGACGGCGGTTTTGGTAGTTTAAGTAGTAAGCATGCTCCCAAACGTCCAATCCAAGTAGCGGTGTTTTACCTTCTGATAATGGATTGTCTTGGTTAGGTGTACTTGTTACTTCCAACTCGCCATTGTTGACTGCAAGCCAAGCCCAGCCAGATCCGAAACGAGTAGTAGCCGCTTTAGCGAACTCTTCTTTAAAGCTGTCAAAGCTTCCGAATTTTGAAGTGATGGCATCCGCTAATTCACCAGTTGGTTGTCCGCCGCCGTTAGGTGAAAGGATTTCCCAGAATAAAGTGTGGTTAGCGTGTCCGCCACCATTGTTGCGTACAGCTGTACGAACAGCTTCAGGTACTGCGTCAAGGTTAGCGACGATTTCTTCTACGCTTTTGCTTAGAAGTTCTTGGTTGCCTTCAAGCGCATTGTTCAGGTTTGTCACATATGTGTTGTGATGTTTAGTGTGGTGAATGTTCATTGTTTCTTTGTCGATGTGTGGTTCTAATGCATCATATGCATACGGTAATTGTGGAAGTTCAAAAGCCATAATAAAATTCCTCCCTATGTAAGCTGTTTTTTTGAGGGCTTCAGTTCTCGAAAGATACCTAAAGCTCGCTAGCAATAGAGTATCAAATTTTTGTAACCGTTTCAAACCATATGCCTCAATTTTTCATTTTTCGATTATTTTTCCTATGAGAATACCACGAATATAAAATATCCTATCATCAGAAGCTGAATGATGCCTTTTGTGATTACGCTGCTTATAAAGCCTACAACGGAACCTAGGCCGATTTTGGAAGCAGTAACAGGGTCTTGTTTATGTACCAGGATCTCTGCCAGGAATGCCCCGATGAATGGACCTATCAGAATTCCGACGAATGGAATCACAAATGGCCCGACCAGGAGCCCAATCGTACTGCCCCATATCCCCGCTTTCGTGCCGCCATACTTTTTGACCCCGACCATGTTGGCAATATAATCGGCTGCGAATAAAAGGATGACGAATAAAATTTGGACCGTCCAGAAAAACCATCCAAAAGGTTCAAAAGAATAAAAAAGTCCATATAACAATATTCCGCCAAAAATGAACAAAACACTTGGGATGATTGGAAAAACCAGACCGACAAATCCCATTATGAACATGAGGGTGATTATTATCCAAAATAGTGTGTCCATATCTCAAAAGCCCCTTTCTTAATTTGATTTATCTCTCCATAATTACCTCATTACTGTTGTTTGAAACCAATGAAGCTGAATACAGGTTGTTTTATTTTTCCCATATAGTTAAAATTGGTTAGGAATCTTATATAGATAGGTGCTGAAAACATTGAACATATTCAAACAACTGTGGGTTAGCATATTTTCCCCTAAAGATATCGCTTCCTTTCAAAACCAAGGTATCGGGAAAACGATTTTATACGTTTTCTTTATAAGTCTCATCGCCTTTCTCCCTTCAGCTTTTTATTTCGGTACAATGATAGTTGACGGGATAGATGCCATGCACGAAACAGTATCCGAAGACTTACCGGCATTTGAAATCAAAAATGGCACGTTGACGACTGAAGAAGATGAGCCATTTAGCCTGAATAAAAACGGATATCAAATTTTTGTGGATGACACGGGAGCCTTGACCCCGGAAAAGGTAGCTGCAGAAGCTGATGAGGCTGTCGCACTTTTGAAGTCTGACCTGGTTTTCGTATCCGGAGGCAATGTGCAATCCTCTCCTTATTCAGTTCTGGAGGGAAATAATCAGGAAATATCCACTTGGCTTGATTCAGTTGAATCTGTGCTGCCGATCATCATTCCATTGCTTCTACTCATATTATACCTGTTTACTGCTAGCGGAATCTTCATTAAAGTGACAATCATTGCTGCTTTTGGTCTTTTTTTCAAAAACGCTCTTGGCCGTCCACTTTCCTACAGGCATCTTTGGAGAATTAGTGCATACAGCATAACTCTTGCCACCATTTTCTTCACCATCATGGATGCTTTTCAAGCAGTTGTACCATTCGCTTCCATCATTAGCTGGTTTGTGACCTTGATGATGTTATATTTATCCATTAAAGAAACATCAGCCAATAAGATGGGAAATTGAGGTTAAATAAGATCCGGACCCACCTCGGTCCGGATCTTTTTGCTTTTGCGCAAAACCGGGAAATCCTTGCCATTCTTCGTATAACTACAGTCATCATTTTTTATATCTACTTAATTCGACAAGATACTCACCCAGTTATTACTATACTTATGATTGAAATAGTATTTAAGAGGGGGATAGACGTGAAGGAGAGTCATATTGATGTACAGTGGTTGTTACTCATATTGGAGGCAAAAAAGAGTGGGCTGACCCAAAAGGAAATTCGCTCCTTTCTCAGCAATCATTCAAATATTAAGGATGTTACTCAACTGAAATAGACAATTTGAATGGCCACTCTCACATTCCATTTGAAAAATCGCCCATTTTTAGGCATATTTTTTGCCCCCTCCAAGTATAGATGAATTAAAGACAAGCTTGGGAGGATGGAAAATTGAAACGGCTACTGCTTTTTATCTCATTCTGTTTCACTTTATTTATTATATATTTTGATTTGACTACGGGTACCCTGCCGGCTTCCCATCCACCTGCCTCTACAGGCGAACCGGCCGTGCCTGCCAGCCAGCCTGCATCCGCACCATCTGCCGCTTATAAAGAAATCACCATGCAACCCGGGGATACCTTACTCTCCATCGTTGAAAAGGAAAAAGGCAAATCCAATCACCCAATCGAAACGATCATCTCTGACTTTCAAAGTTTGAATGAGGGATTGAAGCCCGAGAATATGCAGATTGGCAAAACTTATAAAATTCCCGTTTATAAATAACTTTCATATGGGGATTAGTGCCTTCACAAACACAATTAAGGGGATTTCCAAACACCAAAAACTCCCTTAAATAGGAAATGTCACTTATTGAAAAAAGATTATGCGTCCTATTTCCTTGTCAAGCGGTAAGTACATTGATACAATATTTCAGAGAAACAAATTAAAAATCAAAACTGATTTTTTCCTAAAGGAGAGAATTCCACTTGAGTGAAATCATACATCGCACCAAAACGCGGCCAATTAAAGTCGGAAACTTAACGATTGGCGGCAATAATGAAGTTATAGTACAAAGCATGACAACAACAAAAACACATGATGTTGAAGCAACGGTTGCAGAAATCCTTCGTCTTGAAGAGGCGGGATGTCAAATCGTACGCGTCGCCTGTCCGGATGAAAGGGCAGCTGACGCAATCTCTGAGATAAAAAAACGGATAAACATCCCTCTTGTAGTCGATATTCATTTCGATTACAAACTTGCTCTGAAGGCAATCGAAGGCGGAGCGGATAAAATCAGGATAAACCCTGGTAATATCGGACGCCGTGAAAAGGTTGAAGCAGTCGTGAAAGCTGCGAAGGCTAAAGGAATACCAATCCGCATCGGCGTCAATGCTGGTTCTCTAGAGAAGAAAATCCTCGAGAAATATGGCTACCCGACTGCTGATGGAATGGTGGAAAGTGCTTTACACCATATCAAGATCCTAGAAGATCTGGATTTTCATGATATTATCGTTTCTATGAAAGCTTCCGATGTGAATTTAGCAATCGAGGCATATGAAAAAGCTTCAAAAGCATTCGATTATCCTTTACATCTTGGGATCACGGAATCAGGTACACTGTTCTCCGGAACCGTAAAAAGCGCCGCCGGACTAGGTGCCATCCTAAGTCAGGGTATCGGAAGCACGATTCGTGTTTCCTTAAGTGCCGATCCCGTCGAAGAGGTGAAGGTGGCAAGGGAACTCCTAAAAGTATTCGGCCTTGCTTCCAACATGGCCACTTTAATTTCCTGCCCAACTTGCGGTCGAATCGAGATTGATTTGATTTCCATCGCCAATGAAGTTGAAGAGTACATCCAGACGGTTAAAGCACCAATCAAGGTATCAGTGCTTGGTTGTGCGGTAAACGGCCCTGGAGAAGCCCGTGAGGCTGATATCGGCATAGCCGGCGCCCGCGGTGAAGGTTTGCTGTTTAGAAAAGGTCAAATCGTACGTAAAGTGCCTGAGGAGACGATGGTCGAGGAACTGAAAAAGGAAATTGACAAAATCGCTGAAGAGTACTATGAAAAACAAAGAGCCGAAGCTGCTGCAGCAGCATTACTAAATAAATAAAACAAAGAATCCCGAATTTTCATTATCGGGATTTTTTGTTTTTTATCATTTGAAAAACCCTTTGATGTAAATGACATCAAAGGGTTTAACGATGCTAAAAGAACGGGGCGATAAATATGCCAACGATGATGGAGACAACACCTATGCCGATGGCCCAAGTACCCAGGTTCGATCCCCGGCTTCTTGCCACTATACCTACAATGATACCCACAATCCCTAAAATGAAAGGCATCATGAATAACGATAAAATGGAGATGATCAATGCTATGACACCAATCGCTTTTCCTCTTGATGCCACATTCCCCAAACCATTCTCCTCTGCGTTCTCATCATTTTTATATGACCTGATTCGCTGAGGCGGTGTTGAAATCTCGGCAGACGTTTCTTCCTGATAACGGTTATCCATATTGGTTATGGTCTCACCGCTCTCATATCGTCTGTCATCTTCAGGTTTATCTTCATTATAATACCGCTCATGATGCTGATCATCCACAACGGATGGATCACTGCCCTCTTTCGTCAATTGCATTTCATCGTCAATACTGGAGTATTGATCTTTTTCCATTCGTGCATCCCTCACTTTCGTTTGTGAAGCATTTATAGTGTATGTAAAAATCGCAGGAACCCATCGTGAAAATGGTTTCATGTCTTGGAAATAAATACGGGTTTTTACCAAAGCTATGATGGGATATGTTACACTATTACAAGTATTGAAAATGAGGAGAGATTCATCATGAAAAAACGTTTTGGCATCGATATAGACGGGACTGTCACAAGACCTGATTCCATGGTTCCCTTTTTAAATAAAGCATTTCAACTGAATTTAGCATATGAAGACATAACCGAATATGACTTATTGCCTTTCGTGAATGTTCCAAAAGAGGATTTCACTAAATGGTTCATCGAGACCGAGCCGCTCATCTATTCCGAATCATTATTGGCTGAAGGTGCGAAAGATGTATTGGAAAAATGGACAGAACAAGCCAACCTTTATTTCATCAGTGCCAGGAGCTCCCGTTTATTGGATGTAACGAAGAATTGGTTCACGAGTAATCAAGTCCTATATGATCATATAGAGCTTGTAGGTTCACACGATAAGATTGCTGCAGCCAAAAAATTCGAAGTCGATCTCTTTTTGGAGGACAAGCACGATAATGCAGTGGCGATTTCTGAAGAGTGTAAAATACCCGTGATTTTATTTAATACCCCTTACAACCAAGATCCCGTGCCTGAAAGGGTGATTCGGGTCAACAATTGGCAAGAAGCCTCTGCCTGGGTGAATCAATGGATGTCAGGGGAACCGGCAACTATAAAATGAGACAAGAAAAAACCATTGACTTGAGGTCAATGGTTTTTATGCTTCCAAAGATACGCTGCATGCAGGACAGCGTCCGTAAATTTCAAATTTATGCCCCGAAACATCGTAGTCCTTCAAGCTTTCCTGAAGTTCCTGCATCGGGCACAATTCAATTTCTTTCGTTTTTCCACAGTTCAAACAGATGAAGTGGTGATGGTGGGAAGAATGACCGCATGTAAAACGAAAACGCTTTTCCCCTTCCAACTCGGTCGCTTCAAAGATGCCCAGTTCGACAAATAATGAAAGATTTCTGTAAATCGTATCGAAGCTTAAACCTGGATAATCCTGTTTCATATTCTCCAATACATCTTTGGCCGTTAAATATTTATCGCTGGAAGAGAAAAGCTGAAGCATTTCTTCCCTCTTTCCTGTATGCTTAAAACCTTTATCTTTTAAAAGTTGCATGGCAGTAGTTACGTTCAAAATACATCACCCCATCTATCGATTTTTCCACTTATCAAACAAAATTGACAAGATGAGAATTAGTACAGCTATTATTACAATGGTCCCGCCTGGAGCGAGGTCAAGGTTGTAGGATAAGAATAATCCGCCTATGACGGAAACTTCACCGAATAATACCGAATAACCAATCATCTGCTTAAAGCCCTTGGCAAAGCGGAGACTGGCAGCTACCGGGAGCGTCATGAGCGAAGAAACAAGTAATATGCCAATGATTTTCATGGAAGCGGCAATAACCAATGCGACCATGACGATAAAAATAAAATGAATCGCTTTATAAGGGATTCCAGACGCTTTGGCATGCTCTTCATCAAATGATAACAGAAATAATTCTTTATACAATAAAGTGAGCATCAAGGCTACGACTAGCCCCACTGCCAAAATGACGTACAAGTCCGCCCGGCTGACGGCACTGACACTGCCGAATAAATAACCATATAAATCCGTATTGAAACCATCAGCAATGGATATGAAGATGACACTAAGACCCATGCCGCCGGACATAATGATCGGGATTGCAAGCTCTTGATAATGCTTGTACACCCCTCTTAATTTTTCGATGAATAATGAACCACCTACAGAAAACGCCATTCCAATATAAAGTGGATTCAATCCTGCTAAAGATAGAAAGCTCTTCTGCAGCAATAAACTGAACGCTATACCTGCAAGCGCTACATGACTGAGCGCATCGGAAATCATCGACATCCGCCTTACCACGACAAAAACGCCCACTAATGGCGCAATCGCTCCGATGATGATTCCGGTCAAGAATGCGTTCTGCAAAAATTCAAATTGCAATATCCCCGATATCATTGGGCTATCCTCCAAAACATATTAATGATCATGATTTAAAAATTGGACTCCATGTCCATAAATGGACGAGAGTTCACCTTCATCCAACTCATTATATTCACAGGCATCCCCATGAAAATGAAGCTTTTTATTCAAGCAGGCGACATGTGTGACTTTATCGGTCACAGTACCAACATCATGGGTTACTAAAATCAGGGTTATTCCTAATTTTTTATTCAACATCTCAAGCATTTCATAAAATTGGTGGACGTTTTTTGAATCAACGCCAACAGTGGGCTCATCCAATATCATCAATTCCGGCTCGCTGACCAGTGAACGGGCAATGAATACCCTCTGCTGCTGGCCTCCGGACAATTCCCCGATATTGCGGTTTTGATATTCCAGCATGTCCACTGATTCCAGAGCCTTCTTCACCTTTTGCTTATCCTCTTTGCCAGCGAACTTAAATAAGCCTATTTTTTTGGTCAAACCGCTCTGAACCACCTCAAATACAGTGGCAGGGAATCCTGAGTTGAAGGAATTCGCCTTTTGGGAAACGAACCCGACCTTTTGCCAATCTTTAAAGCGCCGAATGTCTTCACCGAATATTTCAATTTTCCCCTTTTGGAGCTTGAACACACCAAGCAGCAATTTCAAAAGCGTTGATTTACCGGATCCATTCGGCCCGACGATAGCTAGGAATGCCCCTCTGGGAATTTCAAGCGAAACATGTTCCAGCACCAGATCTTTTGTATATTTGTAAGATATATCTTCAAATTTAACTATGGGGTTTACTACATTATCCAAAGAGATCACCTATTTTTTAAGAATCATTACGATTAACAATCGTTAGTATAAATCAAAGAAGTCCAGATGTAAAGAATCCGGTCCTCCGAACAAGTGCCGATATGCTTAGAATCACAAAAAAATGTTATCTGAACCAATTTCGTAATCAAACAAAGTTTCATGTTCACATACATCCACTTCCTTCATATGTTTTAACAAAGGAGGAGATCGTTTGAAATTATTTGAAATGATGGTCAATCATAAAATCAACAGTATACGCCCAGATGAACTGCTTTCCCTTGCTAAACAGCATAAGGTTTCACTCACTCAAAAACAAGCACAGGATATTACTGCACTTCTAGCCGGTAAAAATATTAACATTTTTGATATACGTCAAAGACAGAACGTACTTGGTCAAATTACAAAAGTTGCCGGAGCAAGCACGGCCAGGGAAATAGAATCCCTCTTCAACAACCTTACATCCAATTTTTAAAGATTCCAAGCCTGCTGACGACAGTCTTTATTTGAGCATACTTAATCCAAATGCAAAATGAAAGGACGATTCATCTTCATATCGATGAATCGTCCCTTTCTATTTGTGATTATTGGAATCTGATCTTTTCCAATAAATCTTCTTCAAATTGTTTATTCTTGAACATATCAATTTCGAATTTATATGGGGCCTTTTTGTCTTTTTTGTCTTCCCCTACATAAGGTGTTTCCAGGATTTTAGGAACAGAGCTTAATTGCGGATGGTGGACAATATCATTCAAAGCCTTAAAACCAATATGGCCGAAACCAATGTTTTCATGGCGGTCCTTACGCGTGCCGCGTTCGTTTTTGCTATCGTTTATGTGAAGTACCTTGATTCGGTCAACACCGACCACTTTATCAAATTCATTCAGTACTCCATCGAAATCCTCGATGATATTATATCCGGCATCGTGAGTATGGCAAGTATCGAAGCAAACCGATAATTTTTCATTATGGGTCACACCATCAATGATCATCGCCAGCTCTTCGAAAGACCTGCCACATTCGGAACCCTTACCCGCCATCGTTTCAAGGGCAATCTGAACTTTATCGTCGGCAGTCAGCACTTCATTCAAACCTTCGATGATTCTCTTGATTCCCAGTTCGCTTCCAGCACCGACATGCGCACCTGGATGAAGTACGATCTGCCTTGCGCCAATCGCTTCGGTCCGATCGATTTCGCTGCGTAAGAAGTTGACTCCAAGTTCGTATGTGGCTGGATTCGTGGTATTTCCTATATTAATGATATACGGAGCATGGACGACGATATCACTGATTCCATTTTCCTCCATATGCAATCTTCCGGCTTCGATATTTAAATCCTCGATTTTTTTACGTCTTGTGTTTTGAGGGGCCCCTGTATAGATCATGAATGTATTGGAGCCATACGAAGCCGCTTCCTGACTCGCAGCAAGAAGCATGCCTTTCCCGCTCATTGAAACATGCGATCCAATCTTCAGCATCTGATTTCTCCCCTATTTCTTTCTCTGTATACGACGTTCGCGTTTTTTAAAGTTTTCCACATCTCGTTGAATTTTCTTCTTGTATCCTGGCTTGACTTTAGTTGGCTTCTTAATATGCCTGCTCGCCTTAACATCGATATCAGATTTTTGTTTTTTACGGTTTTTCCGTTTATTACGCTCGTCGATATCAACCCAATCACCGTTTTGAATATCGGCATCACGGAATTCGATGCCCATTTTTTCAAGGCGGTTCAATGCATCTTCATCGGGAGTATCGTAAATGGTAGTGGCAATGCCTGAATATCCTGCACGAGCCGTCCTTCCCGTCCTATGGATATAAAAATCCAAATCTGAAGGCAATTCATAGTTAATGATATGACTTACACCTTCAATATCGATTCCACGGGAAGCCAGATCAGTCGCAACGATGAATTGATACTCCAAATCATTGATTTGCTTCATCATTTTTTTACGCTCACGAGGCGTTAAATCCCCATGAATTCGGCCGACATTCAACCCTTTTTCGATCAAGGAATTAGCCACATGGTCCGCCATTTTCTTTGTGTTCGTGAAAATGATCGCCAAATATGGATTATAACGAACGATGATGTCATGAAGCAACTGCTCTTTGTTCCGGTGGCGAAGCGGTACGAGAACATGTTCGATTTTCGAAGCGGTCGCCTGCTTGGGATTCACCTGAACATACTTTGGATTCTCCATATATTTATTCAAAAACGGCTTCAATTTTTCTGGGATGGTTGCCGAAAAGACAAGCATTTGAATTTTTTCAGCCATACGTGATGCAAATAAATCGACATCTTCTATGAATCCCATATCTAGCATAAGATCCGCTTCATCGACTACAAGCATTTTTGCTGTATACACCTGTAATGCCTGGGCTTCAACCAAGTCCTTGATTCGGCCCGGCGTACCAATTACCAATTGCGGCTGTGTCTTCAATTTATCGATCATTCGCTGTTTATCAGTACCACCGATGAAACAACGGACTTGAATCTGCTCATCCTCAGGGAAATGGTCAGCAATTTTCAAAGCTTCTTTGTAGATTTGGTTCGCTAACTCACGGGTTGGTGCGGAAATAATCGCTTGAACCTCATTTTTACCAGCATCAAGCCTGTTCATGATTGGCAGCAAATAGGAATGTGTCTTTCCTGTACCTGTCTGCGACTGTCCAATTAAGCTACTTCCCTTTAAAAGCGACGGAAGCACGCGCTCTTGAATTTCCGTCGGCTTATCGAACCCTAAAGTACGAACCGCATCTAGAATGTAGCTTTTCAAATTAAATCGTTCAAATTGATTTTGTTTCATCAAAAAACCCCTTTATCCTGTCAGTCATAAGACATGTCCTGTTATTATAATAAATTTTACACAAAAAGCGCAAGCGCCTGGGTTGCTCGTGAAGAAAATAGGGATTGTCCCATAAGGCGCTTTTTGCCTTGTGAGGGCAATCCTCTTTTTCACATCGAGCTAGGCGCTGAAGCTGGATTACTCAAAAAGCGCAAGCGCCTGGGTTGCTCGTGAAGAAAATAGGGATTGTCCCATAATGGGCAGGTCATCCACCTTCATTCTAATCACAAAAGCGATTGCGCTGAGGTTAGTTCTCTTAAAATGGACTCTTGCAAACGAAAAGCCCCTGTCCTGGTCATAGCGTATCCCCCGCAGACATGGAGCTAAAAGACTACCGTTACCATCTTACCTTCTTTCCGGTTACTTCACAACTGCGCAGTCACTCTTTCCTCAAACCTTTTTTGTCGAGTTGCATAATTTATATAGAAGATTACACCAGCATATAATATTCTTAGGAGGTGAAACCTATGTTCCCAAATAGAAATCGTCAACCCGGACCCGGTTTTCCGCCACCCAATGGCCTAAGGAGGCAGCAGCCCCCTGCTCCATTCAGGCAGTCACCGCAAATTCCCCATCCTTATCAGCAGATGCCGCGTCCGATGATTCCAAACAGACCGCAGGTACCACAGGGACCTCAAGGTTTCCGCGGCCCATTCAACCAACAGCAGCGGCAGGAAATGCCGCCAGCAAAGAAAGAAGGGTTATTGTCAAAAATACTCGGTAAGTCGAAACAAAAAGCAGCTTCTCCGAATTTGTTTGCGCCAGCGGGTTCCACTAACCAAAGTTCTTCAAGAAGGAGCGGGGGCGGTATCTTAGAAACATTAAAAAACCCCGATTCCCTTAATAACATGCTTTCCAACACGCAAAAGGTGTTGCAAGCGGCGGAACAATTCACGCCTATGGTGGAACAATACGGTCCAGTGATTAAAAACCTGCCTTCCATGTGGAAAGTTTTCCGAAGCATATCATCAGCCGATGAGACCAAGGACGACGGAGCTTCCGTTGAAAGCGGGCCCGCGGTTGGGGCACAAGAAAACAGTGAAGTAAAAACGGTTTCGAAGAAAAAAGAAAAAGCTATAGAAGCTAACCCCACTGCGCCAGTTCGTCCCGAAACCAAAAGGAAGAGATCTTCAGGTCCCAAGCTTTATATTTAAAGGCTACAAAAAAAATTACCAATAACTGATTTTATGTAAATATGATGTTTTGTAATATCATCTATGGTCTTATATAATAGAAAGGTATAAAAAGTGAGAGTTTCTTGCCTTGAAGGAGGACACATAGATGAAAGTGATTAAAATTTCCCCGCGCGGCTATTGTTATGGAGTTGTCGATGCCATGGTCATCGCCCGAAATGCGGCTTTAGATAAAACCTTGCCACGTCCCATTTACATTTTAGGAATGATCGTGCATAACAAACATGTGACGGATGCGTTTGAAGAAGAAGGCATCATCACGTTGGACGGCAGCAACCGCAACGATATCATCGAACAGGTGGACAGCGGAACCGTCATCTTTACTGCTCACGGCGTTTCGCCTGAGATCAGGAAGATCGCTGAGAAAAAAGGGCTTGTGACGCTTGATGCAACATGTCCCGATGTTACCGCAACACATGACTTAATTCGGGAAAAACAAGCGGAAGGCTATCAAATCATTTATATTGGCAAAAAAGGCCATCCGGAACCTGAGGGTGCTGTCGGAGTTGCTCCCGATGTCGTTCACCTGGTTCAAAAGGATGAAGATGTGGAAGCCTTGACTTTGAATAGTGATAAGATCATCGTCACCAATCAAACAACGATGAGCCAATGGGATGTTTTGGATATCATGGATAAGGTCAAGGAAAAGTTCCCACATGCCGAAGTCCATAAGGAAATTTGCTTAGCGACACAGGTTCGCCAAGAAGCCGTTGCCGAGCAAGCTGGCGAAGCTGATGTTTTAATCGTTGTCGGAGATCCTAAGAGTAATAATTCAAACCGTCTTGCACAAGTGTCCCAAGAGATTGCCGGGACGAGAGCTTATCGAATCGCTGACATTTCCGAGCTGAACCTTGAATGGCTAAAAGATGCAGAAACGGTTGCCGTCACTTCGGGGGCTTCTACACCAACTCCGATCACGAAGGAAGTTATCGCATTTCTAGAACAATATGAAGCAAATGATGAATCCACTTGGAATACCGAAAAGAAAACGCCATTGCATAAAATTTTACCTAAAATTAAAGTGAAGAAATGATTGCACAAATACAAAGGCAGCCACTAAGGCTGCCTTTTTCGTGTTATCAAATGAAGCGGAATGGGTCTGTATTCAGCCTGGATGGAATGAATTCCACATCGAAGTTCTTTTCGCGGCACGTTTTTTCAAGGAATCGTGCCACCCCTTTTTTCATAACCTTTTCAACATTGTGGCCGGGATCGACGATATTCAGTCCAATCATCATCGCGTCATGGGCTGTATGGTAATACATATCACCTGTAACGTAAACATCGGCACCCTTGAATTTTGCTGTCGTAAAGTATTTATTGCCGTCTCCGCCCAAAACGGCCACTTTTTTTATCGGACTTTGCAAATCTCCCACGACACGCACCTTTTCAACATCGAGTGTCCGCTTCACATGTTCGGAAAATTGTTCAAGCGTCATTTCTTCGGCAAGTACACCAATCTTTCCTAAGCCAAGTGACTCCCCTTTATTCTCCAGTTTATATATATCGTAAGCAACCTCTTCATATGGATGGGCTTTAATCATCTTAGCTAGTACTTTCTTCTCGATATTTTCCGGGAATATCGTTTCAATCCGCATTTCAGCTACTTCTTCAAGCCTTCCTTCAGAGCCGATAACCGGTTCACTGCCTTCACCTGGCAAGAAGCGTCCGGTACCTTCCCCCGAAAACGAACAATTGCTGTAGTTCCCGATCGCTCCGGCCCCCGCCTTGCCCAGGGCTTCCCTCACCTTTTGTTCGTCGGTCTTTGGAACATATACGACCAATTTCTTAAGAGCTGTCTCATAGGTTGGAATCAATACCTCTGTGTCCTGCAATTGAAGCGCTTCGGCAAGTAAATCATTCACTCCGCCCTTAGCAACATCCAAATTGGTATGTGCAGCGTAAACAGCGATATCATGTTTGATCAGCTTTTCGATGATGCGGCCTCCAGCTGTGTTTGTATCGATCCTTTTCAATGGTCGGTAAATTAACGGATGGTGGGCAATGATCAATTCCACGCCATGTTCGATCGCTTCGTCTACAACCTCTTCCAGCACATCAAGGGCAATCAGCACTTTAGTAACCGGCTTATTTAGCTGCCCGACATGCAGCCCGATTGGATCTCCCTCCATTGCATAATGCTTTGGGGAGAATTGTTCAAACATCTCAATGATTTTGTGACCATTCACTGTCTTCAACCTTTAAGCACCTCCTCGATTACCGAAATTTGAGATTTCAATTCATTGCGCTTCGTTTCCAGTCCGCTTCTTCCGCTTTCATCCAATTGTTCAATGATTCTCTCCAAATGTTTTTTCTCAAGCTGCCATTTTTTTATGAAAATATCACTGAATTGCTCTCTTAAGAATGGACCGAAAGTGAGGCCCGTTTGCTTGTTTACACCATAAGGGCGGAGCGGGTCTCCTTTTTTGGCAATTAAGATCTCATAGATCTTCCCATCTTCCTCAAGGATCTCCTCTCCACAAAGCTCCCAGCCGTTTTCAATTAGCCAGCTGCGAACATTCGCTGCACCGACATTAGGCTGAAGGATTAGCCTTTCTGCCTTGCCGAGTTTCGCTTTTCCGCTTTCCAATATACTTGATATTAAAGTCCCTCCCATGCCTGCAATCGTAATGCATGTCGCTTCATCGGGATTCAATACTTCAAGCCCATCTCCTTTACGGACCTCTATCTTGTCTCCAAGACCCGTCATTGCCACTTGCTTGCGTGCTGACTGATAGGGTCCTTCTACAACCTCACCTGCTATGGCGCTGGCACACAAGCCGTTAGTCACCGCATAGCACGGCAAGTAAGCATGGTCTGATCCTATGTCTGCCAGGATGCTTCCTTTTGGTATATGTATGGCAACACGTTCTAATCTCATCGATAGTTTTTCATGATTCATATTTATCAACTCTCTTAATTCAAATAATGTCTTGCTATAATTACTTTCCCATTCGATTATACCAAGTTCAATCGAAAAATTACAGAAAGGAGGAATAGGATTCTTTCTATACATGGGCAAAAGAAAAACTGCTATCTGGAATCTTCCTTCTCCGAAAAATGAAAAACTGACTCAAAAAGTTCGCTTTCCAACGATTTCTTGAGTCAGTTTCATGACTTATTTCAGTCCATGAATATATTTGGCCATGGCGTCAATGTTCTGTTCTTCGACTAAACCTGATGGCATTGCACCTCGTCCATTAGTGATCACGTTTTTAACCTCGTCCACCGACAGACGATCGCCAACTCCTTTTAGAGCAGGCCCGACACCGCCTTGATAGGCATCACCATGACAAGAGATACAGTTTTGCTTATAAATGTCCTCAGGTGATGCTGAGGCACTTTCTGTTTCTTCTGTCTTTCCGCCGCCCTCTTTTTCCTTGGCAAGATCTTTGGCATCACCCAAACCTTTAAACGAAAGTAAAAACATAAGTCCAATACCAAAAACCATGATAATAATAAAAGGCATTACTGGATTGCGCTTCATAGTATTTCCTCCCCTATGTAGAACCTAAACTTACCATATTTAATATTATATACAAACAGCTATATATTATTTTACTTGAAAAGAGTTTCAAGTAAAAGCCCAAAAATAGAAGATATTATATAATTTCTTAAAATTGTCAAAAACTTATGTATATTTCCAAACAATTTTACTTTTTCTTACATATGTTTCATAATACCCAAAAATCATTATTTAAAACCGCTGGAGTGTCCTTGAATTATATTATTAAAAAGTAAAGAGTGACCAGTGCCCCAAGGCTTCCCGCTATGGAAAAATGGAGCAGCTTCAGCTTATAGCCCAATAAAATCCAGAGTCCGCAATTAATGAATAAGAAAATATAAAGGATACCCGCTTTGCCGGGTGCCATGAATTCCGCCAAACTGACAGTTAATAAAAGCAATGATAGTGCCATCCCCATCAACGCCATCTGAAAAATGACTTTCCTGCCTTTTAAGCGGCGGACTGCCAGCCCAAAGACAAGTATTGAAATTGTTGTCATAAGCATTTGCATTCTTATGGTTATTTCAGTAAAATAATTCAAAAATACAATAAATGCAAAAAAAGTTCCAATCAACACCCCGAAAAAGATGTCGTTTTTTTTGCTCACGGTTTCATTCGATTTTGATGGCGGAATTTCGCCTTGACCGTATAATGCAAGCAGGTAATTACAATATTGCTCCGGAAGCATACGACTTTCCTTCCAGGAGTTTATTTCTTGAATGATGATTTTCTTTCTCATTTCATCCATGAATCTCACATCCTCATGATGATCTTCTTTTTAACGGCTAAGCTTTTAAATCTTTTTCCTTTATATGGAAAACAGATAACCATTGTTCTGATTGGGATATTTTTACATCGAAATTAAAAAAAAGAGCCGCTCCCGAACGCTGGGCATTCAAAGAGGGCTCTGTTAAGGGCATATATTCTATTCAAGGAAATCTTTCAATCGTTTGCTTCTGCTTGGATGTCTCAGTTTACGCAGCGCCTTCGCTTCGATTTGACGGATACGCTCGCGGGTGACCCCAAACACTTTACCTACCTCTTCAAGAGTACGGGTACGGCCATCATCAAGTCCAAAGCGGAGTCTCAAGACGTTCTCTTCACGGTCAGTAAGAGTATCCAATACGTCTTCAAGCTGTTCTTTCAATAGTTCATATGCTGCATGCTCCGATGGGGAAGTCGCATCCTGATCTTCAATGAAATCACCTAAATGTGAATCGTCTTCTTCACCTATTGGCGTTTCCAATGAAACAGGCTCCTGAGCTATTTTCAAGATTTCACGAACTTTTTCGGGAGTCAGGTCCATATCCTCCGCAATTTCTTCCGGTGAAGGTTCACGTCCTAAATCCTGAAGAAGCTGTCTTTGGACACGAATCAATTTATTGATGGTTTCCACCATATGCACCGGTATCCGGATCGTTCTTGCTTGGTCGGCAATGGCACGGGTTATCGCTTGGCGAATCCACCATGTTGCATACGTACTGAATTTGAATCCCTTGCGGTAATCAAATTTTTCCACAGCTTTGATAAGTCCCATATTACCTTCCTGAATCAAATCAAGGAAAAGCATTCCGCGTCCGACATAACGCTTGGCGATACTGACAACAAGACGTAGGTTAGCTTCTGCCAAACGGCGTTTCGCTTCTTCATCTCCATCTTCAATTCTCGTCGCCAAAGAGATTTCCTCTTCTGCAGATAAAAGGTCGACCCGGCCAATTTCCTTTAAATACATGCGTACTGGGTCATTAATTTTCACGCCAGGAGGAACACTTAAATCATTTAAGTCAAACTCTTCTTCTTTTGCAAGTTTCTTCTCATCTGGATCATCTTCATCTTCGTCTTCCTCACCATCAGTGAGTATTTCGACGCCGTTTTCTGCTAACACCTCATAGAACTCATCCATTTGATCGGAATCCAACTCAAAACCGCCAATCATTTCAGCGATTTTTTCTAAAGTCAAAGAGCCTCGTTTTTTACCTAGCTCTAGTAGTTTTTCTTTCACCTGTTCAAGGCTAAATTCATTATCAACTTGTTTGGAACGTGCTGGTTTTTCAGCCATTAGTTCCCCTCCTTCCAGGACTTACACCTAAACGACTACAACATTTTACGCAATTTAATGATTTCCATGGCAATTTGTGCAGCAGTGACATAATCACTTCGTCTAACTGCATCTTTTTCTTCAACTTGTTTTTCTTTTATCTTTAACAACTTTTCATATTTCAACACTTGATTTATACAATCGGTCAGTTCTTTATCGGTAACTTCCTCATTCACTGACATCATTTCTATTTCCGAAACGATCCTTCTCAAGTTTGGATCCGGTAAATAAGTAAGGAAAAAGCTTGTATCCGGTTCGTGTCCATCTTCATAGAACGCATATAAATAGGTGATGATTGCCTGATGTTCATCTACATGAAAGACCGTTTGCCCAAGCAACTGCTGAATTTTGAAAGTCATATCCCTGCTTTTCAGCATATGGGCAATCAACTTCGTTTCAGCATTATGGTGAGCAGGTTTTAACTTATGCTCATATTGCAGGGCCATTTTCTTTTGGACTGCTGGCTGCGGCAATGTCCCCTTCTTGCGTTCCGTAAAGAACACCTGACGCTGCTGCTGTTCCAGCGCATCCAATGAAAGGGAAAATTCAGAGGATAGCTGCCGGAGATAATGATCCCTCTCCACTGCATTGGGCAATCGCGAAATTTCTTTAAGGACTTCTTCGATATATTGAATTCGATCTCCTTCATTATTTACATTTTTCCCTCGGCGCAAATAATGCATTTTGAATGCCATGTAGGTTAAACTGGCCCCTATTACTTCAGAAACAAAGCTTTTTTCACCGAATTCCTTTATGTAGTCATCGGGGTCCAGGTTATCAGGCATGAGAGCGACTTTCACGGAAAACTCATGGTCCTGTAGCATATTGACTGCACGATTGGCAGCGTTCAATCCCGCTGAGTCCGAATCGTAGCAAATAAGTATCTGGTCAGTATTTCTTTTTAAAAGCTGAATATGCTGGTCCGTCAGGGCAGTGCCCATTGTAGCGACCGCATTCTCCACACCTGCGCCAACTGCTGAAATGCAATCGGCAAAGCCTTCAAAAATGACTGCTTGTTCTTTCTTTCGTATGTGGGGTCTTGCATGATGGAAATTATATAAAGTTTTACTTTTATTAAAGATTGGCGTTTCAGGACTATTCAAATATTTGGGCTCATCGTCCCCCATTGCTCTTCCTGAAAACGCAATCGTATTTCCTTGATGATCCATAATTGGAAACATGACTCTATTTCTGAAACGGTCAAAATATGACTCGTCTTTTTCCCTGAAAATAATAAGCCCTGCCTGCTCCATGTATTCCGCTGGAAACCCGCGTTTTAAAAGAAACTTGGACACGAAGTCCCATGAATCCAAGGAGTAGCCAATTTGGAACTTTTCTATCGTCTCTTCAGTAAACCCTCGTTTAAGTAAATATTCGAGAGCATCCTGCCCCTCTTTCGTATTAACGAGGAGATGGTGATAAAACTTCCTCAGCAGGTCATGGGCTTCAACCATTTGCTGAGCGCCTGCCGGCATGTTGGAACGCTTGGAATCCTTATTGATTTCAACTTCCAAAGGAACATTTCCTTTTTCAGCTAAAACTTTTGCAGATTCCACAAAGCTATAGCCTTCTATATCCATTAAGAAGGTAAAAATATTTCCGCCTGCCCCGCAACCGAAACAGTGAAAGATTTGTTTTTCCGTTGAAACGGAAAACGAGGGCGAGTTTTCACCATGAAAAGGACATAGGCCAAAGTAATTGCGCCCCTGCTTCTTCAGCTGGACATACTCCCCAATTAAATCAACAATGTCAACAGCTTCACGAATTTGATTAATTTTCTCATCTTCTATACGGCCATTTATCATTTTTCCACCTTGCAATATTGGTGATAGTTTCTTATTCGATACTGTTTCCTAATTCCCTGCAAAGTTCGACAATGTTTTCATAAGTTTATTTGTAAAACATGCACGATCTTCCTTTGTGAATGCTTTCGGCCCTTTCGTATGCTTACCCTGCCTGCGGAGTTTCGCCGACTGATAACGCATATCCAAAAGCATGAAAATATTCTCTTCCGTGTATTCTTTTCCCCTTGGCGAAAGGACATAAACGTTTTTAGGAAGCAGTGTCCCAGCCAAACCAATATCTGCAGTAACGACAATATCACCCTTTTTTACTGAGTTTACTATATAAAGATCTGCCGCTTCTTTGTCTGCATCGACATATACCCATTTACCTTCAGGGTTATTCATCATATTTTTATATGATGCAACAAAACAGACTTCAATTTCGTGCAAACTTGCACAATGAAGGATTTCGTCTTTCACCGGGCATGCATCGGCATCGACGTGTATCGTAGGTTTATTATTCATACCTTCTAATTCTACATCTTTCTGCATAATCCTTTTTCTCCCCTAAACTTTATGAAGATATGGTGAATTTCCAGCATGATTCAAAGCGTTCCCTCTAAAAGAGCAAACATTATCCTTCAAAGAATACCTGTTTATGCATGTGAAAGCACCTCATTTGCCTTGAAAAAGACCAGCCCTTCCTGAATTATACGGAACATGTCGAATTATTTTTATGATAAAAACCTTGACATCTCATTAACCTTTAGTTTATTCCTTATTAATTAAGTCTAAACCTTAAGATTACTTTTTTCTCACAATTTTTTATTATAGTCTATTTGATTAGAAGATGCCAACATTTAAATCCCGAATGTGTTTTCATGCAAATCAATGGATTTGCACGAGGAAACTAAGAGGAATTTTATGTAATTATTTTGAATTTATTCTTATTAATCCCTTATTTGACCTTGGCATTAAAATGTGAGCTGACACATAGAGTGTCTAGCTCACATTTTGATTTGCCTTAATTTAAGGATCAACGGTTTTTGTTTTGAAGGATATTGATGATTAAATTGGCTGTTTCTTCAACAGCTTTATTGGTTACATCAATGATAGGACAATTCAGCCTTGATATGATTTTATCAAAGTATGTCAATTCTTCTTTTATGCGCTCCACATTTGCGTAAATGGCATGATCATTGAGCCCAAGTGACTTTAATCGTTCTTTACGAATATGGTTCAGCTTTTCCGGGCTGATCTTTAAACCAATGCATTTTTCAGGAGGTACCAGGAACAGCTCTTCTGGCGGTTCCACTTCAGGCACTAAAGGTACGTTCGCCACTTTATAGCGTTTGTGGGCTAAATATTGTGATAATGGCGTTTTGGAAGTGCGTGAAACACCCACAAGGACGATATCTGCACGTAAAATGCCGCGAGGGTCACGTCCGTCATCATATTTTACAGCAAATTCAATGGCTTCCACACGCTTGAAATAGTCATCATCCAGCTTTCTTACCAGACCAGGTTCATTAAGCGGCCCTTTTGGGGCCCTTTCCTGAAGGATGTCCATGAGCGGCCCTAAAATGTCATAAGCAGCCAGGTTTTCTTTCTCGACCTGTGCTTTCATATACGCTCTAATTGCTGGCTTCACCAGAGTATAAGCAATGATTGCCCCATCCAACTTAGCCAGTGATATCACTTCATCCACGTTTTGTTCATCTTCAATATACGGAATTCTCTTTATGGAAAAAGCAGATCCCGAGAACTGGCTTGCAGCGGCTTTTGTGACCAATTCCGCTGTTTCTCCTACTGAATCCGATACAACATATATAATAGAACCGTTCATATTCTCCGTCATTCCTTTTGCAAGCCCCCTAATAGCCTTCATCAGCCAAAGCTACGAATGCTTTCGTAATATTGGTTTTTGTAATCCTTCCAATTACTTCATAGCCTTTTTCTGTGTCTTTGACGACCGGTAATGAGTCGATTTGTTTATCAATCAGTTTTTTGGCAACATCAATCAAAAGATCTTCTTTTGAACACATTGTAATATTGGGCATCCTAGTCATGATGATATTGACTGGAATGGAGTTAAGCTCTTGTTTCCCAATACTCGCACGCAATAAGTCTTTCCTTGATAAGACACCAACAAGCAATGCGTGCTTATCGACGACGAACATTGTTCCGACATCTTCTAAAAACATCATGACGATTGCATCGTATACGGAAATGCCCTCGTCAACGACGACGGGTATCGATTGGTAGTCCCGTACATAAAGATGGTTAAGGCTATCTGTCAAAAGCTGTGTCCCTGACCTGCCTGTATAGAAATACCCCACTCTGGGCCGGGCATCAAGAAAACCTGCCATCGTTAAAATCGCTAAATCCGGGCGAAGTGTCGCCCTGGTAAGGTTCAATCTATCCGCAATATGTTCTCCAGTAATCGGTCCGTTTTCTTTTACAATTTGTAAAATTTGTTCCTGACGCTTATTCAATTGGATTATAATCACCACCCCACTGCTTTCGCAGAGTAAAGTAACAAAAGTTATTCATTTAATAATTATATACTAAATAATTTAATTAGGGCATTTTTGTCCTATTTATTGAGCATTTATCTTTTTAAGAAATCGGAAACCCATATTCAAAGGGTTTCCGATTCCATACATCCTTTCGATCATGTAAGGATGATTTTATTCATGGCAGCAAAACCTGCAACCAAATCACTGATTTCCTTCATTAAGGATAAACGGTTGTTGCGGATTGCTTCATCCTCTGCCATGACCATTGTATTCTCGAAATATGACTCTATTTCCGATTGAAGCGAAACAAGCTCTTCAAACCGATCATTCTCATCTTTAGATTCCATATAACGCATTGCCACTTTTTGATATTTTACATATAACGCATTTTCTTGATCATTTTCAAAGGCAGCAGGGTCGATCGTCACCTGATTGTCACATTTTACGGCAATGTTCATGACCCGGCTTAAAGCTTCCAGGCTTTCCTTAAAGCCTGCTTCTTCTTTTTTCGCATCCAATACATGTGCACGTTCCACGATTGAGTGGATATAACCGATCTCATTGAACAAAACTGCGTCAATCAAATCGTAACGGATTTGCTGTTCTTGAAGCATGTGTTTGACACGTGCTTTAAAGAATGTGAACATATCCGCTTTAACTTCTTCAAGATCACGTTTTAAGATACCTTTTGATTCCGGTCCTTTAAGACCTAAAACAATAAGCTCCTCTAATGAAATATTCCATTTCTTCTCAGCTAGAATTTGGACGACACCGCTCGCCTGCCTTCTTAATGCGTAAGGATCCTGGGAACCTGTCGGGATGACGCCAATAGCGAAGAACGAAGACAATGTATCAATTTTTTCAGCCAAACTCACAACCGCGCCAATGACTGAAGGCGGTACAGCATCATCCGCATGCCTTGGCATATAATGTTCATTGATAGCCGCGGCCACTTCTTTGGCTTCCCCTTTTAAGAGAGCATATTTTTCACCCATATACCCTTGCAATTCAGGGAATTCATAAACCATATTACTTACCAAATCGAACTTGGCAATTGCCGCTGTACGAAGCGCCATTTCTTTTTCCGCCTTTAAATTCAAAGCATCCGCAAGAGCACCGGTCACTTCAGTTACCCGGGCAGTTTTCTCGGCCAATGTACCGATTTCTTCATGATAAACGATGCTGTCAAGCTTTTTCAAAGCATCCGAAATCTCTTTTTTCTGATCTTCTTTATAGAAAAATGCTGCATCCGATAAGCGGGCACGCAATACTTTTTCATTACCTTTAGAAACCTTATCCAAATGGCGGTCATCGCCGTTGCGCACGGTTACAAAGTAAGCAAGCAGGTTCCCTTCCTGATCTTTAACAGGGAAATAACGTTGGTGTTCCTTCATTGATGTGATAAGCACCTCAGCAGGAAGCTCAAGGAATTCTTCTTCAAAATGTCCAAATAACACCGTTGGATACTCTACCAAATTATTTACCTCTTCAAGCAGATCTTCATCGACAGGGATGATCCAGCCTTTCTCCTGCTCAAGCTCTTTAATCTGATCCAATATAACTTGCCGGCGTTTATCTGGATCTGCCATTACAAATTGTTCTGTCAGCGTATCTTCGTACCGTTCCGGCTGCTCGATGATGGCGCTATTGCCTAAGAAACGATGTCCTTTTGTTTCACGGCCCGTTTCCACATCAGCAATGCTGAATGGCACTATTTCATTGCCAAATAAGGCAATCAGCCATTTAATCGGACGGACGAAGCGGAGCTCCTGATTGGCCCAGCGCATATTTTTCGGGAACGTCATGCCGCTGATGATTTCAGCAAGCTCAGATAAAAGCTGAACTGTCTGCTGTCCTTTTATGAATTTATTCACATGGACATATTCAACACCCTTGAGTTCTTTAAAATATATGTCCTCTGAAGTCATGCCTTGACCCCTGACGAATCCCAATGCTGCTTTAGACCAGTTGCCTTCGCTGTCCAACGCGATTTTTTTTGCCGGACCTTTTGCCTCTTCTTCGATATCCTTTTGGGATTCTTCCACGTCCTTCACCAATACGGCCAAACGTCTTGGTGTGGAAAAAGCTTCAACCGTCCCGAATTCTATCGCTTTTTCCGTTAGCCATTTCTGCACTTTATCGGACAACTGTTTCATTGAGGCTGTCACAAAACGGGCAGGCAGCTCTTCCAATCCAATCTCCAATAACAAATCACGCTTGCTCATTTGTATTCTCCCCTTTCACTTTCAGGATCGGGAAGCCTAATTTTTCCCGCTCTTCATAGAAGGTTTTTGCAACCTTACGCGCTAAGTTACGGCACCGGGCAATATAACCCGTTCTTTCCGTCACCGAGATGGCACCTTTGGCATCCAAAAGGTTAAATGTATGGGAACATTTCAAAACATAATCATATGCAGGATGTACAAGTCCTTCTTCCATTTGTCGATGCGCTTCCTTTTCATACATCGTGAAAAGCTGAAACAGCATGTCAAGGTCGGAGGTTTCGAACGTATATTTCGAATGTTCATATTCCGGCTGACCAAATATATCGCGGACAGTGAATCCATTTGTCCATTCTAGGTCAAATACGTTTTCCTTATCTTGAATGTAAGAGGCGAGACGTTCGATCCCGTATGTAATTTCCACGGAAACCGGTTTACACTCAAGGCCGCCCACCTGTTGGAAATATGTAAATTGCGTGATTTCCATTCCATCAAGCCACACTTCCCAACCGAGTCCGGCACACCCTAGGGATGGATTTTCCCAATTGTCCTCCACAAAGCGAATATCATGCTCGAGCGGATTTATCCCTAAAGCACGTAATGAATCCAAATACAGCTCTTGGATATTGTCAGGCGACGGCTTCATGATCACTTGGAACTGATGATGCTGATACAGTCGATTAGGGTTCTCACCATAACGACCGTCAGCAGGACGGCGGGAAGGCTCTACGTAAGCCACGCTCCAAGGCTCCGGTCCAATGGCTCTCAGGAACGTGTATGGGCTCATCGTTCCTGCCCCTTTCTCGACATCATAAGCATTCATCAATATGCAGCCTTGCTCAGACCAATGCTTTTGTAACGTTAAAATCATATTTTGAATATTCATCGTACACCTCCAGGTTATTTAAACGGCTTTTAGAATATAGGTCGGAAACCCATTACATTTTGGCAAACAAAAAACTCCCGTCCCTATGCGAAATGCATAGGGACGAGAGTTTACCCGCGGTTCCACCCTAATTGCCGTTTACAAAACGGCCTCTTTTCAAAGCAACATGCTCCGGAAACGCCCTTCCCTGTAAATCCATATCCCGGCTTCCACCGTCCCGGGTTCGCTTTTTATGGAGAATGACAGATACTCTTTTCCATCAACGCAATCTTCTTATTTTGATGATTAGAATTTTATACAAACTAGCATGGAATGTCAATAGGTCAGAACCTAAAACATATCTTTCATCGTATCAATCTGTTTCAGGAACTTTTTTGATTTCAGAAGCAGACCGGAATATTCCTCATAATATGCATCGATGATCTTCCGCAGTTCTTTTTTCGTTTCAGGCTTGACGGAAATGTTTCCGAGCCTTGATAAATCTAAATAATAAAAAATCCGAAGCAATTTGACGGCTGCAGGTGAAATTTTAAAATGATAAGGGTCTTTCCCCAGACAGCGGTGACAAATAAAGCCCGCTTCCCGAAGCGAGAAGGAGAATTCCCCTTCCGTTTCACCACATACGGCACATTGATTCAGCACTGGGTTAATCCCATTGACGGGCAGCATCTTCATTTCAAAAATGAATGTCAAAACCTCCGCGTCATATTCCTCGTTTATGTAATGCAAGGTTTGCGAAAGCAATTCATACAAATATGGATTCGGTTTCTTATCCTCGACGCTTTTATCAAGCAATTCAACAATATATGAAGCATAAGCGGTGGCAAAAAGATCCTCCCTTATGAAACGGAGTGAATCGACCATTTCGCCTTGCTGAAGACTGCCGAGTCCTGTTGATGTGGTTACAAGAAAATACCCGGAGCAAAAAAGCTGTGTGACGGCAGAAAGCCTGCTGTTAGGTTTACTGGCCCCTCTCGCCATGACGCCAATTTTCCCTAGCTCACGGGTATATATAGTAATGATTTTGTTGTTTTCTCCATATGCAGTTCGCCTTATGACAATGCCCTCACATTTTTGGAGCATACCAAGACACCACCCATGCTCGCCAAGGCTAACCTATGAAACAGGAAAATCAATTTCTGCTAGCTCATCATTCAATCCCAAGTGTCTTTCCTGTCTTTCGACTTCTATCTCCTTAAACAGCAAATAGGTGTCCACATTACCTGTTTCAGTGAATAATTCCCAGGTAAAATCCAACATATAAAGCCCACCTTTCATTTTTAACTAGCAATATGAATATCCGACCATATGATTAGCTTGACCGTTTTCCTAACTTTCATGATGCGTAAATTTTGTTAATTAATACTCGCTTTCATTGAAGCCGTAATCACGAAGCTGGCTTGCTTTGTTACGCCAATCCTTCTGTACCTTCACCCACAGTTCCAAGAAAACTTTAGAGCCCAATAGGTTTTCGATATCCACCCTGGCACGGCTTCCGACTTCTTTAAGCATTTTCCCTTGCTTTCCGATGACAATGCCTTTTTGTGAATCCCGTTCGACAACGATAGTCGCCATGACATTGATGGTGTCGCTATTGTCCATCTTTTTAATTGAATCGATGACAACAGCCACTGAATGCGGAATTTCTTCCCGTGTCAGGTGCAGTACCTTCTCGCGGACCAATTCGGAAATGATAAAACGTTCAGGATGGTCGGTCACTTGGTCAGCTGGATAGAACTGGGGACCTTCAGGCAGATGCTCTTTGATTTGTTCAAGCAGGGTATCCACATTATTCCCTTCAAGCGCAGAAATCGGAACGACTGCCGCAAAAGGGTAAAGTTGTTGATATTTTTCAATGATCGGAAGTAAATCATCTGGATGCATCGCATCGATTTTGTTTACGACCAGGAAAACAGGCGTTTTTACGGATTGAAGTTTTTCGATGATGAACTCGTCACCGCGTCCGTATCCTTCAGTCGCATTGATCATGAAGAGAATCAAATCGACTTCCTTCAATGTATTCGTTGCCACTTTCATCATGAAGTCGCCAAGCTTATGCTTTGGTTTATGAATGCCGGGTGTATCGATGAAAATCATTTGTGAATCGTTTTGCGTAAGTACACCCTGGACCTTATTTCTTGTAGTTTGCGGTTTATCACTCATAATGGCGATTTTCTGGCCGATGACCCGATTCAGGAATGTACTTTTTCCAACATTAGGTCGTCCAATTATTGAAATGAAACCTGATTTGTAACCTTTTACTTGTGTATCGTCAAATAGTTTATCCATTTAAATCCTCCGGTGAAAAAGCTCCTGGAAGCAATTCCTGTACTGTTAGTTCTTTTATATCCCCATGTAAGTTGGTCAAAACGACCGGCATATCCTTTTCGCACAGTTCTGAAATAACCTGCCTGCATGCCCCGCATGGAGCGACGGGACCATCGGTATCCGCCACGACTGCAAGTTTGGTGAATTTTTTATCGTCATGGGCATAAGCGCTGAATAAAGCTGTCCTTTCGGCGCAATTACACATGCTGTATGCAGCATTTTCTATATTACAACCATGATAGACCTTTCCATCAGCGGTTAAAAGGGCTGCCCCCACCTTAAACTTGGAGTAAGGCACATAAGCTTTATCCCTTGCTTTTTTAGCTTCCTCAATCAATTCTTTTGTATTCAATTCACATCTTCCTTTCAAATTGAGTACCATTTCGGCAACCTACAGGCCAACCTTAGGCAAAAAGATAATCAATCCAACTATTATAGAAAATATAGCATATATGAATACAGCTCCGGCTGCAATATCTTTTGCCTGCTTGGCAAGCGGATGGATTTGGTCCGTTACCAGGTCCACTACCCTTTCAATCGCGGAATTAACGAGCTCCAACGTAATCGTACCGGCTATGGCCGCCAAAATGAAAAGCCACTCCATCCCATTCAATGAGAAGTGCCAACCAAAGAATACGACGATTGCCGTTAACGCGAAATGGATCTTGATATTGCGTTCAGTCCGAACAGCCTCCAAAATTCCCTGACAGGCGAAAGAGAAACTTTTTAATAAAGGATACTTTTTTTTATCCTTCTCTTGAAAGTCCATATTCTTCCAAGATCTCCTTTTGTTTTGTGAACATCACTTTTTCATCTTCTTCATTCATGTGGTCGAATCCCAATAAATGAAGAAAACCATGCAGTGCTAAAAATCCAAGTTCCCGGTCAAATGAATGACCATATTCTTCAGCTTGTTCTTTCGTGCGTTCAATGGAAATGATGATATCACCTAACATGCGGGGCATTTCCGCTCCGACAATTTCCACTTCATCTTCCCCCATTTCTTCAAGCGCAAAAGAAATGACATCTGTAGCTGAATCTTTATGACGATATTCTTTATTGATTTCCCGAATCCTATCATTGTCTACAAATGTAACAGACAGCTCGGTGTCTTTTTCAATGTTTTCTTTTCTTGCCGCAAATTGAAGAATGCTTTCAACAAGCTGCTGAGCTTCCTCCGTTACTTCATTCGTTTCATCCATTAAATCGATAGCTAAAATCATTCTTTCACCTTCTGTCCTAATTTATCCGGCTCCGGATATTCAATCCTGGAGTGGAAGATACCATTCAGCGATTCACATAAGGAATGCTTCACGATACTTAATTCTCTCATAGTAATGTCACATTCATCAAATTGTCCATCAGAAATCCTGTCCTGAATGATGAAACTTACCAGCTCTTCAATCTTCTCCGGAGTTGGGTGCTTCATCGACCTCACTGCAGCTTCCACACTGTCGGCTATGCCGATGACGGCCACTTCCTTCATGATCGCCCTCGGCCCGGGATATCGGTAGGCCGCCTCGAGTGTGGACTCATCCTGTTTTTTTGCCTTATGGTAGAAAAATTTCAATAATGTGGTCCCATGATGCTGCTCTGCAATATCCACAATCTCTTTCGGGAATTTGTGACTGCGCAGCATCTCCCCGCCATCTAAGGCATGGGCAATGATGACATCCCTGCTCGTTTCCGGCTGCAGCCGATCATGCGGGTTCTCTTCACTCATCTGATTTTCGATGAAGAAGTGCGGCCGCTTCGTTTTACCGATATCATGATAATAACTGCCGACCCTTGCCAGCAAGCCATTCGAGCCGATGGCTTCACAAGCCGATTCCGCCAAATTGGCGACCATTACACTATGATGATATGTACCCGGAGCCTCAATCAAGATCTTCCGCAATAACGGATGATTGGGATTCGCGAGCTCGATAAGCTTAATCGATGATAAAATCCCGAAACCAGCCTCGAAAAACGGTAACAGGCCCATTGTCAAAACGGCTGCACCCACTCCAGAACCTATGGCAGCAGAAGCATAATACAAGTACTCCATTCTAGTATAATGGCTGTCCATAATAAAGATGAGCGAAAAAACAAATGCCATATTGATTAAAGACAATAGCAGCCCCGCTACCAGCACCTTTGATTTGAAATTGGGCCTGGATAGGATGATGATTGCCGTCAATCCCCCGAAAATGATATAAAGCCCCATCGAGAAATCCAGATTTCCAGGTGTATCACCATTAAATATAATCGTACCATACGAACCTAACAATATGATCATTGCTACCGCTAACCTATCATTCAATAATATCTTGATGAGCATCGCCGCCATGGCACCCGGAAAAATGTATTCCAAGTTCGAGTTTTTCAGGTCTGCCAGAATGCTGACCGTTTTCATGGTAGCCATTGAAAGGATAAAGACAAGACTGAAGATCAATAACTGATTGTACTTGTTATCCTTTTTGGAAACGGAATAGTAGAAATAATAATAAAAAGCCGCAAAAGTCAGGAATATGAATAACAGCAGGCCGATATACGGGTAAATGGTGGACTCCGTATTTAAGAAGCCTGCCAGTTCAAGCTGCCTATATACATCCCTGTCCACTAACTGATTTTCTTCAACGATGATCTGGCCTTGAAGGATCCTGATCGGCTCCACGCTTTCGACCGCTTTCCTTCGCTGTTCCTCGGTTTTGTCCTTATCGAAAAATACATTCTGAATGATTGCCGTACGAGCAAGGGAAGTGGAGGCTTTTTTCATATCGCCACTAATGCTCATATAACCCAATTCCTCTACAACCTTTTTCTTGGCATTTTCGACGTCACTTGCAGCGATTCGGGAGCTCATCACATTATTCACTGCCGTAATGGTCGAATCCTTCGCTATTTTCAACTCATCTTCATCCGCCTGCACTAATGCTAGGAAAACGGATTCCTCGATATTTTTATTCACTTCATCAGTCAATTTTTCTTTTAATATCGAAACCTTTTGAGCATCCGTCTTTACGGTCTCTTTTTTATCCTCATCTTCTTTATGATTTTCATCGGGGTCCGTTTCTTTATTCACCTCAATCGCTGAATCGAAAATGGATGAAATCAGATCGACTTTATTTTTGGCATATTCTTTTTTTAAAGAATAAACATCCGCCACCTGTTTTGAAATCTCTTCTTTTTCCTGTTCCGTCTTATAGGTATCTTCCACAGTCTTGGTTGATCGGATCGTTTGTTCCGCAGGCTTAAAAAGCTCTACCTGAACCCTTTCCGGCTTCACATTGGAGAACATTAAACCATACGCAAACAAACCAAGTATGATGAACAAAAGCACTTGAAAAAAACGATGGACCAACAGCCCTTTTATTTGAGTGAAAAATTTCTGGATACGATTCAAGGAAGGTCCTCCTAAAAAAATGATGTTTATTATTCTAGATATGTAAAATCATAACAGTTTTCATATGAATTTTCACCTTCGTATTGATAAATGTAAAGGTTCTGTCATTTCATATCCACTTTTCCACCATAAAGTTCGTCATTTAGACACATCACGAAAAATCCGCCGATTGAAATGGCGGATTTTTTCTTATGACTTCGCCTGCTCGTAAGCAGTAATGATTTTAGCGACAAGCGGATGCCTTACTACATCACTTTGTTCAAAATAAACAAAGGAAAGGCCTTTAACATTCTTCAATATCTCTTCTACCCGGACAAGACCTGACTTCATGCCTTTTGGAAGGTCAATCTGGGTCCGGTCCCCCGTAATGACCATTTTCGATCCGAAACCAAGCCTGGTCAAGAACATCTTCATTTGGGCTTCCGTCGTATTCTGGGCTTCATCCAATATGACAAAGGCATCTTCAAGCGTACGACCCCTCATATAAGCCAGGGGAGCTATTTCGATCGTTCCGCGCTCTATCATCCTTAGCGTCTGTTCCATCCCCAGGAGGTCATGGAGAGCGTCATACAGCGGCCTTAGATAAGGATCTACCTTTTCCTTCAGATCACCAGGCAGGAAACCCAGGCTCTCCCCAGCTTCGACGGCAGGCCGTGTCAGGATGATCCGTTTAACATGTCCATTTTTCAAAGCATTAATGGCCATCACTACAGCAAGATAGGTCTTCCCGGTTCCGGCAGGCCCAATTCCAAATACAAGATCCAGTTTCTTTATTGCCTGAATATAGTATCTCTGCCCGATTGTTTTGACTTTAATGGATTTCCCCTTAGCCGTTTTAGCGATTTCCTCATCATATAATTCACCGAAATACTCCAATGTGCCTTTTCTTGCCAATTCAATTGCATAAAGCACATCTCTGGAACTGATTGCAATTCCTTTTCTGACTACAGTCAATAATGCCTTGAGGATTTCCTCCCCCATCGTTACCCGCTCGATATCACCGGCAACACTCACCGCTTCACCTCGGGTTATGACGGAAATGCCAAGTTCCTCTTCGAGCACTTTTACATTTGAATCTCCATTGCCCAATAACGCGATCGCTTCATTGGGTGATTCGATTTCGAGCTTAATTACTTTCACATCATCTGCCATTCGTTAGTCTCCTTGAATGATTGGCTGTCCAATCGCTATATCTTCAATAACTTGGTAATGTATAGACAATTTAACTTTACCATTCTCCATGCTTTCGTGCAAAATTTTTTCTTCGACGATTTCATCTTCCTCGTCTAAATGTTTTTTTAATTCTGCTTTGGCCATTTTCCTGCCTTCCTCCACCGCTTCTTTCTCCGTATAGCTTCGTACAATATCTTCCTTGCTCCTTAAGGTCACTTGTTTATAAGAAATCGGCAGCTCCCATTGAAGAAAGTGAAAAGGCCTCACTGTCGTTTCCTTTTCCTGTTTTTCATATCCCGGATCTTTGAAGCCCCATACCGGAAGGGAAAAGCCCCCCATTTTCAAAAAGTGCTTGCTCGTTTCATCTCCGTTAAAAACAGAAAACTTGGTTTTTAACGGAACTTCCACTTTCGCTTTATACCACGTTTTCCCTTTTATTACTCCCTTTGCGGATACAATTTCCTGTTTATCCTCTTTACCAATCAATCCTGAAACAAGAAGTTGTCCTTTTCCTACATAATCATTCACATTAACAATAGATTGTCCTTTTTCAACGAACATATCAGCGATGATCGCTTTTTTTGATGCTACCAAATTCTGTGGAGATGTTTTCTCGACCTCTTTAGGCTGCCGTTTTTCCACAACCCGAAAATGATATGTCGTTCCCTTTAGCTCGACCCCCACCCATGTCAATGCACCGATCCGGTCCGAGAGCTTACGCTGAATCGTATCCACATCATCAACAAAGAATTGCACTTTACCGATCTTCACGCCCATCTTGTCCAATTCTTTTCGGATGGCATGCTCGGTTGCCGGTTTGGCATCTTGAACCTCGATGCCCCATACCATATTGGAAAGTACAAATATACATAGCAGGAAAGCGATCATCCCCGCTAAAAACCCGCTGTTTTTCATGACTCTCTTCATCAGGAAAGGGAAACCCTTTCCCTGCATGAACTTTACTTTACAATCACTCTTACGCATGACCTGACGTAGTTTGGGGATATCCCTGATATCCATATGGAAAATCAGGGCTTCACTTCCGACACGCTTCACATCCCAGATATGAAGCCCCCTTCTCGTCAGCATATTAATTAACCGTTCTGCACCTTTTCCGTAAGCCTTCACCTTTACATAGCCTGTATAATAGTTTGTCCATTGGTTTTTCATGGAGACCTCCCGGGATCATTCATTGATAAAATAAACCTTGTCAATTTTGCCTTCGAGCATGATTTCTTCCGGCAAAATCGTCTTTATGACAAAGGCATTTCCCTTTATCAGCAACTGCCCATTTTTCAGCATCAATCGTACTTCGCTGTCTGTAAAAGCCAATAAGCCACGATGGTTTTCAATATAAATATGTAATTGTCCGATCATTGTAATTCGCGGCAGGTCCATCATGACATCTTGCGGAAGGTCCATTGTTTTGGTCATAAGCTGTTTCACTTTTTTTCCCCAATTGCGTGCCATAAAAAAGAACCCCCTTTCATCTCAATGTATGAAATGAAAGAGGGTTCTAGCACAAAATTATAAGTGAATGAAAGTCTATTTTTTCATGCTCATTTAATGAAGGTCTAAAAAAGCCCGGGGCTTCCGAATCACCTTCTGGACCTTTGAAGACTTCTCTTCGCCCTTGGCGGTCCCAGCACTTCTGACATGATGATGCCATCAATCAGCTGCTTTTTGCCAAAAGACGGTCCTTTGCGATAGACCGGACTGTTATTATCAGCAATCGTTGAAGTGAGTTGATCCGCCTTCGCTTTTTGATACAAACGCTCTTGATCGTACTTCTGCTGTAGCCGTCTAAGCTCCGCAATCCTTTTGTTCGCTTCGTTCGTCGTCTCATCGATCACTTCTGCAGCCTGTGCTGCCTGCTGTTCGACTTTCCTTACGGGAGCAGGTGCAGGTCTTTGCTGCTGATTCCCTTGCTGCATTTCACCTTGAAGCTCCTGCATGACCTCCTGCCATTTCTTTTTCGGAGGGGTGTTAGGATCTTGAGGCTGTTTTTTCTTTCCTAACATGGACGTTAAAATACCGATCAAGACAATGATAAGGAATGGGTTCTTGAGAAAGAAATCAATAAAATCTCCCATTTAAAGACCTTCCTTCCCTGACCTAATTATTATTATGGTTATTGTTGTTATCTTTTGGATTTTCGGAAATTTTACTGATGGAACCGCGCATATCCGTATCGGCCGTGATATTTTGGATATTCATATAATCCATCACTCCAAGGTTTCCGCTTTTCAGTGCATCGGCCATAGCCAGCGGAACTTCCGCTTCGGATTGAACAACCTTCGCTCTCATTTCCTGAACACGGGCAACCATTTCCTGTTCAAGTGCAACAGCCATCGCACGTCGTTCTTCGGCCTTTGCCTGGGCTATTTTCTTATCCGCTTCGGCTTGGTCCGTCTGTAATATGGCCCCGATATTTTTGCCGATATCCACTTCAGCAATATCAATGGAAAGAATTTCGAATGCCGTCCCCGAATCCAACCCTTTCGATAAAACAGTTCTAGAAATCAAATCGGGATGTTCCAGTACATCCGTATGCATTTGCGAAGCACCGATCGTCGATACGATCCCTTCCCCTACACGGGCAATGATCGTCTCTTCACCGGCACCACCGACCAGGCGTTCAATATTGGCCCGGACCGTGATCCTTGCCTTCGCTTTCACTTCAATACCATTCATCGCCACACCTGAGATGAATGGAGTTTCGATCACTTTCGGGTTAACGCTCATTTGAACGGCTTGCAGTACATCACGACCGGCAAGGTCAATGGCTGCACCCCGTTCGAAAGGTAACGTGATATTGGCGCGTTCTGCAGCAATTAATGCATTCACCACTCGATCGACATTACCGCCTGCAAGGTAATGGCTCTCCAATTGATTCGTCGAAACATTGATTCCAGCCTTATGGGCCTTGATAAGGGGATTGACGACCCTGCTTGGTATAACACGGCGAAGCCTCATCCCAACTAATGTAAATATACTGATTTTGACTCCTGCCGCTAAAGCGGAAATCCATAACATGACTGGTACGAATGTGAAAAACACTGCCAATACGATGATAGCAGCAATCACTGCCAGTACAATAAATACCGTTCCTGAAGTTATCACTTAATGATTCATCCTTCCTGTATCCTTTAATTTTAATTTGAATCCGGAATTTCCCGGACGACTACCCTTGACCCTTCAACTTTAACGATAATGATTGTCGAACCTTTGGAAATAAAGCTCCCTTCGGTCACGACATCCACTCTTTCTTCTTTGACCAAAGCTGTTCCTGAAGGCCTCAAATCTGTTAGGGCCTTCCCTTCTGCACCTAATAAATCCAAACGATTCGGATTGCTGACATATCCTTGTTCCGTTTTTGTTGCATCGGTTAATATCATTTTCCTGAAAAATTTCATCTGTTTTCCAAACACCTTTACAAGTAGGATGAATACCAAAATGGATACGGTGACCGCAATTAGCAAGGAGATCGTCATATGGACCGGATCACCTGTCGCAAGGAATAGACTCCCCACTACCGCTGTAAACCCGAGCAGCCCGATAATCCCCCCTGGGATAAAAAATTCAATTAGTACGAGAATGACCCCAATGATGAACATCGCTAACGATTCGTATCCGGTGATACCGGCGACAAGATGACCATAGAAGAATAAGACAAGACTGGTGATTCCAATTACGCCCGGAATTCCAAAACCGGGTGAAAACAATTCCATCACAATCCCGATTCCCGCTATCGTTAATAAAATGGGAACGACGATCGGATTGGTCAAAAAGCGGGCTAGTTTCTCAGGAAAGCTTTCTTCGATTGACCGAATATCAGCATCTTCAACTCCAAGTATACTATACAGCTCCGCTTTTCCAGAGACGGTGCCTTCGCTATACCCAGCCTTTTTTGCCTGTTCGGCTGTAAATGTCAGCAGCTTCCCTTTTTCTGCTCCATATTCGGGTAAATCGATGTCAACATCCGCCATCGCCTGGGCGTATATGGGATCACGTCCATTTTGTTCAGCAGCGGTCTTCATGGCAGCCAACCAATAAGATTGCGCTTTCTTACTTGCAGCGTTCCCTGTTGAATCAATCACAGCTGCAGATCCCATGGTGGCACTCGGAACCATATAGATCTCATCCGCACTTAAAGAAATGTATGCTCCTGCAGATAAAGCCCTGTTATTGACATAGGCAACTGTCTTTATTGGTGAATCCGCCAGTAACTTTGCAATTTCCCCCGCTGCATCCACAGCACCTCCAGGGGTATTCACCTCGAAAACGACAAGATCTGCATCTGCTGCTTCAGCAGTGGTCAGTGCTCGTTCCAAAAAGGCCGAGAGTCCCTTTTCCACCGTTTCTTCAATGGGTACATGGTAAACGATCTTCTCGTTTGCAGATACCTTCGCTCCACCAAAGGAGGACATGGTGAACAGCAATCCAAATAGGAGAACAGATAAATAACGCCAAATTTTCAACGGAACGCCCCCTTTCCCGTATTAAACGCGGTAAGTGTCCCATTATCCAGGAACTTACCAGTAAATTCAGCCCGCAACTAAAATTCGAATAAGGAGCAATTGAAGCAACCCTTTACCCTGTTCTTTAGTTATTACGTATGTATATGAAAAAGGTTTCAAAAAAAAGCAAATAAAATTAAAAGTGCCACAATTATCTTGGGCTTCGTTTCAATAATATACGCATAAAATTCATGAAATACACAAAAACCACAGGCAATTTGCCTGCGGTTAGGTTTCGAGTTTTAAGTTTAGAGTTTAAGATAGATGTTGTTGTACTAATTTGTTAACTAGAGAACCATCCGCTTTACCTTTAACTTTAGGCATTAAAGCTCCCATAACTCGGCCCATATCTGCTTTGGATGTTGCATTGACTTCTAAAATCGTTTCGTTAACGATTTTAGAAATGTCTTCTTCTGAAAGTTGCTGAGGCATATATGCCTCTACGTATACTAGTTCGGTGCGGACTTTATCCACGAGATCTGAACGACCTGCGTTTTCAAACTCCTGGAGGGAGTCTTTGCGTTGTTTTAATTCGCGAGAGAGCACTGTCAATTCTTCATCATCTGTTAAATCTTGTCTCTGCTTCAAGGCTTCGTTTTGAATAGAAGCTTTCAGCATCCGAATAACAGATAGTTTGTCCTTTTCCTTGTTCTTCATCGCTTGTTTCATATCATTATTTAAACGCTCGAGAAGACTCATCTTTCCACCCTCTCTTAGAATTTACGTTTTCTTGCAGCTTCAGACTTTTTCTTACGTTTTACGCTTGGTTTTTCATAAAATTCACGCTTCCTAGCTTCCTGAAGCGATCCTGCTTTAGATACAGTACGTTTGAAACGACGAAGAGCATCTTCAAGCGATTCGTTTTTACGAACGACGGTTTTAGACATCTCTTTCCCTCCCTCCGAAAACAACACACTAACTCAAGTTGTCAACATGTTATACATGTACTAAACAATTATAATATATCATCTTTAACAGGTCAACCAATAAAATCAAACTTATTTTGAATATAATCGTGTTATTATCATAATTTTTCACTAAGCGATGATTCAACTTGCATGAAATTCCAATTTATAGCATGTCCCCCGTTAATGGGCCATAAGCTTACTATGAGGTGACAGTCATGCATGAGCTATTTTTATTCATTTTATTCATAGCGATATTTCTGGCAGGTATGTCGGTTTTACGAATCGGACTGTTCAATATGTCCGGTGCAGCATTAAAAGCATTTCTCTCAAAGGTGACGGATAAGCCATGGAAAGGCTTCTTGGCCGGAACCATCTTTACCGGGATCCTGCAGAGCAGCTCGGCGGTCATGGTCATGACGGTCGGCCTCGTTTCCGCAGGAAGCTTAACATTCCCGCAAACAATCGGGATCATTCTTGGAACGAATATCGGATCCACCTTTACAGCAGAGTTCATGACTTTCTCTTTGGATCGCTGGATCATTCCCGGTGTCGTAAGCGGCGCTTTCCTTTGCTTCATGCCAAAAGCATTCCCGAGAAGCCTAGGAATGTCCCTGATCGGAATCTCGGCCATCTTCGCGGCGATGAGCGGTTTTAAAACGCTTTCGACACCGATTGCAGCCTATCCATCCATACAAACGCTTATCCAGTACATAGAGAGCCATATGAGTTATGCCCTGATTGCCGGGTTATTATTGACGGCACTCATTCACTCCAGTTCTGCAACCATCGGGATAGCCATGAGTTTTTTGATGAATGGGGAGTTATCCGTGTCCTCGGCAATCATCATCATGCTCGGATCGAATATCGGCACTTGCATCACCGGATACATGGCCAGCATCGGTTCTGGCAGACAAGCTGCCTTCACAGCTTATGCACATATTTGGCTGAACATCATCGGGGTTGCCGCATTCCTGCCTTTTGTGGACATCCTGGAAAGTGCGGCTGCCTATTTCACCGAAAACAAAGGGACACAGCTCGCGCATGCCAGTGTCATTTTCAATATCTTGACTTCTTTGGCCGTCTTGCCATTCGCACGGCGATTCTCCAACCTCATTCTTTGGGTGCATCGGCCAAACTTAAAAAAATAAGAGCTGTCCAAAGTCATTGGCAACTGACTATGGGACAGCCATAAATAAGATAGTCATAACCTAAACGCATAGATAATTAGGGCGGTAAACGATTTCAGCTAACCTTTTATAATTAGTTTTATGGTTCAATAAGCTCAAACCACTCAATAATAAAACAGCTACTATCAAAATCAGCAAACTTTCATTAGAGAATGATGTTAGATAAAAGCAGTTACTGCCATTATAAATAAAACGGTTATTGAATGGTAAAATTTCACCATGCATTTTACCATTCAAAATGAAAAACCAATTTAATATAAGCATGTTTACTCCCTGTTTGATACCTCCTTATATCTATTAAATCCACAATAAACTTATTTTTGAATGTATGGGTTCCATAAATGATACAGGTTCTCTTTTTTATGGAAGAAATAGGCCAATATACGGGCAAGGGAAATTGCCAGTTGAATTATTTTTGGAATCAATAAAAAACAGGCGGAGAAAAAATAATTCATTTTTCTCCGCCTGCTTTATTTTAGGGAATTATACGGTCCTTACAAAATCAATAATCGGAATCAGCCGTTAAGCCCTTCACGATGGAGACACCTGCACTCGCTCCAATTCTTGTTGCACCAGCTTCAATCACATTCTGGGCATCGCTCGTGTTGCGGACCCCGCCTGAAGCTTTGACACCGATATCCGGGCCAACCGTTTTTCTCATAAGCGCGATATCTTCAACTGTCGCTCCGCCGGTCGAAAAACCAGTTGATGTTTTCACATAATCCGTTCCGGCTTTTACGGCCAATTCACATGCACGGACTTTTTCTTCATCGGTCAATAAAGAAGTTTCAATGATCACTTTTGAAAGAGCCTTACCAGTAGATGCCGCTACCACAGCACGAATATCCCGCTCTACCAACTCATCATCCTTGTCCTTCAATGCGCCGATATTGATCACCATATCGACTTCGTGAGCACCATTGGCGATGGCATCTTTCGTTTCAAAAGCTTTGGTTTCCGGTGTGTTTGCACCTAGTGGGAAGCCGATTACCGTACAAACTTTCACTTCTGAACCTTCCAAAAGTTCACTTGCATATTTCACCCAAGTTGGGTTTACGCATACGGAAGCAAAGCTATACTCTCTCGCTTCTTCGCATAATACCTTTATTTGCTCTTTGGTTGCATCTGCTTTTAATAACGTGTGGTCAATTAAACCTGCTACATTTTGTGACATTAATAAATCCTCCTCAAAAACAATCTATACCTAGTTGTACGTACCTCTCATGATACCATAGTTTATTCATTTTGACGATATATATAGTCTTTACCCGAAAGCGCCAAGAAAACACATCTAAAAAAGGATAATAAAAAAAGACAGCGGTTAACCGCTGTCTTAGATATTGGATGCTTGTTGCAAAGGAAAATCCTTCACGACCGTCACGAACTGACCTTCACTAACTGGATAGCCAGATATTGTGATTTTAACTTTGACGATTTCACCGACCATTTCTTCCGATGCCGGGAAGACGACTTTCATGTAATTATCTGAGTAGCCCTCATAAAGGCCATTTTCCAACTTCGTTTCAGGAATGACTTCCAGAACTTCCCCCTCGAATCGGGAGGCATACTCTTTTGCCAACTGATCCGACAACGTAATAAGGCGGTGGACTCGTTCATTTTTGATATCTTCATCCACTTGATCTCCCATACGGGCAGCCGGAGTCCCTGTCCGTTTTGAATAAGGGAAAACATGAAGTTCGGAGAATTTATATTTTTCTATAAAGTTATATGTCTCCATGAATTCTTCTTCAGTTTCACCCGGGAAACCTACGATGACATCAGAGGTAACAGCAAGGCCCGGAAGTGCAATTTTCAGCTTTTCGATTCGATCACCGAAGAAATCCATCGTATATTTACGTCTCATCCGTTTTAGAACGGTATCGGAACCCGATTGGATTGGTATATGCAAATGACGTACCACTTTTTTCGAATTCGTCAGCACTTCAATGATCTCATCTGTAATTTGGCTGGCTTCAATGGATGAAATACGGATACGCTTCAGCCCATCGACTTTCTCCAAGTCACGCAGCAGCATCGCCAAATTATAGTCTTTCAAATCGTCTCCATAGCCGCCCGTATGAATTCCGGTAAGGACTAACTCTTTATAGCCTGCCTCAACAAGCTGTTCAGCCTGGTGAACGACTTCTTTTGGATCGCGGGAACGCATCAAGCCACGTGCCCAAGGAATGATGCAGAAAGTGCAGAAATTATTGCAGCCTTCCTGAATCTTCAGTGAAGCGCGTGTACGGTCTGTAAAAGCAGGTACATCCAACTCTTCGTAGACACGGTTTTTCATGATATTACCTACGGCATTGATTGGTTCACGCTCAACCTTGAATTGCTCAATGTAATCAAGCAGTTTAACCCTGTCTTGTGTTCCTACAACAATATCCACACCTGGTATGGCCATGATTTCTGCCGGCGATGTCTGTGCGTAACATCCCGTTACCGCTATGACGGCATTCGGATTCTTACGAATGGCACGACGGATGACCTGACGGCTTTTCTTATCGCCAGTGTTAGTCACCGTGCATGTGTTGATGACATATACATCTGATGTATTTTCAAACTCAACACGATCATATCCCCCAGTTTTGAATAATTGCCATATAGCCTCTGTTTCATAATGATTCACTTTACAGCCTAATGTATGGAAAGCGACCGTTGCCATTTTTCATCACCTCAAAAGTTCTACATGATAAGAAACAGCGGAAAGTGCATATAAAGGTGCTGTTTCAGTTCTTAATATTCTTGGTCCAAGACCGCAAGCCATAAAACCGGCATCAGTCAGTTTTTCAATTTCCTTATCTGCCAAACCACCTTCAGGCCCAAAAACGAATAGGATGGATTGCCCAGCAGTAATATCTTTCAAGACAGAAGCGAGTACAGAAGTTTCCCCCCGTTTTGCCTCTTCTTCAAAAGCGATTAATTTATGATCGAAACCGGAAGCATACCCAGCTAGCTGATCTGCCGTCATCGGTTCCTTGATGGCAGGGATAACCGTGCGGTGAGATTGCTCAGCCGCCTCTTTTGAAATCTTCTGGAGCCTCTCCAATTTCTTGCCTACCTTTTTGTGGTCCCATTTTACCACCGAACGAGCAGCAATAAAAGGGATAAATTCAACGGCACCCAGTTCAGTGCCCTTTTGAACGATATATTCCAATTTATCCCCTTTAGGCAGACCGCTCGCAATCACTACCCTTACAGGAAGTTCCTTTTCTTCATTCTTCCATTCAGTTACCGTACCTATTACAGCATCATCAGTAATTTCCGAAATTTCCGCGATTGCTGTCATGCCATTACCTTTCACCGTGATGATCCGCTCACCTGGTCCCATTCTCATCACTCTGGCGATATGGTGAAAATCATCACCTGATATCGTCACCATGTTTCCATTGATATCTGCTTCGTTAAGAAAATACCGTTGCACACTGCCACCTACTTCGTCTAGTCTAAATAACTCACAGGCTAACAGTCGGGAATCCAGAATGCAAGCCGTGCAAAGATTCAAGCTAAAAAAAGGTACTCTGACTATCAAAAAAACCGATAATCAGAGTAACTTTTCCAATTAAGCATTTCTTTTTGCGATTATTGCCACCCAATCTTCCATCAAGATCGTTTCCTCAACGGTGAAACCAGATGCTATAATCGCTTCCTTCACATCTTGTTTCTTAGTTTGAATGATTCCGGAAGCGATGAAAAATCCGCCAGGTTTAACGACTTTCGCTACATCATCCGTAAAACGCATGATCACTTCGGCAAGAATATTAGCCACGACGATATCCGCTTGTTCATTTACACCATCCAATAAGTTGCCTTGTGACACGGACACTTTATCCTGCACGTTATTTAGTTCAACGTTTTGCTTGGCTGACTGTACTGCCACTTCATCCAAATCAAGTGACTGGATTCGCTTTGCATCCAATAATGCAGCTGCAATGCTTAGAACACCAGAACCAGTTCCTACATCAACGACTAAATCCCCAGGCGTCACTGTTCGTTCCAGCGCTTGGATGCACATGACCGTCGTCGGGTGTGTTCCCGTTCCGAAGGCCATGCCTGGATCAAGTTCAATGATCAATTCGTCACTGCTTACCGGAGTATAGTCTTCCCACGTTGGCACGATGGTAAAACGTTCGGATATCTTGACGGGGTTATAATATTTTTTCCAAGCCGTCGCCCACTCTTCTTCATTCACTTCACTAATTGAAACAACATTTTTCCCAAGGTCAATATCAAAAAGTTGGAGATTATTGATTGATTCCTTAATAGCATCAATGGTATCGCCAAGGAAGCTGTTTACGGGCAGATAAGCCTTAATGACTACACCTTCATCCGGATAATCATCGGGGTTTAAGTGGTAGATTTCGCCAAAAACATTTTCACGTTCCTTGACTAATTCTAGAGGATCCTCAATGACAACACCGCTCGCACCTGCCTCATGAAGAATATTCGAAACAGGTTCAACCGCTTCATTCGTTGTTTGGATTGCAAATTCAGACCACTTCATAATCTACCAACTCCCAATTTGTTCTTTTTACTTATATTCACCTATCTTTGAAAGCCCGCTTCACTTTTGAGAAAAAGCCATCATCTTGTTCATCTACACCTTGTCCGCTGATATCACTGAACTCACGAAGCAATTCCTTTTGTTTTTCCGTTAATTTCTTAGGCGTAACAACCAATACGACCACATGCTGATCTCCTTGGCCATATCCTCTGACATTCGGAACTCCTTTGCCCTTTAAACGGAAACGAGTGCTAGTTTGTGTACCTGCTGGAATCTTCAGCTTCACTTTTCCATGCAGCGTCGGAACTTCTATTTCATCGCCTAATGCTGCCTGGGCAAAAGTAACCGGCATTTCACAATAAATATCATCGCCATCCCGTTCAAAGAATTCATGGCTGCGCACATGGAAGACTACATACAGGTCTCCTGCAGGGCCGCCATTGATTCCAGGCTCGCCTTGGCCTGTTACGCGCAACTGCTGGCCATCATCAATTCCTGCTGGCACCTTGACTTGGATTTTTTTACGTTTTTGGACTTTTCCGTCGCCGCCGCATGTTGAACATTTATTAGGAATGATTTTTCCTGTTCCTTGACAATGGTGACATGCTCTCCGGTTCACAATCCTTCCGAAAGCTGTGTTTTGTTCAACATTCAATTGACCGGTTCCATGACAATGTGAACAGTTTTCCACCTTTGTACCTGGTTTGGCACCGGATCCTTTACATGTACCGCAATCCTCTTCACGCGGAATTTCGATCTCAGTATCTTTTCCGAATGCAGCCTCTTCAAACGAAAGCGTCATCGTATACTGTAAATCCGCTCCTTGACGCGGTGCATTAGGATCTCTCCTGCGTCCGCCGCCACCAAAGAAGCTACTGAAAATATCTTCAAAACCGCCGAAACCGCCAAAGTCCTGACCGCCAAAGCCTTGATTGGGATCTGTATGTCCGAATTGGTCATAATGGGCTTTTTTCTGTTCGTCACTCAATACTTCGTAAGCTTCCTTGATTTCCTTGAATTTATCCGCAGCATCGTCCGCTTTATTAATATCAGGGTGATATTGTTTGGAGAGCTTTCGATACGCTTTTTTGATTTCATCCTTCGAAGCACTTTTCGAAAGGCCTAACACCTCATAATAATCGCGTTTACTCATATCTAAAATCCACTCCCGATTCGATTCACATAAAGGTAATATTATCACTGAACGAAGATAATAATCAACTAGAAAAGTACAAACGGCTTTAACACATTTTTGCAAATGGCATTGCCAGCCCCAATTTGCACACATTTTTCTCTAAAATCCCACGATTCCCCATCAGTGATTGCAACAACGTTTCCATTCACTGTAAAAAAAGCCAAAGTCAAGATAACCTGACTTTGACTTTTTTACAATGGGGCAGAATACTGCCCGATATATCAGTGTCCCGATTGGGGCACTTTTTATTTTTTCTCTTCTTCGTTCACTTCAGTGTATTCAGCATCAACGACATTATCGTCTTGAGCAGACTCGCCAGCACCCGCTTCGCCAGCTTGCTGAGCTTTTGCCGCTTCTTCATAAAGCTTCATTGTCAAAGCTTGAACGATTTCGTTAAGTGCATCTTTTTTCACGCGGATTTCTTCAAGCTCATTTTTCTCGATTGCAGCTTTCAGTTCATCCTTCGCTTCATTCGCTTTTGTCACTTCCGCTTCGTCCACTTTACCTTCTAGATCTTTAAGCGTTTTTTCCGTTTGGAAAACTAATTGATCTGCTTCGTTACGAAGTTCAACTTCTTCTTTACGTTGTTTATCGCTATCGGCATTTTCTTCCGCTTCACGTACCATGCGTTCGATCTCTTCATCAGAAAGGCCTGAAGATGATTTGATGGTGATTGCTTGTTCTTTGTTCGTACCAAGATCTTTCGCACGAACGTTCACGATACCGTTTTTATCGATATCGAATGTCACTTCAACTTGCGGAACTCCACGCGGTGCTGGTGGAATGTCACTCAATTGGAAACGACCAAGAGTTTTGTTATCCGCTGACATTGGACGCTCCCCTTGAAGGACATGGATATCAACTGCCGTTTGATTATCAGCCGCTGTCGAGAATACTTGTGATTTACTTGTCGGAATCGTAGTATTACGGTCGATCAGTTTCGTGAATACTCCGCCCATCGTTTCAATTCCAAGGGAAAGTGGAGTTACATCAAGAAGGACAACGTCTTTAACATCACCTGTCAATACGCCACCTTGAATTGCAGCACCCATAGCCACTACTTCATCAGGGTTTACACCTTTGCTTGGTTCTTGACCGATTTCCTTTTTGATCGCTTCAACGACAGCAGGAATACGTGTAGATCCACCAACAAGGATTACTTTGTCGATTTCAGATGCTGAAAGACCGGCATCTTTCAATGCTTGACGAGTAGGTCCCATCGTACGTTCCACAAGGCCTGTGGAAAGCTCATCGAATTTAGCTCTAGTCATCGTTACATCCAAGTGAAGCGGGCCAGCTTCTCCAGCAGTGATGAACGGTAAAGAAATTTGAGTTGACGTTACGCCGGAAAGATCTTTCTTCGCTTTTTCAGCTGCATCTTTCAAACGTTGAACCGCCATTTTATCTTTTGAAAGGTCGATTCCGTTTTCTTTCTTGAATGCTTCAACCAGGTAATCGATGATGACTTGGTCGAAATCATCTCCACCTAGGCGGTTGTCGCCTGCTGTGGACTTAACTTCGAAAACGCCGTCTCCAAGTTCCATGATCGATACGTCAAATGTACCGCCGCCAAGGTCGAATACAAGGATCGTTTGATCTTCTTCCGTTTTATCCAAACCGTATGCAAGTGCTGCAGCTGTAGGTTCGTTGATGATACGTTCCACTTCAAGGCCGGCAATTTGACCAGCATCCTTGGTTGCTTGACGTTCTGCATCATTGAAGTAAGCAGGTACAGTGATAACCGCTTTAGTGACTTTTTCGCCAAGATACTCTTCAGCGTATGATTTCAAGTATTGAAGGATGATTGCAGAAACTTCTTGAGGTGAGTATTCTTTTCCTTCAATTACTTCTTTATGGTTGGTACCCATATGGCGTTTAATGGAAATGATCGTGTTAGGGTTTGTAATCGCTTGGCGTTTTGCCACTTCCCCAACTTGCCTTTCTCCATTTTTGAATGCCACTACGGATGGTGTTGTACGGTTTCCTTCCGGATTCGGGATTACTTTTGGTTCCCCGCCTTCAAGTACAGATACACAAGAGTTTGTTGTACCTAAGTCAATACCAATAATCTTGCTCATAGTTTCACTACCTCCCAATTATTTATATGTAAAAATCCTATTCGTTCACTTTTACCATTGCAGGTCGAATCACACGGTCTTTAAGAAGGTATCCTTTTTGGAATTCCTCGACGACGATGTTCGAACCGAAGTTTTCATCTTGAACTTGCATGACCGCTTGATGCAAACGCGGATCGAACTCTTCGCCAACCGAACTGATCGGTTCGATTCCTTCTTTAGCCAATGCACCAGTAATCGCTTTATAGACCATTTCCATGCCGGATAGCAAGGATTTCGTCTGTTCATTTTCCGCTTCGATTTTTGTTGCTCTTTCAAAATTATCAAGAGCCTCCACTAAATCACTAGCAATACTTTGAACTCTATATTTTTGAGCCGCCTCCATATCAAGCTTGGCACGGCGTCTTGAATTATCAAAATCGGCCTGCAGACGAAGATAACGGTTATCCATTTCTTCGATTTTCGCCTCAAGTTCGGCAATTTTTTCTTGAGCCAATTGAAGTTCATCTTTTTCAACAGGAACATCGTTTTCTTCAGCTGCTGGAATTTCTTCCTCAGCGAAAACTGCTTCTGCAGCGCTTTCCTCGATTGTTTCATTTTCCAATGTTTGTTCTTCGTTTTTATTTTCTGTCACAATCTCACCTCCCTAAAAGGGTTATACAATTTATGCTAAAGTAATATGCCAGGCCGCGGAATACACTCCTCCGCCACCTTAACAATATTACCTTTGCTACTATTTTTGATACAGTTTTGTCATCAGGGCTGTTAAATCTTTCGAGAAAAACGAAAGCAAACTGATCACTCTCGAATATTCCATTCTCGTTGGACCCAATATGGCCAATGTGCCAACTTGCTCCTGCCCGATTGAGTAGGTTGCCGTAATCAAACTGCAGTCATCGAGCACTGTGTTTTGATTTTCACGGCCGATCTTGACGTGGATGCCCGTTGGATTTTGAGTAATTAGTTCATAAAATCCCTGTTCCTGCTCAATCATCGATAAAAGCGTGCTTACTTTCGCAATATCATGGAACTCCGGCTGCCTCAGCATATTCGTTTTCCCGCCGAAAAATATTTTTTCGGGCTTTGTGTCCGTCAGGGTCTCCGCAAGGACCGAGACCATCGATCCATAGTTATGAATGTGGCGGCTCAATAGAACGGCCACTTCCTTATAGATCTTATCCTTTAGATCAACTAGCGGAACATCGACCAAACGGGAATTCAATATATTCACCATCTTTTCAATTTCATTTATATCAAAAGAAGGCGGTAAGGAAATCATTCGATTTTCCACATGACCTGTATCCGTAATAATGATGGCTATTGCCGTTTCAGGACTTAAGGGAATGATCTGGATTTTTTTAAGCTTATGCTCATTCACTTTTGGTCCGAGTACAATCGCCGTATAATTCGTCAGTTCCGAAAGTATTTTCGCTGACTTCTGAACGATCTTTTCCAATTCATAAATTCGTTCTACAAAAACGGATTTTAAAATCTTCACTTCATTCTTTTTCGGAGCTTGAGGAGAAAGTAAATGATCCACATAATATCTATACCCTTTTTCAGAAGGGATCCTACCGGAAGAAGTATGGGTTTTTTCTAAAAACCCCATTTCTTCAAGGTCAGACATTTCGTTGCGAATTGTGGCAGAGCTGAACGTGATTTCATCTTTCTTCGACAAGCTTCGTGACCCGACTGGCTGGGCAGAATGGATGAAATCCTCGATTATCACTTGTAGAATCAATAATTGACGATCAGTTAGCATGTATGATCACCTCTGTTAGCACTCTGTCTCATCGAGTGCTAATATACTAATAAATTATCAAATGCAGCTTATGATGTCAACAATGAAAACCGCTAATTCATCGTTAAAATAACATGGATTTCCTTCAGTCGGAATCAATAACGCCTAAAAATGTTTGGAACACTTCATTTCCAAGCAGTTTGCCCCGCTCAGTCAAGCGCACGAACCCGCCTTCCACCTTAAGCAAACCCTTTGCCGATCCTTCTTCGAGCGGTTTCCTGAAAATCTCCGTCATTTCTACAAAAAATTTATTCTTGAAGATTTCCAATGAAACCCCTTGCGTTTTCCGGAGACCCAAAAACATCTCCTCTTCCATCCGTTCATGAAGCGGTACTGGGTGTTCTTCCAACACAGGCAGCTCGTTCGAAAGCAATGGAGTGATATATTTCTTCACTGGCCCATGATTGGCCACCCTTTTACCTCCAGTATAGCCATGTGCACCAGCACCAATCCCATAATACTCCACATTATCCCAATATGTCAGGTTGTGCCTGCTTTCAAACCCAGCCCGGGCAAAATTACTGATTTCATATTGATGCAGACCATGCTTCTCCATCTCTTCCATCAGCCTCTCATACATCGAAGCCTCGAGCTCCTGCGGCGGCAGGTTTAATTTACCTCTCCGCATCTGATTATAAAAAACCGTCTTCGGCTCAACGATCAATGAGTAGCTTGAGTAGTGCGGCAATTGAAGCGCGATCGCTTTATCCAGCGTATCCTTGAAATCTTCCATCGTTTGGCCCGGCAATCCATAAATCAAGTCGATGCTTATATTCGTAAAGCCAACTTCTTGAGCCAAATGGATCGTTTCATATACTTCTGAAGCCCGGTGAGTCCGGCCAATTCGTTTTAATAATTCATCATTGAAGCTTTGCACTCCAAAGCTAAGTCTATTGACCCCTGAATCATAAAGTATCTTGAGTTTTTCCCTTGAAAGATCCCCGGGATTGGCTTCAAATGTATATTCTGCCTTCTTGGGATCAAAGGGCAGGGTTTCATTGATTGCTTCACATAAGAATGCAAGCTGCTTTTCATCCAGCGAGGTCGGTGTCCCTCCACCGACGAAAACCGTATCCAAACCTGCAGTCGGGTATTTGGAAAGCTGCATCACCATTTCCCTTTTCATCATCTGTAGATATTCGTCGACCGGCTGCCCCTGCAAAAATACTTTATTGAAATCACAATAGTGACAAATATGTTCACAAAATGGTATATGGAGGTAGGCGCTTTTGATCATTGTGTTCACAACCTTTTAATCGAATGAGTCGATAGAAAAAGAGGCTAGATCTCCTCTACCCTCTTTTTTCTAACTATCGTTTATTTTATTTATTTTTTGGGTGTCGTATCATCCATTTTCAAAACAGCCATGAAAGCTTCTTGCGGAACTTCAACGGAACCTACTTGTTTCATCCGCTTTTTACCTTCTTTCTGTTTTTCGAGCAACTTACGTTTACGGGAAATATCTCCGCCGTAACATTTAGCCAATACGTTTTTGCGCATTGCACTAATCGAAGAACGGGCGATGATTTTTTGCCCGATCGCCGCTTGGATAGGCACTTCGAATTGTTGCCTTGGAATCAACTTCTTCAATTTTTCAACAATGACTTTACCGCGTTCATAAGCAAAGTCCTTATGAACGATGAAACTTAAAGCATCGACAGTTTCAGCATTCAGTAAAATATCCATCTTCACAAGCTTGGACGGTTTGTAGCCGATCAGCTCATAATCGAATGAAGCATAGCCTCTTGTATTGGATTTCAATTGATCGAAGAAATCATACACGATTTCCGATAATGGAATTTCATAATGAATGCTCACACGAGTCTCATCGATATATGCCATATCAATGAAGTTGCCGCGTTTATTTTGACAGATTTCCATGATCGCCCCGACAAACTCCGTCGGTGCCATCATCGTCGCTTTGACATATGGCTCCTCGACACGTTCGATCTTTTGTGCATCAGGCATATTGGACGGGTTATCCACTTTCAGGACCGTTCCGTCCGTTTGCACCACATCATAAATAACACTCGGTGCAGTGGTGATCAGATCGATTTTGAATTCACGTTCAATCCGTTCCTGGATGATTTCCATATGAAGGAGTCCAAGGAATCCGCAACGGAAACCGAAGCCCAATGCTTGCGATGATTCCGCTTCGAACTGAAGCGCTGAATCGTTCAATTCCAATTTCTCCAATGCATCCCGTAAATCATTGAATTTCGATGCGTCAATTGGGTATAAACCGCAATATACCATCGGATTCATCTTCCTGTAACCCGGCAATGGTTCTGTCGCACTATTCACGGCACTCGTGATCGTATCACCGACAGTCGTATCACCAACGTTTTTAATGGAAGCCGTAAGGAAACCTACATCACCGACGTTCAGTTCATCCAAAAGCTGTGTTTTAGGGTTGAAAACACCCAATTCGGTAACATCGAATTCCTTGCCAGTGGACATCATTTTGATTTTGTCGCCCACTTTAATGGAACCCTCAACAACACGTATATAGGCAACTACACCGCGGTACGCATCAAACAGTGAATCGAAAATAAGCGCCTTGAAAGGAGCATCCGGATCACCTTGCGGAGCTGGAACCAATTCAACTACCTGCTCCAAAATCTCCTCGATTCCGATTCCGGCTTTAGCCGAAGCCAAAACTGCATCGGAAGCATCCAATCCGATCACTTCCTCGATTTCTCCGCGCACCCGTTCCGGATCTGCACTCGGCAAATCAATTTTATTGATGACCGGAATGATTTCAAGGTTGTTGTCCAAAGCTAAATACACATTTGCAAGCGTTTGGGCCTCAATTCCCTGTGCCGCATCGACAACAAGGACAGCGCCTTCACAAGCTGCAAGGCTTCGTGACACTTCATACGTAAAATCGACATGTCCCGGTGTATCAATAAGATGGAAGATGTATTCTTCTCCATCTTTCGCGTTATATTTCAATTGAATCGCATTCAATTTAATCGTAATTCCACGCTCACGCTCTAAATCCATGGAATCCAACAGCTGACTCTTCATTTCACGCTGAGTCATGGCGTTCGTTTTTTCAATGATACGATCCGCCAATGTAGATTTACCATGATCGATATGAGCGATGATGGAAAAGTTACGAATTTTTGATTGTCTTTTTAATTTTTCTTCTCTATTCATGACGTTCACTCCCACTAGTCGACACAATACACTATTTTTTATTATATCAATAGAAAATGCAAGATTCAACAGAATAGTTACAAAAGAAGCATCATTGCAGGACAAAGCATAAAAAAAGGCTGCATCCCGGATTCGGATGCAGCCTTTTGCAGGGCACAATCAACTTATTTCCTGCCTAAATCATATCAATAAGGGCTTGAAAGGCTCCTGATATGGTTTCTCCAAGCGTTTTGCCGATCGATGAGAAAAAGTTGAAAGCTTTCATTTCTTCAAGCTTTTCTTTTTTCGTCTCCAAATCATGACTCGTCACTTTTTCGCCCAGGATATCCGCTTCCATCTCCCCTTGGTCCGATTGGTTAATGATGAATGCACTATTCAAAGAGGGATCTTCATACCCCTTCATTTTTTTCATCCCGTCGTTCGCTTGCTGCATCCCGATTAGAACACCTAAAAATAATACGAGCACAATCCCTGTACATTTCAACCAAAATCGAACCATGATAAGAGAACTCCTTTCAAATTACCTCGCTTCCGAATCCCCGGTCGGGTTATCCACCGCTTTGGCATCCCAGTAAAATTCACTGAAAACCTCGGTAAAGGCATCAACGGTCATGTACATTTCCTCGAAAGTATTATCAACACCGCCAACTTCAATAAGCATGGCATTGCCTGATAAATCCTGATTATATATACCATTATGGCTAGATCCGCCCTGTTTCATAACCCCTCGGGAAATACCTGGGTATTTTTTCTCCAATGCTTTATGAAGCTTATTGGCAAGCGCGGCATTTTTTTCATAGTTCGGGTTATTCCCCCCGATCACGAAGGCGATCTTGGCATACTCTTTACCTCTGATTGTAATTGTCGTATGTTTCTTCCGCTTTGAATCGCGGTGGATATCAATCAGGTATTCTAAATCTTTGTTATTGGCCAATGCCGTCTGGACCGATTTTCGTGATTCTTGATACGATTTGGCATAATTCAATCCTTTATTATTCAGATTTCCCATGATATCCGTTTTATCGAGCGAGGAGCCGATCCCCTTATCAGCCAAATCTTCAACCATCCGTTCCCCGAGTTTCGTAATATTGATTTTAGAATGGTAGGCTAGATCGGGGTCTGTCACCCCTTTTAAATATGGAAGATATGACTCCCGGTTATGGCTATGGTATATCTCGACCACTTTCCGGCCATTGGTCGTTTGATTCGGCTGATTGGTCACTCCTTTATCCGGTTCTTTAATCTCATCCAGGTTTTGAAGGGATGCATCCCTTTCTTCATTCAGGACATCCACTGGCGGTGAAGATTCATACGGCATATTCGTATAATTCGTTCCTTCCCCAGCAACGAGGATCTCATTATCAAAAATCGAAAAGCCAGGAAGCTCCCTTCCCAGTAAACTTCGCGGGTCCTCAAGTGAAATGTTGGTCGAGACTTTTATCAATTGATTCGTGATGATCGATTCCTGCTTACCTTCCGGCAGGGCATTAAAAAGATAATGATTTTCGTTGGCCAGCATCGAAAACAGCATTTTTCCCGAGAATTGATTGGCTACAGTATGTACGGAGTTAGAAGATATCCGATACTCCGGTCTTAGGGAAGTCATGACCCCACTGACTGAAAAAACAAAAAGAAGCAAGGCGAGAATACCTAGAAAAGTTTTTATTATTGTTGATCCGTGAATGGCTGTTATGATTCCTGGGGAATTTCTTCTTTTCATCCTTCCACCCTCTCTATAGCTTGTCTATTAATACCTATGACTTTGCTAGAAAGGGTAGAACACCATTTTTGGGCACTGAAAGTGATTTAACGGGTGTAATAGCCGGCATTATCTTGATTTATTGAATGATGCAAGGCTGCATTTAAACCATTGGCTATCAAATTGGCCATATCCTCGATGAAAACATCGACTTCTTTTGGTGTAACCATCAAATTTTGACCAAGCGGTGACAGTACCTCATAAATCAATTTCCGTTTCTCTTCATCAGGGAGGACACCTATCATTCCCAAGAAGGTTTGGCGCTCCTTTTCACCTGGCATATCCTCTTCTGTCAGCTTTGTGCGCTTCCCAAAACTGAATCCAGCTGGTGCCAACGAACGTGATGGCCTGTCCCCTTCATTCAGTTCCTTGCCAAAGTGCTTCAAAATATAATCTATCGTATCGCTGGCAATGGATACGGCATCCACGACAGTAGGTATTCCTATTGCTATAACAGGAACTCCCAGTGTAGCCTGGCTCAATTCTTTTCGTTTATTTCCCACACCAGACCCTGGATGGATGCCTGTATCCGTAATTTGAATCGTAGAGTTCACCCGTTCGATCGAACGGGCAGCCAATGCGTCAACGACGATAAGGAAATCAGGATTACTTTTTTCGATGACGCCTTTTATGATGTCACTCGTTTCGATTCCGGTAATCCCCATCACCCCAGGGGAAATGGCACTGACCGGCCGATAGCCTTCCTTGACGGACTCTGGCTGCAATTCGAACAAATGTCTTGTGACCACAAGGTTCTCAACGACTGCAGGCCCCAAGGCATCGGGGGTAACATTCCAATTACCAAGACCGACAACCAAACAACTGCTTTCTTTTGTGATTTTATTCCGTTTCAAGAAGTAAGCCAGTTCGTTGGCGAACACCTTTTCCACCCGTTGCTGCGTTTCCGTATCCTGCTGGCGGATTCCCTGCACTTCGATGGTCAAATAACTGCCCTGTTTCTTACCGATTTCTTTTTCTCCCTCAGCCGTGACCTCAACTAAGGATACCTTCAGATCATCCACTTCTTTTTCCTTAATAATGACCCCTTCGATGCAGGAAACATCCACTTCCTCTACTACACCTTTATGTTCAAGGGCAATTTCCTTTGCTTCAATCGCCAAATCTGTCCGAATTCCGTATTCACTAAGGTCCAATTTATTTTCCATAACGGCCTCCTGATGTTTGAATTGTATCTAATCTAGTATTTTCAATAGTCTCTCTTAAACATTCTGTCGTTTTTGCTTTTTTATTATTCATTTTTTTGGTACAATGAATGATGACGAGATGAATTTATTACTGAAATTATAATTCCTTTTCGATTCTCAATCTGAAGTATTGCATATTTATGAGCAGTCTGATAGAATATCACTTGTGCTATTTGATATGGATTTGAAAAGTCGAGTTCATATAATCTCGATTTCTTTGTAGGAGGTGAACGGAATGCCAAACATTAAATCTGCTATTAAACGTGTAAAAATCAACGACAAAAAACGCGTTCATAACATTACTGTTAGATCAACTATGCGTACTACAGTGAAAAACGCTGAAGTTGCATTAGCTGGTGAAAACGTTGAAGCTGCTAAAGAAGCTCTTTTAACAGCTGCTGTGAAATTAGACAAAGCTGCATCTAAAGGATTAATCCATAAAAATGCGGCAGCCCGTAAAAAATCTCGTTTAGCGAAAAGACTTAACGCTCTTAACGCATAATGACAAAAAATTAAACGATCCAATCGGATCGTTTTTTTTGTGCCGTTTTTTGCATAAAAAAGGTGACAGGATATCTGCCTGCCACCTTTTTTATCATCTAATTTTTAAAAGCAGCAGCTCAAGCGTGATTGCCTTATCCGCTTGGCCGGTCTTCATTTTATAATCCGCTTCCGCTAAGTCGTTCATGATGCTCAACAACTCGCGTTCCTGGAATTTCCCCGTCTTTTCAAGTGCCAGCTTTACCCTGTAAGGGTGCACCTTCAGTTGACCCGCAATTTTTTGCTGGCTATAGCCCTGACGGGAAAGCTCCTTCACTTGATACATGAGCCTGACCTGACCTGCCATGACACTCAAGATCTTGATCGGCTCTTCATTCTGCCTGAGAAGATCGTGCAGTATCGTCATGGCACTCTCCATTTTTCTCTGTAACACATGATCAACAAGTGTGAAGATATTCTGTTCAAGGGATTTTGCGACCAGCTTTTCCACTACCTCGACTGTAATGTGCTTCTCAGCTTCCGTATAAAGCACCATTTTATCCAGTTCATTCGTCAGCATCATCAGATTCGTTCCTGCAAGTTCAAGTAAAAGCTCTGTAGCCTGCTCATCTATTCGGACTGAAGAAGCTTCGACCCTCTCCTTCACCCACCCCTTTAACTCATGATCACCAAGCTTCTTCGCTTCAACGAGAACCGCCTTACGCTTCAGTTCCTTGGTGATTTTTTTCCGTTCATCCAGTTTCTCATAAGGTGCGGTCAATACGACAATAGAATATGGAACCGGGTCAGCCAAATACGCTTCCAGTCTTTTCACATTATGCTCAACTCTTGACTTCGTTTTTTCAGCTGTCAAAAAAAATGGGTTTTGCATGAAGACAAGGCGCCTTTCCCCGATAAACGGGAGGGTTTCGACATCTTCAAGCGCAGTTTCAACAGGCGTCTCTTCTAAATCAAATTGAGAAAAGTTAAAATCCATCTCATCTTCATGAAGGACATTGTCGATCAATAGCTGCTTCGTTTCATTAATTAGATAGGCTTCCGTCCCATATAACAAGTATACTGGCGCGAATTGCCCTTTTTTTATACTTTTCCAAACGTCTAATACCAATAGAATCCGCCTCTTTACTATGTATTCTTCTCTAATGGTATAGGTGGATGGACCATTTGACAAGCTATAAAGGGAACTAGCCCTTAAAAGGGCTAATTCCGGATCTATATGAACACTTTCAAGAAAGGCCCGGGTAATCTCCCTTGAAAGCGGGTAGAGTATTCATGTAGAACAAATGAGCTTTTCGTTTTTCGCTTGCTTTGTTTGTACTTTTATTTTGACCTCAAAATCCCAAACTATTTGTGACAACTCTTGTCAGTAAAGGAAATGAAGGAATGAAGCCTGTAGATTTTTTTTTGGTAATGTTTTATACTATTAGCAGAAATAGGAGGGGTTAATAATGAACGAATTCGAAAAGAATGTTCAATCAAAGACAGATGACGTCGCTGATTCCGCTATAGGATTCATCGGTTCTTTTGTATTTTTCGCTGCCATGTTCACCATAGCTGTCGTCATTAAAGCTGTCGGATCCTGATTTCATTCATTACATGCACTTATTTTTCCTGATGGGGGCTGCTGCTGCAGTCCCTTTCTTTTTGATTTTCTATATACTATGGGAGAGTCTTCAGAAAGGTTCCACTGCTTTTGTAATACTTGTAAATAATAGAACCATCCTCGTCCGTCCTGAACACTTTTATGCCATTCCCCTCCAAATTCCCAATTACGTCTCCATGAGGGTGCCCGTAGCGGTTATCTTTTCCAACTGAAATAAGCGCCGCTTTCGGCTGCAGCTGTTCAAGGAAGGGCGCGGAAGAAGACGTTTTACTGCCATGGTGACCGACCTTCAAGATATCCGCCTGCAACTGCGGAAATGTTCTCAAAAGTTCCCTCTCCCCTTCTTCTCCCATATCGCCGGTCAATAACCATGACACTCCGCCAAGCTCCGTGAATAGAACGATGGATGAATCATTCTTATCTTCCTCTTGCTTAAAAGGACTTAGCACAGCAAACCGCACTCCGCCCGCCACCCATTGGTCCCCCCTTTTCAGGACGGTCATTTTCACTTTTTTCTCTCTCGCCACGGCTACAAGATCCATATCCCTATATTGCTCTTCACTCCAGCCTCCAATGATGATCTCCGCAACTTTAAAATGATCTATTAACTCTTTTGCACTTCCCATATGATCTGCATCCGGATGGGTTAAAATCAATTTGTCCAATTGGTGGATTCCTTTACTTTTCAATAATGGAATAATGATATCATCCGCCGTGTTGAACTTCTTTCGCTTTATCGCCCACGTATCGATTGGAAATGTAATTTGCCCGCCCGTATCAATTAAATAATTACCGCGATTGAAAGGCAGGGAAATGAAAATGGAGTCACCTTGTCCTACGTCGATTATTTGCACTTCACCGAAAGGCGAGAACCTTTGTAAGTTATATTGCAAAAGTAAAAGGACGATTATCATTCCGCACCAGATTTTACTTTTTTCAAAGGATACTTCCCAAGTCAGGCATAACCCTATAAGGGAAATAACAAGTAGTAACATCATGAGGAAAGGCGGCTTTCCAAACGGTATGGAGGCGAGCGGCAATCCCGATGCTGCATCTGCGGCTTTATTGCAGAGTACGAAGGTGAAATTCAATAATGATATGAGAGGTTGACCAAAGGAAGGCAGTAATAAATGAATGAGGAGGGAAATCAGTGAAAATGGCAGCAATATGATGGAATAAAGCGGAACATACAATACGTTCAGAAACACTCCAAGTAAAGATACTTCAAAAAAGTGAAAAAGCAAAATCGGAAGGGCTGCCAGTTGGCAGATGGAACTGAGGATGAATAGCTGCATCGATTTGTTCGGGTATTGCAAGAAGATGCTTGTAGACATGATAATGGAGAATGTGACCGCGAATGAAAGCTGAAAACCTATATCATAAAGCATATTAGGCCGAAAAAACAAAAGTGCCAAATAAGTCGATGCAATTGCGGCACCCGCTGAAATCCGCTTCTTGAATAGCAGGAGTAGAAAGAAAAGCATAGCCATTGAACAGGATCGCACCATTGATGGACTGGCACCTGAAAGTAACATGTAAACCGGAAGGAAGAGTAAGATGGCCATCATCATTCTTTCCCGTGTAATCCCAACCCTGATGCCGATGTAAAATAACACCCCCGTTAAAAAACTGACATGAAGGCCGGAAATCGCCAGTAAATGAACCAACCCCAACCGCTGATAATTAGTAAGGTCCCCTTCATCTATATATCTCTGGTCACCGAATATGAGCGCTGTGACAAAACCGCTCGACTCTTCAGGAAAGTGTTCTCTAATATATGCAATCCCCTTCAGGCGCAAATTACGAATCGAAAGCAGAATCGAGTTTCCACCTTCTTTGCATTCTTGAAATGAAATGGAATCCGCTTTGAATATCCAATGGGTGCCGTGGCGGAAAAGATAACGCTGGTAATCGAAACTGTTTTCATTCCTGTTTTTCTCGGGAATTTGCAATGTCCCTTCAGCCGGACAAGATAAACCGATTCGAAGAAACTGACTAAGCTTTTCCTGTTCCAATTCGGTCGTGATTTTATAACGAAGCAATAGCCGTTCGCCTTTCTCACTGCCAATGAATCCTTTTAATGAATTTCCATCTATATTCGGTTGGTCGGTAAATGTGATGATAAATTGGCTTTCCGTTCCATGATAGGCAGTTTTGTTTCGGTGATCGGAGAAGGAGGCGGCCCCTAAAAATATCCCCATGATCACCAAATGAAAACTAAGGGCCTTCACACTTAAGCCCACCGAAAAATAAAGGAAACAGAGAAAAATTAGGATAATGATCAGCAGCCTTACATTTAAAAGAGAATGGGCCGTAACACCAAATGTAGCTGAAGCGGCCAGTAAGATAAGATGTCTGGCCATGCCTGCCCCCCGTCCTATTTAATTTTCAAATATCTGATTGGCCTGCTTTTCCAATGCCAATAAATCTTCTTTTCCCAGACCGTTTTGTTCAAGTTGAGCTAGCAATGAGAATACAAAGTCCTTTTTTTGTTTTCCATTCACATCGATGGCCCCTTTTGCTTCAACCTTCTCGGTCTTGACACCCGCCTGTTTGAATAATTCGAGGGCATATGGATGATTTTTGTAATCCTCGGCATAATAAACGGCCTTTATGCCAGCTTGGATGAGTGATTTACAGCACTGAAGACACGGAAAATGCGTCACATATATTTCCGCCTGATCAGTCGGCACCCCAAATTTCGCACATTGTAAAAGTGCATTCATTTCTGCATGTATCGTTCTGACACAATGGTTATCAATTACATAACAGCCGTCATCAATACAATGCGTCCCTCCCGCAATGGACCCATTATATCCCCCAGCAATGATTCGATTGTCCCTGACGATGGTCGCCCCTACAGTGAGGCGTGTACATGTGCTTCTTAAAGCTAATAAATGGCTTTGTGCCATGAAATATTGATCCCAACTAATTCTGTTCATGTTGTATCCCCTTACCCCTAGAATGATTTTCTTCAATTTTACCCTCTTCCTGTCCATTTGTGTAGCATTCATTTCACCGAAATGGAATCCCGTAACCTTTCAAACGTTTTATCGCCGATTCCCGTAACCTGCTTCAATTCATCGACCTCCTTGAATTTCCCTATCGTCTCCCTGTATTCCAGGATCGCATTCGCTTTGGATGGTCCAATTCCCGTCAAGGTTTGCAAATCTTCCTGTGTAGCAGTATTCAAGTTCACCAGCCCTCCTGACGTACCCTTAGTGACGGCATCACCAGACGTCCTGACTTGTATATTCTCCAAGTCCGCTTTGTCTTCTTCACCTATTTCCGGAACATAAATGACCATTTGATCTTCGATGATTTGGGCAAAATTCACTTTATCCGTGTCAGCCTTTTCCGTAAAACTGCCCGCAGCGGAAATCAAATCAATCACCCGGTCACCTGCCTGTGCAGTAAAGATGCCCGGGGACTTGACCGCTCCTTTAACATCCACTTTAATGATCTCAGGCTCGGCAGCCGATTCATTTACACTTTGTTCCATTTCAGCTTCTTTTGCAGTAACCGAAAATATATCTTCCGTTTCAGCCGGATCCTCCCCTTGTTGAGAAAAAAAGTAAATGCCCCCTGCCACAAACGCCACGGCAACGGTAATCATCGTCATTTTCCTTTTTAAAATCCCTTCCATTTCTTTACCTCCTTATTGGTTTTCGCACGATACATTGTCATAGGACAGATTAAAAATACATAGTGTTTTTAGGAGAATCAATCGCTTTAAGTGAGAGGAGTTGATCGGAATTGAAGAAAATCGGTGTTATCGGAACCGGAAATATGGGTACCATTTTAATCGAGGCATGGCTGGAGGCAAAAATATTGAATCCGGCAGATCTAATCATTACAAATCGCACACTTTCCAAAGCATTGGTGCTGAAAGAGAAACATCCGGGTATAAAGGTTGCGGAAAGCGCAGCCGAAATCGTCGAACAAGCGGACTTTATCTTTCTCTGTGTAAAACCATTGCAAATTAACAGCCTATTACAAGGCATCAAACAGCATATAAAAAGGGATCAGCTGGTTATTTCCATCACAAGCCCGCTTTCCGTCTCCCAGCTCGAATCAGCAGTGAATGCACCCTGTGCCCGCTTTATCCCGAGTATAACGAACCGTGTGGGTTCAGGCGTATCGTTACTGAGTTTCAGCGAGAGCTGCAGTAAGGAGAAAGTGTCAGCTTTATTTGATTTGGCCTCCGCCATATCGGCACCGGTCATCATTGAAAATGATATCACCCGGGTAGCTTCCGATATTGTCAGCTGCGGCCCTGCCTTCTTCAGCTATTTAGCTCAAGCTTTCATTGACGCGGCTTGCCAAACGACGAAGATAGATAAAGAAACGGCTACGACTTTGACTGAGAATATGCTGGTCGGCTTAGGGGAATTGCTCGGTAAAGGGGTTTATACATTGCCGACCTTACAGGAAAAGGTTTGTGTAAAAGGTGGAATAACAGGTGAGGGGATCAAGGTTTTAGAAGCTGAAACCGGGGAAATGTTCCATCATCTTTTTCAGGCGACACATGAAAAGTTTGCAGAGGATCTTCACGAAGTTGAAAAACAGTTCGGCCATCCTTATTAATATTCGTAATCAAGATCTCAATTCCTTCTAAAAGTAAAAAAAAGAAGAGGTCAGACCTCCTATCGTCCTAGTACGAACGGAGATCTTGACCTCTTTTATCATTTACTGGCTACAAACAAGATTCTTTCGGTTTCCGTTACAAGCGGTGCTTCTTCAAGATCCGCCAGAATTTCTGAAACCGTGAAACCTGCTTGCTCCAGCCACTTTTTATATTGTTCAACCGGATAGGTCCGTTGATAATGCAACTCATCAAAACGGTCATAAAGACCGCTTTCATCATCCCTTACGAAAAAACTTAAATCATGTTCCACGCTGTAAGGTTCTTCACCCGGGAAGCAATCCCATATATAGGATACTTCTTCACCATTGACAGCAAACGTATGATCACTAAAGATTTCTTCCATTTTATATAGGGAATGGATATCAAACATGAATAATCCGCCATCCTTCAAATGCTCATGAACCCGGCTGAACGTCTTGACGATATCCTCTTCGTCACGAAGGTAGTTCAGCGAATCACAAAAAATCGTGACACAATCAAATTGGCCAAGTCCTTCGAGTTCTGCCATATTCTGCTGGAAAAGCGGAATCGATAATCCAAGCTTAACCGCTTTTTCATTAGCTACAAGAAGCATTTCATCAGATAAATCCACGCCGGTGACTTCGAATCCGTGCTGCGCCAATTCAACGGTCATTTCCCCGGTTCCACATGCCAAATCCAGGACTTTCCTTCCACCAATTCCATACTGTTCCAGCTTCGCCGTAAGGATCATCAGCCATTTTTCATAAGGTGCGTCCTTCATCAATTCATCGTATACATAGGCAAAGCGTTCGTAAGTCATGAAGTCAGTTCACTCTCTAGATCTTCAAAAGGTGCATCTCCCCATAGACGTTCAAGGTTATAGTAGTTTCTTTCATCTTTATGGAAAATGTGGGCCACTACATCGCCAAGATCCACAAGCACCCATTTCGCCTCGTCAAAACCTTCAAGACGCTTTACATTGATTCCTGATTCATCAGCTTTGCTCTTCATTTCACGAGCTATTGCTTGTACTTGTTTTTCAGAATTACCGTGGCAGATCAAAAAGTAATCCGCAACAAGGGAAATACCTTGCATGTTCAATGCCACGATATCCTCCGCTCTTTTATCATCCGCCGCTTTTGCTGCAATTACAAGAAGTTCACGTTCAGTCATTACATCTTCTCCTTCAAATTCATGATCAAATCATTATATGTCTTAAATGTGTCAGGGTAAATTGCCTGATTTCTTTTCATTAAAAAAACAACTGTATTCCTTAAAGCCTGGATGACAGCATGATCCAAATTTTGCTTTGCTGTCTGCCTGACTTCGTCGACACCGGGAAAAGAACGCCCCGGCTCGATATAATCAGCAAGGTATACGACTTTATCCAAAAGGCTCATGCCAACCCTGCCAGACGTGTGATAGGCAATCGCATCCAAGATTTCAGCGTCCTGAATGCCTGCTTCCTTATTCACCAGATAAGCCCCGACAGGAGCGTGCCACAGCTCCATATTATATTCAAGTAACGCCGGGTCCATTTTTTCAGCGATTATTATTTGCTCCATTTCTTCTTTAGGACGAAATTTTGCATAATCATGGAAAATGGCTGCAAGTTCCGCTTTTTTGACGTCGGCACCATATCGTTCAGCAAGTTCAATCGCTGACTCGACCACACCCAAGGTATGAATGTACCTGCGCTCGGTGATTTGTTCTTTGACCAGCGCCAATGCTTTCTCACGATTCATATAAACCATTCCCTTTAATATACTTCACCACTGGATCTGCTATTAAATACTTCACGGTTTTCCCTGTTCTTAACTTCCTTCGTATCATGGAAGACGAAATGAACATCTGCGGGACTTTCACCATCGTGATCGGGTATAAGGTATTCTCATTATATCCAGGGCGCTTCACCCCGACGAAATTGACCATATGCACCAGCTCGTCGATACGATGCCAATTCGGCAAGTACTCAATCATATCTGCGCCAATTATGAAATAGAACTCATTGGCTGGCTCAAGTTCTTTAAGCAATTTTATCGTGTCATACGTATAAGATGTGCCTTTTCTTTCTATTTCAATACCCTCAATATAAAAAGATGGGTTTCCGGCTATCGCGTTTTCCAACATGGCCAGCCTGTCCATATCGGTTACTTCCTCCGATTTTTCCTTATGTGGAGGAACGTGATTTGGCATGAACCTGATTTCATCTAGCTCAAGGGCATCCAGCACTTCATTGGCTATAATTAAATGCCCGATATGCGGAGGATTGAATGTACCGCCAAGAATTCCAATTTTTTTCATAGATAGGTTCCTTAAGGTAATTTAAGTTGTTTGTTTTCTTTTGATTCTTTATATAGCACAATTGTGTTGCCGATAATCTGAACCAATTCAGCCCGTGCACCTTTTGATAAAGTAAGCCCCACATCATTGCGGTCCTCTTCACAGTTTTGCAGGATGCTGACCTTGATCAATTCACGTACTTCAAGCGCCTCACCAATTTGCTTGATGAGATTATCATTGACTCCGCCTTTACCAACTTGAAAAATTGGATTGAGGTGATGGGCCTTTGATCGTAAAAATCTTTTTTGTTTTCCTGTTAACATGTGTTACCTCCTAGTTTGTTCAAGACAATATCTGTCATTCTTGCTGTATCCGGCATAATGCCTGTCCATATCTCAAAGGCAAGCGCAGCCTGGTTGATGAACATTCCCAGACCATTTTGCGTTTCCGCCCCTTTTTCCCCAGCTTCACGCAGCAGCTTGGTTTTTAGAGGGTTATAGATGATATCACTGACAATTGCACCGGTTTTAAGCTGGTCGACCTTTAACGGCGAATGATCCAGTTCAGGACTCATTCCAGAAGAAGTCGTTTGGATGATTAAATCATATTGTGATAAGCTTTCTTCCGCTTCGATAATCGAGAGTGCCTTCGATACTTTATCATAAGGGCAATCAGAAACAAGCTGGGCCGCTCTTTCCTTTGTCCGGTTTGCAATATCTACTTGCTTTACCCCTTCTTTCACGAGGGTAAAATAAATCGCACGCGCAGCACCGCCCGCTCCGATCACTAACGTTTTTTTAGCCTTGATGTCACCTGATATTTCATCGCATAAAGATTTAAAAAATCCTTTTCCGTCTGTATTATACCCTATAAACCGACCATTTTTGTTAACAACCGTATTTACAGCCCCGATTGCCAGGGCCAGTTCATCCACTTCATCAAGGAAAGGGATGATTGATGTCTTATGAGGGATCGTGATGTTAAACCCTTCTATACCAAGGGCCTTCATGCCTTTCACGGCATCGTTCAAACCTTCTTTCGTCACATGAAAATGGTGATAAACCGCTTCTATATTTTCTTTTTCAAATGCATCATTATGAATGTCCGGTGACATCGAATGTGCAATTGGATCTCCCATTACCCCATATATCTTTTTCATAGACTAGACGACCCCTATATTTAGATTAATGATTTGCGAACGATCACATTGACGCCCTTTGGAACATGTGCAACGATTTTGGCCCCTGGCTCATTGACCGTCACCCAGCCAAGACCAGAAAACACAATATCCATTTTACCATCTTTCAAGGAAAATTCATGTGGAATCAGCTTCGGAAATTCCTCGATTTGTTCCGGCCGTGGGGGAGTCAGTAATTCCCCTGCATGGTTTTTATACAATTCATCGGCATTTTCCAGTTTCGTACGGTGAATATTCAATTCGTTCGAAAGGTAGCAAGTCAATGAACGCCTTCCGCCTGAAACATAGTCCAACCTGGCCAACCCTCCGAAAAATAGCGTCTGCCCCTCATTCAGTTGGTACACTCTCGGCTTGATTTCCTTTTTCGGCATAATCACCTTGAAGTCCCGTTTGTCCACATAGTGAGCCATTTGATGATGATTAATGATTCCAGGTGTATCGATCAATGCCTGTTCATCATCCAAAGGAATTTCAATCATATCCAAGGTAGTCCCAGGGAAGTGGGAAGTCGTGATGATATCACTTTCACCGCTCACTTCTTTTATAAGACGGTTGATGAAAGTCGATTTTCCTACATTCGTACAGCCCACCACATAGACATCTTTTCCTCTGCGATACCGCTCGATCGCATCCGCCGCTTCAAGTATGTGCTTTCCCTTTTCCGCACTGACAAGCAGGACATCGATCGGGTTAAGACCCAATTCCTTGGACGATTGCTTCATCCAATTGATCAACTTGTTCGGTTTTACCGATTTAGGCAATAAATCGACCTTATTTCCGATCAGAAGAACATCATTTCTTCCTACAAATCGATGAAGGCCAGGCAGCCAGCTTCCATTGAAATCAAAAATATCGACGATTTTGACGATTAAAGAGTCGGTTTCGCCTACTTTATTCAAGATTTTCAAGAAGTCATCGTCTGTTAAGGATACATCCTGAACTTCGTTATAATGTTTCAATTTAAAGCAGCGCTGACAAACGATGCTCTCTTTTTCCAGAGCCGATTTAGGGGCAAAGCCCAACTCCTTCGGATCTTCAGTCTGGACCTTCACACCGCAGCCGATGCACACTAATTCTTGATGATTGTTCAATTGTGATCCTCCCATTCTATCATTCCTTTTCGTTTAAAAAACGCCATGATCTTTCTTTCAAAATAACGATTGATCCTTGTTCTGAATTCGTCGGTTTGTGCGACAGGGACCACTAAGATCGTATGAAACCCGCCTCTGTTCCCTCCCAATACATCCGTCAATAACTGATCGCCGATTACCACCGTTTCTTCTAATTTCAACCCCATTGTCTTACGGGCTTTATGGAAAGCCCTTGCCATCGGTTTTCTGGCCTGGAAGATAAACGGAATGTGAAGCGGATCGGAAAAAGCCCGAACCCGATTTTCATTATTATTGGACACAATCGTCACTAAAATCCCATGATCCCGCATATTGTCGAACCATTTGATTAAATCGGGGGTGGCAGTCGGCCTGTCCCATTCAACGAGAGTATTATCCAAATCGGTAATGACGCCCTTAATCCCTCTTTTTTTCAATTCTTGAGGATCTATATTAAAAATGCTTTTAACATGTTCACTCGGCAAAAATAATTTAAGCATATTGGCACCTCTATATTTTCATTAAAATTTACCGTTTCCATCATATCGAATTTTCAGCCCACTTTCAAAAAAAATTAGGAAAGAATGGCTGACGGTAAAGAAACATCATAATGTATGTTTTCTGATATGGAAAGTCATTTTTCATTAAATAATGGGAAATTTGCAGGCAGACCAGAACCAAAGAACTAATTATTCATAAAAGATTTCGACAAAAATTTCATTTATTCAACCTGTGGATAACTTTACTAACATTTTCCATACTGATGGGCACCATTTCGTTCACTTTGCAAACAACTTAACCACAGGTTATCCACTTTCATCTGTGGATAACAGAACGATTGTTCTCCAAGTTTATTTCTGATACAGTAGGGGTACATCAAGGAAGACTTATCAATATATGCAGGTAAACACCAAATTATTCCTCGCAATCCCTACTGGAGGTGAGCAGCCCTTAAGTGGCGTTCTGATGCAAAAACTATCTGATGACCTGTTGCTTGAATCCTATTTTAAAGCACAGAATTTAAAGTTGAGTACCGATTTCATCCGCCTCATAGAAACGGAAATTCATCGAAGGTCCCTAACACATAAAATCCGGTCCATATTTTAATATGAAATACATAGGCTGACATCAAATGTCAGCCTCTTATTTTGAAGTTAGACCGCTCTCATGAATCCGATTGTTTCACCTACACGGACATCTGCGGGAATGGATATGTTTCCTTCAAGTTCAAAACTTCCTTTTTCAAAAAGAAGCACAACTGTGGACCCAAAGCTGAAATAAGAAAACTCCTGCCCTTTTTCCAATTGATCCGAATCATCAGTAATGACGATCGAATTTATGAACATGGCCCCGACTTTCACCATTGCCAGATTTCCCGCCTCATTTTGTAGTTCAGTTATTGTCCGGTAATTTTTTGATAAAGGCTCTTTTCCATATTTCATCCCCCATTTATTAACGGGGTATGATTTCCTTCCAAGCGTCCATCGCTTGACCACGGAACCCTTGATAGGCGCATGGATCCTATGGTAATGACTCGGGCTTAAGTATAACACGAGATATTTGCCGCCTAAGTACTTTTCCAATAAAAGCTCATCCCCGAGCATTTCCTCCATTGAATATACCTTTCCCTTAACGACGATCTTTTTATCAGCGTGTATCTCCCCTGAGTCCTCAAGTACACCGTCCACGGGACAAGCTACAGCAGATGGAACTGCCGTAATTGGCCTCGCGTCAGCCTTTAACTGCCTTGTAAATAGCTCGTGCAAATTGGTATATGCTTTTAACTCCTTACCAAATTCCTGTGTATTAAGCTTGAATGTTTTTACATAAAGTAAAATTAAGGGCCTGCTCCAACGAGATTGGCTAAAGTGTTTTAATAAACCTGATGAAAACTGACCATTCGTCAGTTCAATAAGAACGCGATATAAAGACTGAAACAAAATATAACCACTCCAAATTGTAAAATTATTCTAAAATTCTCTTGCATAAATTGTATTAAATAAAATATTATTATATAATAAATACTTATGTTTACTATATTTTGTTTTAATTTGTTTCACTTGAAAGGAGTGAAAAGATGTTTTTTTTACACGCCCTAGATCAAACCATTAAAAAAATGAAAGCACAAACAGCAAATATACTTACCTTAATTAATTTATCCCTTGGTGGATTTGCGATAATTGCCGTGATGCACGGTCAATTGAATTTAAGCTTGCTTTTAATCTTCCTGGCTGCCCTTGCAGATCGCTTTGACGGTATGGTTGCACGGAAATTCAACATTGAATCGGAATTGGGTAAGCAACTTGATTCCATGTGTGACATCATATCCTTTGGAGTCGCACCGGCTCTATTATTATACCAAGGAATATTGATAGAATTCGGAGCACCTGGCACACTCTTCACGGTTTTCTATATTGGCTGTGGCGCGTTTCGTCTCGCCCGCTTCAATATAAGTGAAAGCAATGGATATTTTACAGGAGTGCCCATTACGGTTGCGGGCTGCATCGCCACTTTAAGTTATTTAGCCATTCCGTATTTCCATCCGGTCTTTTTCTTATCCCTCATGATTATATTATCATTACTCATGGTCAGTCCATTTAAACTGAAGAAAGTTTAATAAGAAAAGCGGATGTCCTAAACCGGACATCCGCTTTCTTTTGTTCCTATTCCACCTAAGCCCATCTTATGCTTTTCGGACTAATGGGTCGGTCAAACGCATGAATTCTTCTACATCCTCCATACAGGCATTGACCGCTTCCTCCCAAAAATCCCGGGTCTTTAAATCGACGCCTAAATGTTTCTCCGCCAAATCCTCGACCTTCATGGAACCGGTATCCTTTAATAGAGCGATATATTTTTCTTCGAATCCTTCAGGTTCTTTCAGGGCATTCGCGTATATGCCTAATGAGAATAAGTAACCGAATGTGTACGGAAAATTATAAAATGGTACACCTGTAATATAAAAATGGAGCTTTGAAGCCCAGAAAGTTGGATTATAATCACTTAAAGCATCGCCATAAGCTTCTTTTTGTGCATCGACCATCAGTTCATTCAACCGTTCGGCACTGACATATCCTTGCTTCCTCTCGTCATAAAACCTAGTTTCGAATAAGTAACGTGCGTGGATATTCATCAATAATGCCACGGAACGCTGAATTTTATCTTCTAAAAGCACCAGCTTTTCTTCCTCACTGGCTGCTTCCTTAACAGCTGCATCCGCTACGACCATTTCAGCAAAAGTGGAAGCGGTTTCCGCCACATTCATTGCATATGACCGATTCAATGGATGGATATCCCTCATCGCATAAGAATGGAATGCATGTCCCAATTCATGAGCCAATGTCGATACATTGGACGGTGTGCCCGAATACGTCATGAAAATTCTTGACTGCTTATTCAATGGAAAGCCGGTGCAAAAACCGCCTGGTCTCTTACCTGGTCTGTCCTCAGCTTCAATCCAGCTGTCTTCAAAAGCTTTTTGGGTGAAGTTCGCTAATTGAGAGCCGAATTTAGCGAATTGCTGGATGATGAAGTCTGCACCTTCTTGATAATCCATTACTTTGGATTCTGCCGTAGCAGCGAGCGGTGCATCCAAATCCGCCCAACTTAATTTATCCAAATCCAGTAACTCCGCTTTCCTTTTTAAAAATCTCACAAGCGGCTCTTTATGATCGGCAATTACATTCCACATGCTTTCGAGGGTTTCTTTTTTCATCCTTCCTATTTCAAGAGGCTCTTTCAAAATATCATCCCAGCCCCTTTTTTCATTCACACTGAGACGGAAGCCAGCCAAGTGGTTCAAAGTCCGGGCAAACAGGTCACTTTTTTCCTCCCAAGCCTGTTCCCACGCTGTAAATAATTCTTTCCGGGTCCTTTCATCAGGATCAGAAAATTTATTCGCCGCTTGGCCTACAGAAAGCTTTTCACCCTTATAAGGGATGGTCATTGAACCGACGATCGTATCATACATTTGGCTCCAACCTTCAAAACCGTCCATGGCCAATTGGGTGATTAATGATTCTTCCTTCACGGAAAGCTTTTCCTTTGCCTTTTCCCGACGTTCATTCAATACGAATTTAAATTCATTCAATGGTTCTTTTTCGAGGATTTTCATGAAAAATGCATCATCAAGCTGCATCAACTTTTCATCCAGCTTGCTTAACACCATTTTTAGTGAAGCGACTATCTTCATTTGTTTGATCCGCAGCTGACCGGCCTTCTTATCCTGCGCATTTTGAGCTTCCAGGCATCCAATGAAAGCACCTGCCTGCGAAGATTTCATATTTGTATTTTTAAAAAGATCAAATGCCTGGATTAAGCTGAATTCATCATTTCCTGCCGGATTGATATTGCTTACAAGCCTGTCTAATTCTTTTACCTCTTCGTTGAATTCATCTAAAAAAATCAGGAACTCCTTAGAAGAGCTTCCCCCTTTAAAAAAGATATCCAAATCCCATGTCATAGAATATCCCATACTAAATTGCCCCCTTTTTATCACTAACCCCATTATAGAGGTTCATTCAATATTTTTCTAATTAAAAGGAATTTTCAGTATTTTTCAGAACATTTTTCTATATCCCAGATTAAAAGCATGTTATGATGAATATAATCTTAGGAAAGGGGTGGTTGATTCATATGAAATTCTTTATTCACATGTCTGCCATCATCCTGCTCCTTTGGACACTGCCCATACAGTTCCACCATCATGCACAGCAGCTAACCATTGAAGAACATACCGATGTTCACCATTGGGATAAGGCCGACAAGAAACAGCCTTTCGTGCCGTCCTTTAGTTCATGGCAGTCACTTATCGTCATACTCATTTTTGAATTTACCATTTTGGGCTTTCTTTATTTTCCGTCGAATCTTCGACGGCGATATCTCAGTCCCGTTTTTTATCAGGCGAATTACGTAGCCTCACGCTCTGACATTTTATAAAAAATAAAATGGAGGAGTGATTCATATGTGGTTTCGACTAATTATGGTAGGGGTCTTTTCTTTAACCGCTTCACGTCTGTTCCTTTTTCAGGGAATCGAGATTTATCATGCATTTACAGATTTGATCAGAAATAAATATTAAAAAAAGAGTGCGGGGAATTTCCCCGCACTCTCTTTGTTTACCATTCCTATCCTTTAGCTTTCTTTTCCTTCTCTTTTTCTGCCCTGTAAAATTCATGGAACATCTTCATCAAAGCACGTTTTTCGATCCTTGATACATAACTGCGGGAAATGCCAAGCTCTTTAGCGATTTCCCTCTGGGTTTTCTCCTTTTTCAAATCCAGTCCAAACCTGCCTACGATGACTTCCTTTTCGCGTTCATCCAAAATATCAATATACTTTTTCACTTTTTCAATTTCCATATTGAGCTGAATCGTATCGATGACATCTTCCGATTCCGATTTCAGTACATCGATTAAACTGATTTCATTTCCTTCTTTATCCTGACCGATCGGATCATGCAGGGAAATATCTTTCTTTGTTTTCTTTGTCGCTCGTAAATGCATCAAGATCTCATTCTCAATGCATCGCGCCGCATATGTGGCCAGCTTCGTACCCTTCCCATCCGAATAACTCTCAATGGCCTTTATCAAACCAATTGTCCCAATCGAAATCAAATCCTCTGTATCTTCGCCCGTATTCTCGAATTTCTTGACGATATGGGCAACAAGCCTGAGATTATGCTCGATCAGGATGTTACGGGCATCACCGTCCCCCTCACTCATAAGCTTCAGATATTTCTTTTCATCCTGAGATGACAAGGGCTGGGGAAAAGCATTGTTTTTCACATAGGAAACGAATAAGTAAAATTCTTTGATAATATAACCGACAACTGTAAGTATTCCGGGCATTGGCTTCATCCCCCGTTTCTTTGGCTTCCCTATTCATACCTATGCAACAGTGGGCTTGTTCGTGCCTGTCCCGCTAAAAGAAATCACGAAAGTGTTAAATGTTCAAACCAGCCTGGATGAATTCCCAAACGAACGAAGGCAAATGTTCATATAATGATAGGGAAAATTTTAGGGAAAGGGGGGTTTTTCGATGGGATATAACTATGGACCATACGGATGCAGCTATGGTTATCCGGCTCCTGCGCCTTGTTATTCAGGGTCCGGTTACGGCTTTGGTTATGGCCTGTTTATTGTCCTCCTGATTTTATTGCTCATTTTCGGGTTTTGGTGGTTGCCGGGATGTGGATTTGGTTATGGAGGATCAGGTCCGTGCTGCTGATTCAGGCAAAGAAAAAAACTCGGCCATCAGGCCGAGTTTTCCCATTTTACCTATTCATATCTAACGTTGGCGTTCCGAGTTGATCAGCGTCATGACCATCTTGATCAACATCTCTTCAATTCATCACGTTTCCAATGCCATTTTCCGCTGTTCCTATACATACAAACCATCACAATGCTGTCCATGCGCCGGCAAATACGTTAGCCGGTATCCTTCTCCTGCCAATAGCAACGCTTCTCTCCTTTTACGTAAAACAAGTTCAACATATTAACCTCCACCTTTCTTTTATTTTTTTTGAACGGAATACCTACCTCATATGTTTTTAGAAAAAAGGACGATGCTTCAACGCTTTATCTAAATGTTCTTCTCGAATCTTGTGGATTCTCTCCTGTTGCAAACATTCCTCGGCAGTCATTTTTTTCATTTTAATCGTGATTGTGAAAAAAAGCATATTCAGTGTCATAATATCACCTCCTTTAAGGGAGCGGCCCAACAAAAAGGCATAAAAAGGCCGCAGAAAGTTACGTCCTCCTGCGGGCTTTTTTAGAGAATATAAAAAGACCGCAGGATAAAACACTTCTCCCTGCGGCCACTATGTCTGAATGATTAATAAAGCCAAATTGCTTTAGAAATATTCCGCTTGGCACAGGTCGAATGTTATGTGATTGTCATTTGAAACGGACCGGCTGATTGCGACGACTCCATGTAGATACAATGTCATTTTCTTCGACCTCCTTTGGAATATTTTTTATTACTTGGTAAGTATATCCACAAATCTGAAAATTGTAAACGGCTTTTGCCTACTTTTTTGAAAATTTCGATCTTTCTACCCATTTTCATGAGCTATTATTACCTAAAGGAGGTAAGTCGTATGATAAATCTGCCCCTTAATGGGCTACAACAATTGAAAAATAAAAAAACCTGATTCTTTATAAGAATCAGGTTTGCTTCTATTGTTGTAAAGTGTCCTGGTCATCCATTTCGGCCAAGATCTTCTTATATTTCTTTGATAATGAGAAAAATACTATGGATATGCCAAGGAACATGATTGTCGCTCCCATATAGACATATGTGTCAATCATCGCTTTGTCGCCAGTGGGAAGGATGGTTCCTATATAGAAGAACGAACCCACACATAACAAAGTGATCGCAAATTGTTTAAAATCGACCATTTTCGAACGCAGCATTGCCGCCGTTTGTTTTTTGCGGTTTTTCATGCCATTCCACCTTCTTTCAAGCTAATAAGATATCGATATCTCATTCTACCATATTTATTCCAAATGACAGGGTGTAAATAATGGCAGTCAGCTATGAATTACGGGTCCCTAAACGATTATCCTTGCAGCGCTTGTTCCAAGTCTTCCAATAAGTCTTCAACATCTTCCAGACCTACTGAAATACGAATCAACCCATCCGTTATCCCAAGTTCTGCACGACGCTCAGCCGGAATGGAAGCATGTGTCATCAAAGCCGGAATGGAAATCAAGCTCTCCACTGCCCCCAGACTTTCCGCAAGTGTAAAGTATCTCACTTTGTTCAAAACGGACTCGGCCTTTTCCGCACTGCCGACATCAAATGAAACCATACCGCCGAATCCACGCGATTGTTTTTTGGCAATATCATGATTTGGGTGGTTTTCAAGACCTGGGTAATAGATTTTCGAAACGCCTTCATGCCCGGATAGGAAACGAACGATTTGAGATGTGTTTTTTTCATGCTCTTCCATCCTGATTCCCAGCGTTTTAATGCCTCGCATCAGCAACCATGAATCCTGGGGCCCCAGCACGCCTCCTGTGGAGTTTTGGATGAAATGAAGGTCATTGCCAATCTTTTCATCATTCACCACGACAAGACCCGCTACAACATCGCTGTGTCCCCCCAGATACTTCGTTGCACTATGAAGCACGATATCGGCTCCAAGTGAAAGCGGATTTTGCCAGTAAGGCGTGCTGAAGGTATTGTCCACAATGGTGAGGATGCCGTTTTCTTTTGCTATTTTTGATACTTCTTCCAAATCGGTGATTTTCAATAATGGATTCGTCGGAGTTTCAATGAACAGTGCTTTCGTATTGTCCTTTATCTCTTTTTCGATCGAGTGTATGTCACTCGTATTGATGAACGTAGCTTCCACCCCAAAGCGGTTAAGCACTTTAGTGATGACCCGGAAAGAACCTCCATAAACATCATCTGTCATCAATACATGATCACCATGACTGAACAGCATCATAACCGCAGTCATCGCTGCCATTCCTGATCCGAAGGCGAAACCTCTTTTTCCTTCCTCGAGATCCTTGATCAATTCTTCGAGGGCATGGCGGGTCGGGTTGCCTGTACGGGAATATTCATAGCCCCGATGATTCCCCGGACCATCCTGTTTATAGGTGCTCACTTGATAAATCGGCACCGAAACCGCTCCTGTTTGTTCATCACCAAAAATGCCGCCATGGATCAATTGTGTTTTTTTTCTCATTTTACATTCCTCCCTGATAAATTTTTTTACTTAAGTAACGTTCACTTGAATCCGGGAATATGACGACAATATTCGCCCCCGGGGAAGCCTTGGCCGCTTCTTTCATGGCCGCTGCAAATGCCGCACCGGAAGAACTGCCGACAAGTAGGCCTTCTTTAATCGCCAATTCCTTCACCATATCGAAAGCGTCACGATCGCTTATCGTATGGATTGCGTCAAAATACGTTTCATCCATATAGGCGGGTAGAAATTCCATCCCGATCCCCTCTGTTTTATGGGGTCCGGCTTTTCCGCCGTTTAAAATCGATCCTTCTGGTTCGACAATGACCGTTTTGACAGCAGCGTTCTTTTCTTTCAAATATCGCGATGTTCCCATGAATGTCCCGCCCGTCCCGGCACCGGCAACAAACACATCCACATCGCCTTCCATCTGTTCCCATATTTCAGGTCCCAGCGTTTTATAATAGGCATCGGGATTGGAAGGGTTGGCGAACTGCTGGGGACAATATGATCCCGGAATTTCAGCCAGCAGCGCCTTAGCCTTGGCGATTGCTCCTGTCATCCCTTCCTCTGTCGGGGTTTGGATCACATTCGCTCCAAGGGCACGCATCAATTCCTGTTTCTCGGTACTGAATTTCTCCGGTACGCAAAAGATCACGTCCACCCCACTGTTTATCGCAGCCAACGCCAAGCCAATCCCAGTATTTCCGGCAGTCGGTTCGATGATCGTCCCGCCCTTTTTCACCTTCCCTGTCTGCAGCGCTTTGGCTAACAGTTCTTGACCAAGCCGATCCTTCACACTGCCTCCCGGATTGAAGTATTCCAGTTTGGCAAAGATACGGACTTCATCCGGAAGCGGGAAATGTGTGATTTCCATCATCGGCGTTTCCCCTATCAGCTCATGAATATTTTTAAAGACTTTCATATTCGGACATCCTTTCATAGTTATCCTACCAATTTAATAAGGATTATGCAATAAAGAATGATCAGCAGAAAAGCTTCCGCTGATCACTTACCATTCATTTCATTTTTTCAACCATTTTCAAAATCAGTGCCGCTGAATGAAGAGCCGCAGTTTCCAGGAATTTATCAAAGGAAATATTGGATTCCTTACCTGCGATATCCGAAAGGGAACGAATGATGACAAACGGTGTTTTGAATTGGAAGGCTACCTGTGCAATGGCTGCCGCTTCCATTTCCACCGCGTATAAATCAGAGAATTTCCCTCTGACGAATTCAACCCTGTCAGGATCATTCATGAAAGAATCCCCCGTCACGATCAACCCTTTCGCCACTTGTATATCCTCGATTTCTTTTGCTGCTTCTTCTGCGATTGCAAAAAGCTTTTCATCCGGTGTGAAAGCTGCAGGCAGCTGAGGTACTTGACCGTATTCATATCCAAAAATCGTCACATCGACATCATGGTGCCGCACTTCCGTGGATATGACCACATCCCCTACATTCAGATCTGGATGATAACCGCCGGCAGAGCCAGTATTGATGACCGCATCCGGTTTGAATTTTTCTAACAGGATTGCAGTGGACATTGCCGCATTCACTTTACCGATACCCGATTTAAGTAAAATGACCTCGATACCATTCAGTGTGCCTGTATTGAACTCGGAACCGGCAATGGTCACCTGCTCCAACCCTTCCAATTTATCACGTAAAATCGTAACTTCTTCTTCCATTGCTCCGATTATGGCTACCTTCATTAGTAAAAACCTCTTCCTATAATTTTTCCGCCTCCATGATCCAGACGAATTGATTGCAGCGCTCGAAGTTCACTTTATATCCATTTGCTTCAAGCACTTTTTCCAAAAAAGGAATCGTAGTATAATATTCCGTTTGCAAATCGTTCGCCAAATTATGAAAGCCTGCCTGCCTTGCATCTTGAATCGCTCGTTCATGAGCTTCCTTTGATTGATACATTGTATCAGCAAACACTATTTTACCACCAGTATTCAGTAACTTTCCATAGTTGGCTATCGCTTTTTCTTTTTCTTCATCGGTTAAATGATGAAACGCGTACGTACTCACAATCGAATCAACCTGTTCCGGCTTCGGAAAATCGATAAAATCACCATCTACAATTTCCGTTTTTCCGCTCAGCTTGCTTACCGCTATTTCCCTCATCGCAGGAGAAGGTTCTATTCCCGATACCTTTAGGCCCTTCTTCAAAAGTCTTTCCGTCAAATTCCCGGTACCCACCCCGAACTCCAGCACATGACCAAAAGCCCGATTGGTGACGCTGTCCAATATGCCATCATAATGTTTAAAAACCTCTTGATACTCAATATCGTGTCCACCAACCGTATCATCATACGATTTCGACCATTCTTCAAATAAATCGATAAATTCTCTGCCCATTTTTAATCACCTTTTATAATAAGATAATAAAACCTATAAGCATAATATGAAATAAACAGAGAAACAGTTCTTGTTTTTAGGCAAATTCATTAGGTTCAGATTCGGACAAAATGGTGTTAAACTAACAGTATCTGAATGTTGGAGGGGAATAGTCATGAGTTTTCAGCTCGACTTAAACTTATTCGAAGATAAAATAGAATTTTTCGAGGCAGAAAGCATCAAGAATCTTGAAGAAAAAATCCAATCCCAAATTGAAATCAATAAAGCGATCATGCTTCAGGTGGAATCCGTGTCACACCAAATGTATGTAAGTGAAGAAGGCAGACGTTTTTATAGTGCAGTCGTCCACTTTAAAGCTAAAAAATGATCACCATGAAAAACCCCCGAAAAGAGGAATACCTTTCGGGGGTTTTTCGTTTATACATTTTTTCTGAACATTATCTTTTATCGTTTGTCTTCAGCTCTTCGACTTTTACAGGTTTCCAACCTGATCCGTCCACCCATTCAATATAAACCCGGAACGTTTTAGGGTTGTCTCCTTCAGAAACCGTACCGATTGCCGTGGTCGACGAACCGCCGTTTTGCAGCCACCATAGCTTCATGCTGCCTTCATCGATTCCAGCTCCGCTTGCTATCGCTTTACTCATTTCATTCCAATCGACCGAGCCCTTTTCGAAGCTCGTAGTGTGCTCCCCGGATTGCTCCGTTCCTACAGGTTTCCAACTCTCACTTGTATATGTAGACGCAACATTGCCATCGCCGCTGCCTTCCACTTCCACAAGTTGGGCATCTCCTGCTTTTTCTGAATCTGCATCATCTTCAGCCTTCTCTTCTGCATCTTCCTCTGTTGCTTTACTATCTTCTTTTTCGGCATCCTCTTCTGTTGCTTCACTATCACCTACTGCGTCTTCCTTCTCTGAATCCGTTTCTTCGTCTTTGCCAGCAGGTTTGTCCACTACTTTCCCCTTTTCTGTCTCGGCGACTTGCTTTGGTTCAGTCGTGGCTTTTTTTGTTTCGGTGCCATCATCACTTAAGAAAATCGAGACTGCGACAATGACGATTAAAATGGAAACGATGGTGATTGCAATATTATATATTTTATTTACTTTTCTTTTTTGATCTCTCTGATTGAAACGTGAGCCCAAGGTCCATTCCTCCCCTTACCATTTCTTACTGCCTCATTTTAACATGATTTAGCCAGAGATAGAAGGGAAGGGTTTCCTACACTTTTCGTCAATTCTCGCTATTGTCCTGGTCCTTCGAGTACAGGACTTTTACAATATCTGAAAAAAGAGGCGTCATGCTGGAACTGTTTTCCTTCGTTTCAAAACTTACGGTAACAAGAGCATATTTGGGATCTTTATATGGAAAGTAGCCTGCAAACCATTTATTGAGCTCCCCTTTTTCGATATTGGTTTGAGCTGTCCCGGACTTGCCGGCGACCTCCACAGGCAAATCTCTCAAGGAAGCGCCCGTCCCTTTCTCTTCCGTTACGACCTTCCTAAGAAGATGCTGCATCTTCATCGCTGTATATGGAGACAGTTTCTCGCCGCCAATGCTTTGATTGGGAAAATCGACTACGGTCGTACTATTGTTAAATTCGACCTTGGAAACGGCTTTGACCTGTTCCTTCTTGCCGCCGCGGGCAATCGTTGCCATCATATTCGCGATCGCGAGCGGCGTCGTTTGGACATCCTGCTGGCCAATTGCCGTTTTGGCAACCATTTTGGGATCTTTTTTTAAATCGTCATCATGCCAGACCTTTCCTGTTTGCTCATGATGCAGCTGAGTGACTTCCGTGTGATATACGTCCCCTTGCCAGCCCGTTTCACCAACCAGCCCTAACATTTTTGCATATTTGTCCAAAAAGTCCGGATCCTTCTCCGCTATTTCCTGTGACAATTCGGCAAACGTCCTATTACAGCTTTGAGCAAAGCTATTTTCAAAATTAAGTACGCCCAGTTCCCTCTGTTTATCCGTTTTGCCGTCTATCGTCAAATTACAATTAAATGTCCTGGTGGGACTGGCCGCTTCATAATCGATGGCCGCTGCTGCCGTGACCGTTTTAAAGACGGAACCCGGCGTTTTTTGAGTCAGCATCATATTGACGGCCCCTTCGCCATTTGGATCTTTTATATTAAGCGCCGGACGTGATACCATGGCGACGATTTCACTTTTTTCGATATCGATCAGGACGAGACCGCCTTTTTTTATCCCGCGTTCATCGACGAGCTTCTCCGCTTTCTCCTGAATTTCTTTATCGATCGTCGTCATGACCTTCACCGGGTAAAGCGGATTTGCTGGTTCTACATATTTAACATCGACACCGAACATCGGTCCTCCGCTGGCGTCCACGTGAAAAACGAGCTTCGATTCCCCAGCGGAAAGCAAGAACTCATCGAAGGTCCTTTGCAGTCCCGTATTGCCTATTTTCGTTTCAGGAGATAAATTCATGTCCGGATAACGTTTTTTCTTTTCCGCATCAGATATATTCGTCGTTCCGATCAATTGTGCTGCAGGCATTCGATCATGATATAATTTCTCATTCACGGCAAAGACCCCGGGAATCTTCAATTCATTGATCGCCTTCGACTGGCTGGACGTCAACTCTATCGGTTTATCCCCGCCAAATACGAATGGTTCATCCGCTTCTTCTATCGCCCTTTTTAACTCCGCTTCCGATTTCCCTATTATCGAGGCCACTTCATCTATGGGCCATGTCATTTTTTTTAGAAAGGGAAAAAGGACGAGCGTCGGGATTTCTTCATGTGCCAGCGGTTCTCCATTTCTGTCATAGAACTTTCCGCGTCCATCATCAATCTTTAATATTTGTGAACGCTGATTCACGCTTGCTTCCAACAGGTTCACATCATGCTTTGAAAAAGATTCTGTCGATACAAGTTGGATGTAGGCAAGCCTGCCTATGAGCATCAGCATGAAAGTGGTCAAAAAAAGTGCCAGCAACCTCATTCGTTTCTTTTTCATAAAATACACCTCGATAACCATTGTTGACGAGGTGCGAATTTTTAAACAATTATGAACAAATTTAACGCAGCACTTTTCCATAAGGCTCTTTTCGTAAAGATTGTTGTTTTTAAACGAAACTATTTAAGGTTGATTGGAGGAAGTGCGAGACTCCTGCGGGAGCAGCGGGACAGGTGAGACCCCACAGGTGTTTACGCCGAGGAGGCTCACCGCCCGCACCAAGGAAAGCGAGCATCTTGAGGGGAAATCAACCACAACTCACTACTGGTAAATAGCAACAAAGTATGTGAAAACAGCCTTACATAAAAAAAGGATGCCCCGAAGGACATCCCTTTTGCATTTTATTTAGTCGATGGATACAATCTTGACGCTCATTTCGCCGCCAGGTGTCATGATCGATACCTTGTCACCGACCCTTTTCCCTATCAGGCTTTTCGCGATCGGGGAATCATTGGAGATTTTTCCTTCGAATGGGTCCGCTTCAACGCTTCCTACGATGGAATATGTTTCTTCGTCACCATTTGGAAGTTCCACGAAGGTGACCGATTTTCCAAGTGAAACTGTATCTGTATTCGAATCATTGCCTTCAATGATTTTTGCATTGCGGATCATGTTTTCGATCGTTGTAATACGTCCTTCAACGAAAGCCTGCTCTTCTTTTGCAGAATCGTATTCTGAGTTCTCGGAAAGGTCCCCAAAACTGCGGGCGATTTTGATTCTTTCCACCACTTCTTTACGTTTAACCGTTTTTAACTGTTCCAGTTCCTGTTCAAGCTTTAACTTACCTTCTTTAGTCATTGGATATTCTTTTTCAATTGCCAAAACCCTTCACTCCTTCAAATTCTTTACAGCAAGCATTCGCTGTGACAAGTTTATGTACTATATCGTGCTTAACCCTAAATCGAGTCAAAAATATATAATTGCGCGACTTAAAAAGTCGCGCTTCGATACTAAGAAACAATCCGTTCCTTAGTATATAAACCGACTGCGGTGAGCAGCCGGTTCGTTCTGTATCAAGAATAGAGTATTGCGTTTTCCAACATTTGTCCAGTCTTTCCCATTAAATAAATGGGATTTTTAAATAAACGGAGGAAAATGGCACCTATCATTATTTATGCTATGTTATTACAAAAAAGACTTTTGTTCAAGGATTGTTTGAATTTTTGTCACCATAAGGTCAATCGCCACATGGTTTTGGCCGCCTTCTGGTATGATGATGTCGGCATAACGCTTCGTCGGTTCTATGAACTGATTATGCATCGGACGGACGACACTGATGTATTGTTCGATGACGGAATCTATGGAACGGCCGCGTTCTTTAATATCACGGGTCATCCGGCGAAGGATCCGCAGGTCTGCGTCCGTATCGACATATAGCTTCATATCCATCAGGTCTCGCAGGCGCTCATCCTCCAGTACAAGAATCCCTTCAAGGATGATGACATCCTGTGGCTCAACTGTGATGACTTCTTCCGAGCGCGTATGGATCGAATAATCATAAACCGGTTTTTCTATCGTTTCATAGCGCAGCAATGCGTTAATGTGATCGATTAACAAATCATTATCAAATGCAAGCGGATGATCATAGTTCGTTTTCAGGCGCTCTTCAAAAGGCAGATGACTTTGATCTTTATAATAATAATCTTGTTCGATCATCAAGATGGAATGTCCTTGGAAGAATTCAAAAATGGAACGGGTAACACTTGTTTTACCTGATCCCGACCCTCCGGTAACTCCGATGACCACTGGTTTCTTTCTTGTCATATCAATTCTCCTTCCGCATCATATTGTTCACATAAACTCTATTATCTACTTGAATGCGGACAATTTGAAGCGGATGGCGGGCTGCCTCCAGCTCCTTACCTGACTCATCCCAGATCGTACCGATTTTTTGAGTGAAGTTTTCGATTTCCGGTCCAAAAAACTCCACTTCATCCCCAGGCTTGAAGAAATTACGTTGCTGCATGGTGACGATTTTAGTTTCCTCGTTGTAATCAAGCACCAATCCTGCGAAGTCGAAGCGAGTCTTTACGGTATGATTCCCGAACATTTGCTGTTTATACCCAGGAATTTCCCCTTCCATGAACGATGATGCCGTCTCACGGTTCGCACACTTATCAAGCTCTTCCAGCCATTCTTGTTTAATCTTGAAATTGTCGGGATCGGCACAATACGCATCAATCACTTTACGATACACACTGACAACCGTTGCAATATAATGAATCGATTTCATTCTTCCTTCGACTTTTAAGCTGTCTATGCCAATTTCAATCATGCCAGGCAGTGATTCAATCAGCTTCAAGTCTTTTGGACTCATTGCGAATGGAGCATCTTCTTTATCGAATAAAGCCTTTTCCCCATCTTGATCCAACTCATATAAATCATAATCCCAACGGCAAGACTGACAGCAGCCGCCGCGGTTCGAATCACGCGCCGTCATATGGTTCGAAAGGGTGCAGCGTCCAGAATAGGCAATGCACATGGCCCCATGAACGAAAGCCTCGATTTCGATATCGACCTTTTCCTTCATTTCACGGATTTCATCAGCACTCGTCTCACGTGCCAAAACAACACGCTCCAAGCCTTCCTCTTTCCAATACTGAACAGCCTTCCAGTTCGATAGCGATTGCTGTGTGCTTAAATGGATCTCGACTTTCGGAGCGACCCTTTTACAGGTTTCGATGATTAATGGGTCGGCGACGATGATACCATGGACCCCTGCCTCCTGAAGACCTTCCAGATATTCATCAAGACCATCGATATTTTCATTATGTGCGAAGATATTTGTAGTTACATATACTTTGGCACCATATTTATTAGCGAATTCGACGCCTTCCTTCATTTCCTCAAACGTGAAGTTACCGGCATTGGAACGAAGGCCATATTCCTGACCGCCAATGAACACGGCATCCGCGCCGTAATGGACGGCAATTTTTAATTTTTCCAGGTTGCCGGCCGGAGCCAGCAATTCCGGTTTTTTTACAATGACTCTCTTTCCATCAACGATCTTGGAAATTTTATCAGCAATAGCATTCAAGGCTATTCCTCCTCTTTCTCTTACCCTTTTCTTTAATAAACCGATTCTTTAAAGAAGAACCCAGTATCCAACTCACGGTTATCCGGCTGAACCGCTTTGACTTTTTCAAAAAGTTCCGATTTGATATCATCATAGCGGTCAGGGTCTTCAGCACATACGTCAATCGCTTCCCGATATAACCTTGTCATTTCAATTACATATTCCGGAGTTTGCAGTAACCCTTCGATTTTCAGTGAATCAATTTCCGCTTCAATCAATTCCTGAAGTTCATCAATCATGCACATATCATTCGGACTCATGATATGTGTACCATTTTCATCTTCATAAATCGGGTATTTATTTTCGCGTTCCTTATCATGCAAGAACATATTTCTTTGTTCCTTCCGATTTTCCACTTCCAATGCCTTGCCTTGGTATTCAAAGTAATTACCTAGGAGCGTTCGCTTCGATTGGAACATGCATGTCATGCCATGCACTTGCACTTCAATCTCCACTTCGGCATTTTCCTTCATTTCCACGATTTCGTCCAGACTTATCTCACGGGCAGCAACGGCACGGACAGCACCGCGTTTTCCCCAGTAATTACATGTGTACCAGTTCGTTACCGTCATCTCTGTATTCCAGTGCAGGGGCATATCAGGTGCCACGGCACGGACAGCCATCAAGACTGCGGGATCACCGAAAATGATCCGGTCGGCACCAGCCTCTTTAAGGAATGTAACATACCCTTCAAGCTCGTCCACTTTTTCATTATGAAAAATGGCGTTCATGGATACGTACACTTTCTTGCCCGCAGCATGTGCAAGTTCAATTGCCTTCTCTACATCTTCACGATTGAACTCCCCTGCCAGCCTTAGTGCATAACGTTGTTCGCCAATGACAAAGGCATCAGCGCCAGCATCGATGAGTTCTGTTATATGATCGACACTTGTCGGAGTCACGAGTAATTCAGGCTTTTTCATTTTTGTCACCTCTATGTTTACTAATGGCCACACCATCACCAATCGGCAAAATTACAGTATCGAAATGGGGATGGTCATGTAACCAGATGTTAAAGTCTCTGATTTTTTTGATAAGAGCTCGCTTTCTTCTCGTCATTTCCATTTCTTCAATGTTTTCGGCAACCAAGCCTTTGAATAAAACATTGTCAGTAATGATGATGCCAGCATCGGCAAGGAATGGTTCAAACAGTTCAAAGAATCGCTTGTACTGCCCTTTAGCTGCATCAACGAAGATGATATCGAACGGGCCATGCTCCATCACTTTCGGTCCCGCTTCAAGGGCATCCCCTTCAATGAGGGTGATCCTTTCCGACAGTCCCGCCTTCTTGAAGTTATCCCTTGCCTGCTCAATGCGGGCTTCATTCCGTTCAAGTGTGACGATTTCTGCTTCCGGAAGGGTCTCAGCCATCCTTATGGCCGAATAGCCAATTGCCGAACCTACTTCCAATATCGCCTTTGGCTGATGAAGCCTTAAAATCTGAAGCAGCACTTCAATTCCTTCGGGCTCCATGATCGGCACATTATTTTCCATCGCAAAATCTTCCATCTCCTTAAGCAAACCCGTACGCTCCGGAATTAAGGAATGAAGATATTGTTCTATTTTTCCGTTCAAAACGTTTCCTCCATTTATAAGGAAAAACAAAAGCGCTTGGTCAGTAACATGAAAAAATTGATTGAACAATTTCTTCACAAGGAGCTGAAACAAGTATGCTTGACGATCTACATTTCCTTATCTTTCAAAATAAAACCCGGCATTCGCCGAGTTACGTCACCGATAAGAATCGGATCAAAAATTCACTTGTACTATTCTATCATAAAAACAAGGGGAAAGTAATATCTCTCCCCCCTCGGTGTCCTTGCATTTTTTTATTTATTTATTGGAAATATGCTCTGCCTTTTTGTTATTGTGGTCATCCAAGGTCTTGGAGTAAAGGACTTCCCCTTCAGGTGTTGCCAAAAAGTACAGGTAATCCGTTTTCTCAGGCTTCAATACCGCATCGATCGATGTCGTTCCGGCATTTGCAATCGGCCCTGGCGGAAGCCCCTTGTTCTTATACGTATTATAAGGGGATTTCACCTCAAGGTCTTTATAATACACCCTGCTCTTATGTGAACCCTTCGCATACAAAACGGTCGGATCCGTTTGAAGCGGCATATCTTCCTTAATACGATTGTAAAAGACGGAAGCTATCTTTCCGCGATCGACTTGTGCCGTCGCCTCTTCTTCGACAAGCGAAGCGAAGGTCAGCATCTCGTGTACGGAATAATCGTTCTTGTCCATTTGGCCCTCGTAAGCCTGCAAAGTCTCTTCGGTTTTCTTCAGCATCTCGATGACGATCGACTCCAGGGTCGGCTTTTCTTCATAAAAGTCATAAGTAGCTGGGAATAGGTACCCTTCCAGCGGATATAAAACCTTTTCATTTTCAATTTCCGAGGTCAATAGCTGCGGAAATTGCTCTTGCATGGAATTAATGAACTTCTTATCATTCAATTTCTTGAAGACCTTTTTCGGATCTTCACCCGTCTTCCCCGCGATGATATCGGCAATTTGGATTAGCTGCTTCCCTTCAGGAATCGTTATCTTCATTGCCGCCTCCTTCATGAGTTTTCCGGTTTTGATGCTTGTGACAATATCTTCAATCGGCATCGAAGGTGATAATTTATACTCCCCTGCCTGAAAACCGGATTCATTTCGGAATTTAATATAATATTTGAATACGCGTGCGTCCTTGATTATCCCCTGCTCTTCAAGCAGCGTTGAAATTCCGTTAACGGATGAACCGATCGGGATTTTCACTTTCTTGATGGTGTCATCATCCGGATCGACTGGTTTCATGGCTGAGTTGATATATAAAAAGCCCACAAGACCAACTATCCCGATTAGTAAAATAAGCGAAGCGATCGTAATCATGATGATTTTACGAACCAGCTTGGCTTCTCCTTGCTGTTCTAACAATTTCATTCGGATATGTTCCTTTTTAGATAGATTTTTATCTTTTTCATCCATGTTCATTCCCCCTGCAAACTCACACCAACTACAGATTGGTTTCTAGATGATGCTTTTCTCTAATTAATCTTTGCTTCGAACATTATACTAAAATCAACAAATAATTACATGTTTTTTGCAAAACTACATTCATCAATACTCTATTTATGGCAAAAATGCACTAGTTTTGTCAATATACAGGTATTATTTAATAGGAAAATGGTGATATCTTTGTCTACAGTTTTTTTGAGGGCATATTGATTTCCGCTCCAGGCATTCCCTTTGACGCGTTTTTCCCGCAGAGACCCCCTACCTTACTCCCCAATCAACTATTAACTTAGAAACCATACTCGAGGAGTTGATGGTGCTGCTTGGGGTCAGTTGATTCGGGAACATCATTTAATGAAAGATATGTTTCCGAACTCCTTTTGCCCACAGTCTTTTAATGGCTTGTACAATTTAGACGTTGATTTACGCTCCAGGGACTCGCTTTCCGCGGGCGGTCCGCCCTCGGCGCTTTTGCGCCTGTGGGGTCTCCCTTGGACACGTATTCCCGCAGGAATCTCGCCCCTTCCGTTCCAATCAACTTTGTTTTAATTATTTACTCAGCTTAAAAATTTGTTCCCTGCATGTATTAGGCATTTCAAGAAATAGCAGGAATATTCATATAGGAACGCCATGATGATTTGAGGAAAAGGAAAGGTGTGAAGGAGTTGGATCAGTATTATTTTGTAGGTTGGGGGACATTGGCACTCATAAACGCCGGACTTGCTCAAGGAAAAAATAGAACGGCGCTGAACTGGTTCTTGCTATCATTATTTTTGGGTCCGTTCGCTACTTTTATGCTTTTATTCGCAAAGAAAAGATAAGGGGTTACTGGTACAAAAATGAAAAAACGATCTTCATGTCCACAGTTTATTATGGGTTTGTACAATTTGAACGTGATTTCCACTCCAGGTACTCGCTTTCCGCGGGCGGTCTCGGGAGCCTCCTCGGCTTTCGCCTGCGGGGTCTCCTTAGACACGCTTTTCCCGCAGGAGTCTCGCACTTCCGCTCCAATCAGCCTAAAATAGTTTCGTTTTAAAAACAACAATCTTTACGAAAAGAGCAAAAAAAAAAAACCGACCTTTAGGGGCCGGTTTTTTTCTTTTATTCTTCTTCCGCTTCTTCTTGGTCAAGGAATGTATTTAACATTTCTTCGACAAGATCCCACTCTTCTTCTGTTTCGATCGGTGTAAGTTCACCATCTTTATTATCTTCGCTCGGTACAAATGATGAAGCGTGGATTTCAATTTCTTCCTCTTCATCTTCTGCAGACATCGGATAGTAAAGTACATAAGATTTGTTGAATTTATCTGAGTCGAATGTGAAAAGGATTTCGCATAGCTGCTCGTTTCCGTTTTCATCTACTACTGTAATGTTGTTTTCGCCGTGTTCCATTTGTATTCACCTCATATTGAATTTGTTTGTCTGTCCAAGAATCCTTGCAGAATCATGACAGCTGCCATTTTATCAATGACTTTCTTGCGTTTGCTTCGGCTTACGTCCGCCTCAAGAAGGACACGTTCAGCCGCCATAGTTGTCAACCGTTCATCCCAGAGAAACACCGGCAGCTTGAATTTGTTTTCTAATCGTTTAGCGAAATCTTGGCTGATCTCGCCTCGCGGTCCAACAGTCCCATTCATGTTCTTAGGCAAACCGAGGACAATTTTAGAAACATCATGCTCTTTTATTATTTCATTGAGGCGTTTAAAGCCGAAGTCATTTCCAGCTTCGTTAATTTTGATCGTTTCCAATCCTTGTGCAGTCCAGCCCATCGCGTCGCTCAGGGCGACGCCGATGGTTTTTGAACCTAAATCAAGTCCCATTGTGCGCATTAGTATTCCTCTCGATGGTTCTTAAGATACGATTTAACCAATTCTTCGATGATTTCATCGCGTTCAAGCTTACGAATAATGTTTCGAGCATCCATATGGCGCGGGATGTAGGCCGGGTCACCAGATAATAGATAACCGACAATCTGGTTTATCGGGTTATAACCTTTTTCCTGAAGTGCAACATACACTTGAGACAATACTTCTTGTACATCTCTTTCGAATGGTTCTTCGGGAAAATTAAATTTCATCGTTTTATCAAAGGAACTCATTAACATGCACCTCTCCTCAGCGTCCAAATCCACTATTACCTACATTGTACAACACTTTCCATTGATTATGAAATCGATAAGACCCATTCTTCAACAAAATTAAGTGCTGCATCCAATTTCTCAGGGTCTTTTCCGCCGGCTTGAGCCATATCTGGACGTCCGCCACCGCCACCGCCGCAACGGGAAGCAACTTCTTTCACCAATTTACCAGCATGGAAACCGCGGTCGATGTAATCCTTGGTCACCCCGGCAATCAAATTGACTTTATCGCCTTGGGCCGAGCCTAATACGATAATGACAGAATCGAGCTTTTGTTTCAAATCATCCGCCATGGCACGCAGATTATTCATGTCGGTAGCTTGAACCTTCGCCACCAATACTTGAACACCATTTACGTCTTTTACGTTAGAAACAAGACTGCTTGCTTCAATATTACTTAATTTTGCAGTAAGGCTTTCATTCTCGCGATGAAGATCCTTCACTTCAGCCAGTACCGTTTCGATTCTTGAAGGTACGTCTTTCAAGTTCGTTTTCAATTTTGCAGCCGCGTCTTTCAGAACACCGATTTGATCGGTCATCAATTTGTACGCCCCGGCACCCGTTACCGCTTCTATACGGCGAGTTCCTGCACCGATGCCGCTTTCGGAAACGATTTTGAACAAGCCGATCACCGCTGTATTCGGAACGTGGACACCGCCGCAAAGTTCCAAGCTGTAATCGCCTATTTGAACGACACGTACAATCTTGCCGTATTTTTCGCCGAACAAGGCCATTGCGCCCATAGCCTTGGCTTCTTCGATGTTTTTATAGTCCGTATTCACTTGTAAGCTTTGCCAAATCTTTTCATTTACAATCGTTTCGATTTGTTCAATCTCTTCCGCCGTTATCTGGCCAAAATGAGAGAAATCGAAGCGAAGGCGCTCAGCCTGTACGAGTGAACCCGCTTGGTTGACATGTGTACCAAGCACATCTTTCAACGCCTGATGCAAAAGGTGCGTCGCTGTATGGTTTTTCGTGATATGGATGCGATTTTCTTGATTTACCGCAGCAACGATATGGGAATCTGCTGTTAACGTACCGGCAGTAACTGTTACACGGTGCAGATTTTGGCCATTAGGAGCTTTTTGGACATCCAGGACATCGACCTTCACCGATTCACTGGCCATCGTTCCTATATCGGCTATTTGTCCGCCGCTTTCCGCGTAGAAAGGAGTCTTGTCCAATATCACTTGAACTTCTTCTCCTTCTTGTGCCTCCGTTACAAGCTCGCCATTTTGTATGATGGCAGCAACTTTGGCTTCGACAGCAACTTGATCATATCCGACAAATTCACTTTTAACTTTAATATCGCCCAATACCCCGCCTTGGATTTGCATGGAATCAACATCTTGACGCGCTGAACGGGCACGTTCACGCTGTGCATCCATCTCTTTTTCAAATCCAGCTTGATCGACCGTCATGCCTTCTTCTTCTGCATATTCTTCCGTTAACTCAATCGGGAAGCCATATGTGTCATATAAACGGAATGCATCGCTGCCCGGAATGGTCGTATTGCCTTTTTCCTTTTCCTTTTTAATGACCTCAGAAAGGATGGACAGTCCATCATTCAGGGTTTCATGGAAGCGTTCCTCTTCATTTTTGATTACTTTTGCAATGAATTCTTTATTCTTGAGGACTTCAGGATAGAAGTCTTTCATGATTTCACCGACGACCGTCACAAGCTCGAACATGAATGGTCGGTTGATGTTGATTTGCTTAGCATATCGAACCGCTCTGCGAAGTAAACGGCGCAATACATAACCGCGGCCTTCGTTGGATGGAAGAGCCCCGTCACCAACTGCAAAGGCTACCGTACGAATATGGTCGGCTATGACTTTGAATGCCACATCTTTTTCTGAATCAACACCATATTTCACATCGGATATCTCTTCGACTGCGCGGATGATTGGCATGAATAAATCTGTATCATAGTTCGTCGCCACATCTTGAACGACGGAAGCCATACGCTCAAGGCCCATCCCTGTATCGATATTTTTCTTTGGAAGCGGTGTGTAAGAACCGTCCGGATTATGGTTGAATTGAGAAAATACAAGATTCCATACTTCCAGATGACGTTCATTTTCCCCGCCTGGATATAGTTCCGGATCATTCGGATCATCGCCATATGCTGGTCCGCGGTCATAGAAAATCTCCGTATTCGGACCGCTTGGACCTTCCCCGATATCCCAGAAGTTTTCTTCCAGGCGAATGATCCTTTCAGCAGGAACACCGATTTTCTTATTCCAAAGCTCGAATGCTTCATCATCTTCAGGATGGATCGTCACAGCCAATTTATCTTTATCGAACCCAATCCATTTTTCATCGGTCAAAAATTCCCATGCCCATGTAATGGCTTCTTCTTTGAAATATTCACCAATGGAGAAGTTTCCGAGCATTTCGAAAAACGTATGATGACGTGCCGTTTTTCCCACGTTTTCGATATCGTTTGTACGGATCGCCTTTTGAGCATTCGTAATCCTTGGATTTTCAGGAATCACCCGTCCATCAAAATATTTCTTTAACGTCGCCACCCCGGAATTGATCCAAAGCAATGATGGATCTTCATGAGGAACCAATGACGCACTTGGTTCGATGTTATGTCCTTTTTCACTAAAAAAGTCTAAATACATTTGGCGGATTTGAGCACCAGTTAAATACTTCATATATATATCCTCCTTTTAAAAATTATGTAATTTTGAGCACGCAAAAAACCCCCATCCCAAAAACAGGGACGAGAGTTGACTCGCGGTACCACCCTGATTATGGACGCAGGAATTGATCCCAGGCCCATCACCTTCATAAAAGCCTTAACGCGGCGTGACGGCAGGTATTAGCTGCTCTCAGGACTAGCTTTCTGCTGCTCTTCACCTGGCAGTCCCTTTCAGCCTGGGGGACCCCTCTCTTTAGATGGACTTCAGCATACTTCATCCTTCAACGAATTATCTTATGTTATGGATTATATTCACAAGACTTTTATTTGTCAATAAGGGGCGGCTTCTTTCTAAAGTGAACGCGGGCATGAAGTACAAAAACTTTCAACACAGCCAAGATGGGAATCGAAACGACCATGCCGAAGATACCGCCTATTTCGCCTCCGGCCAATAATGCAAGCATGATGAACAGCGGATGCATATGAAGGCTTTTACCGACTATTAGCGGCGACAGGATATTTCCTTCAAGAAATTGAAGGACAAGCACGATGACCGCGATGATCAACACCATTTTTATTGACATTGTCGCGGCGATGACCACAGCAGGAATGGCCCCAATAATCGGTCCGAAATACGGAATGACATTCGTTATTCCGATTATCGCCCCCAAAAGAAGCGGATATTTCATTCCGGCTATCCAGAAGAGCAGCGAGGAAATCAAGCCGATCACGACACAGACGATGATTTGTCCGCGGATATAGCCGCCAAGCGACGCATCGACATCACGAACGAATGCCCGTCCCTGATTGCGCCATTTTTTCGGGGTCATATACCATGCCATTTTTTTTAAAACGGTGAAATCTTTCAGGATATAAAAAGCAATGAATGGAATCAACGCAATCAGGACGATGAAATCAATCATCTTCATGGCATACTCCATCGCCTTTTCCGGTATACGCTTCAGCCAGCCTTCGAAAAGGGTGACACCCTCTTCGAATCTTTCATGAATTCCGAACGGCCAGGCCGCCGTTTGATGATTGAGCTTATCAATCCTGCCCCGGTACTGTTCAACCAGTTCCGGCACGCTTTCCGACAGCTCGCGAACCTGGCTGACCATGACTGGAATCCCTTTATAAACGGCAAAACCGATCCCCCCGAAAAACAACAAATAGATGATCGTGATCGAAAGCCAGCGACGCATCCCTTTCTCATTTAAATATTCCACTACAGGGTGCAGCAAGTAACTGATGAACGCACCGACCAAAAAGGGCAGCAGCACCGTCACACATACAGTAACGGCAGGTCCCCACATGGGCTTAAGTTTCATAAAAATATAGATGACGAAAAATAAGAGCAATAAAAAACCCAGGCGATAAAACCACTTTAGCCGAATACTCACAATAAACACCCCCCGCTCATTTATTCTTCGAAAGGCGGAAGGTTTTCATACATAAAAAAGAGTGCCCTCATTATCAGGACACCCATTCCTGCTATAATAATGACTTTAATCTTTTGCGTATTTTCTTCATGTTCCGTTTGATCATCTTCGAGTTCATCAAGTCCGAACCCATATTCATTAGAGTATTGCGTGAACGTCTAGCCATTGCAAACACCTCTTCCGTTATTTACATACCGAAGCGGCGGTCATTTTCCTCAAACAAATCGTCCAATGAGCTTAAACTTCCATCTTCCTCGACTTGGTGCGTATTGATGAGCCCTTCGGACAGAGTCATTTCAATAAAGCAATTCCAACAATAATATTGATTTACGCCAATCTTCCCAACATCTTTACTGCGGCAATTCGGACATTTAATTTCCAAAATGGACACCTCACTGTTCATAAACTGAAACAATGATGGTATCCTTCCCTAATGCAGGCGGCTGTTTTGATTCTATCACTGTCGACTCCGAGAAAAACCCATCCGTTGTTTCATACGCTATAATCGTGCCCATTTTTTCCTTGAAATATACATCCTGCAGTAAACCAAGTTCTTCGCCCATTTCTGAAAACAGCATGCGTCCCAATACTTCGTCCTTCGATAGGCAAATGGAATCCGCAGGCACTTTCCTTAAGGTTGAATCTTGGCGGCTGATGACGATCCCATCTGGACCGAATGAAGAAATATCGTCAAGTTTCAAATGAAAAGCTCTTTTGAACAATGCTTGCTGATGAACGACCAAGCCCGTTACCTGTCCCATTTCGGAAATTGATAAATCGTGGACCGTGCCGATTCTTTCTCCTTTGATTGTGAAAACCGGCATTCCTTTCAATAAAGAAAACGTCCGCAAGGTCATCCCGCCTTTCCGAACATTTTTATTATCTCTTTACTACTGAAAATAGATGTGCTGAAAGGTTTTCCATTGTTGGTCCGACACATGGGCCATACATAAAAAAAGGCTGTTTTCACATACTTTGTTGCTATTTACCAGGTAGTGAGTTGTGGTTGATTTCCCCTCCAGATGCTCGCTTTCCTTGGTGCGGGCGGTGAGCCTCCTCGGCGTAAACGCCTGTGGGGTCTTACCTGTCCCGCTGCTCACGCAGGAGTCTCGCACTTTCGCTCCAATCAACCTTAAATAGTTTCGTTTTAAAAACAACAATCTTTACGAAAAAAAAGACCGGTTTCCCGGTCAGATCCACTGCTTTACCAGCCCCTGCTTGCACCTCCGCCACCGGAACTTCCTCCGCCGCCGCCCCGTGGACCGCCGCTTCCGCCTCCACGGCCGCCGCCGCCGCGACTTATGAATATCAAAAGGATATTGATTAGCGTTTGAAGGAAAAACCCTTTAAAGAACTTGGCATCGAGGATGAATACGATGATGACGACGATGATAATGAGGAAAATCTGTAAACCTGATGGCTGAAAGGTTTCTGACTCGGGCTGAACGGAGAGATCTTGATAAAACTCGTCACCCAGGTTGTATTCTTTCGTGACGTCATTATATACAGCCTTATAGGTCTCCGTCAGGGCAACATCATATTTACCCTCTTTCAGCGCGGGGATAGCCACATCATCCAAAATCTGTCCAGATTTTATATCGGTGATAGCCCCTTCCAAACCGTACCCCACTTCAATACGGATTTTCTGTTCTTCCATGGCCAGCACGATGAGGACTCCATTGTTCAGCTCGGCATCACCAAGCTTGAATAATCTTAATGCCTCGACCGAGTACTCCTCGATCTCGGATCCTTCCATCGAATCAACCGTCAAAACGGAAATTTGTGCTTTTGTGGCATCATCCAATCGTTTCCCAAGTTCGATGAGTTCCGATTTTTCCTGATCATCCAGGACTCCGGCGAAGTCCTGAACATATATATCCCCCACTGGTTCAGGAATGTTAGGTTGTGCTGCGGCCACGTTTGCTAAACTGAACGTGAGAATGAAGAATAGCGCAAACACAGCGAGTTTTTTCATTATTTACCGCTCCCGAAATCAACCTTTGGCGTTTCTTTTTCTTGATCGGTCACTTCAAAATATGGTTTGGCATCGAACCCGAACGCTCCTGCCATCATATTCTTCGGAAAGCGTTTAATCATCTTATTATAGTTGGTAACTTCATCATTATAGTCTTTTCGTGCTACCGTCAGCCGATTTTCCGTGCCTTCCAAACTATCCATGAGACCCTTAAAGTTCTCATTGGCCTTTAAGTCCGGATAGTTCTCGACAACAACCAAAAGACGGCTCAAGGCCCCGCTCAATTCTTGATCGGCATCAATTGCATCTTCGGTCGAATTGGCACCTGCCAGCTTCGCGCGTGCATCACTCACCGCTTTAATGGCTTCCGTTTCATGAGCGGCATAACCCTTCACCGTTTCAACAAGATTCGGAATCAAATCCGCTCTCCGTTTTAATTGGTTATCCACCTGTGACCATTTATTATCGACATCTTCACTGGCACTAACAAGTCCGTTGTACGAAGATGCGCCATAAATGACCAGTAAAACGACAACGACTATCCCGATTATCCAACCTTTTTTCATCAAATCCCCCCTGCTTATATATAAGTTATATCCTTATTAGTTCCACCAAAACCATGAATTTTAAACAAAATCAATCAAAAAGAACCTACATAAAATCATATGGCGTGACATTCTCCATCCCGATCATCGGGTCAGCATGCATAAGAATATCAAGATAACTTGCCTCTTGATGCACCTCTCCCTTTTCAACCGGCATCTCTTCTTCACTCAAGATCTCCCGCAGCTTTTCACGCAAAGTCGTTTTCCGGCGCATCTCATCATTACGCTCGATCCCTAAACGGAATGCATCTTCTTCACCACATAGGATCAAGAAATTTTTACTGCGGGTAATCGCCGTATACAATAAATTACGGCGGAGCATCCGGTAATAACTTTTCACTACAGGTAAAATGACGATGGGGAATTCGCTTCCCTGCGACTTATGGATGGAGCAGCAATAGGCATGTGTGATCTGGTTCAAATCCTGCTTCGTGTAAGTCACTTCGATGCCTTCGAACGATATGATCACTTTATCGACAGAATCGGTATTTTCTTTAGCGAACAATATGGACACAATTTCCCCCATATCGCCATTAAAGACACCCTCTTCCGGCTGGTTCACCAGTTGTAGCACCTTATCTCCGGTTCTATATATCACATCGCCGAATTTTATTTCCCGCCGCTTTTCATTCGCATTGCTATTGAACACTTCCTGAAGCATTTTATTCAGTGCATCAATTCCGGCAGGCCCTCTATACATGGGGGCCAGCACCTGTATATCTTTGGCCGTGAAGCCTTTCGTCCTCGCATTGGCAACCACTTTCTCAATCACTTGGGGGATTTGATTCGTTTGGCAGCGAATGAACGATCGATCTTCCTGCTGTTTCGTGACATCATCCGGAAGCCTTCCTTTTTTGATTTCATGGGCCAATTCAATGATCGATGACCCATCAGCTTGACGATATATATGTTCGAGACTGACAGTCGGTACACAATTTGATGCAAGCAAATCCTTTAAAACCTGCCCAGGGCCAACAGATGGTAGCTGATCTTCATCACCAACCAATATCACCTGGACATTTTCCGGCAGAGCTTTAAACAATTGATGGGCCAGCCACGTATCCACCATCGAAACCTCATCGATGATCACGATACGGCCATCCAGCTGATTATCCTCATCATGGGAAAAGCCTTCACTCCCGTTCCACCCAAGCAAACGGTGGATCGTGACTGCGGGGAGCCCCGTCGACTCGGCCATGCGTTTCGCTGCACGGCCAGTAGGAGCCGCAAGTACGAATGGAAAGGGATCGCTTCCTTCTTTTTTATAATCGTTAATGTCCATGGATACACCATGCAGCTCTGCATATAGCTCAACGATGCCTTTGATGACTGTCGTCTTACCGGTACCAGGTCCCCCAGTCAAGATTAACATCGGCGATTGCAGGGCTGTCTGGATCGCTTCCTTTTGGGCCGGGGCATAGGAAACATCCAGCCGCTCTTCCAGCTCCCCAAGTGCCAGCAAGAACTCCGATTCGGGGAACTGGTCCTCATACTCGGTTTGAGCAAGCAGCCGCTTGATGTTCATCACGATTCCCTTTTCCGAATAGAATAGCGAAGGCGGATAAATTCGTTGATCCTCGACAACGATTTTCCCCTCTTGCGTCAATTCGATTATTTCCGAGGAAATGTTGGTGAACTCAATGCGATCCCGTTTATTTTCCTCCAACAGCCGTTTGACCGCTTCCAAAAGCTGCTCGGCTTCTATGTAAATATTTCCGTCCTGGAGGCATTGGGATTCAAGCGTATACAAGCACGCAGCCTTGATTCGGTCGGGGTGGCTGCCGGAAATGCCCAGCTGATGCCCAAGCTCATCCGCCCGTCCAAACCCAATCCCTTCAATATCCTCTACGAGCTTATACGGATTACCCTGAACCATCGTGATCGTATCCTGCTTATACATTTGATAGATTTTCATCGACAGCTGCGGACCGAAGCCATATTGATTCAAGGCGATCATCACCTGCTCCAGACCTTGATGCTCGACTAATGTATCATAGAGGCCTTTTGCCTTTTCCCCTGATAGCTTCGGGATATCATCAAGCAGCGAAGGCTGAGCCAGTATTTTTGAAATGGCCTTATCACCCAGTGTCTCAACAATGCTTTCGGCTGTTTTTTTCCCAATGCCCTTGAAAAGGTCACCTGATAAATAACTGACGATGCCTTCCTTGGATTGAGGCAGATCCTTGCGAAAATGCTCTACATGGAATTGAAGGCCAAAACGCGGATGTTCCTTCATGGCCCCATAAAAAATATAGATCTCATCCTCATGCATCCTTGGAAAATAACCTGTTACGACCGCTTCCTTCTCTTCATATTCCAGATTCGTTTCATGCACACGAATTCTAACAACCGAGTACATATTTTCTTCATTATGAAAGATCGTCACTAAATGACTGCCTTTCATGAACTTTTTCTCTTCTGAAAACAAATCCAACGAATCTTGCTGGCTCAACTCTTCTCCCCACCTTTCCATGCATATGCTTTTTATTTACTCAGCATTCATTTCTTCCATCAGTTTCTTACCGTGCGCAGCAAGCATATGGTCAGGCTGTGCTTCCAAAGCCTTATCAAAATAAACCATCGCGGATTTCGCATCCTCACGATACCCTGCAAACGCAACACCTAAATTATAATAAGCATCCGCATGGCCCGGATCCTGTTCCACAACTTTATTCAGTTGATCGATCAATTCATCATACAATTCCGCATTAGCAAGACATAACGCATATTGGAATCTTGCATCAACATCCTCAGGGCTCAGCTCCACCGTTCTCTGCAGATAAGGCATCGCCAATTTCGGTTGATCCAATGCCATCAATGTCAATCCAAGCATGAAGTAAGCATCGCTGTTATCCAGTCCCAGACGGATGGCCTTTTCAAACATATCCTTCGCTTCGACCAGTTTAGAATCGGATTCATAATATAAGTTTCCTAATGAATAGTACGCCGCTGCTGCATTTTCATCCAGCTCGATCGCCTTTTTGTAAAACTTGACCGCTTTATCCGTTTCACCAACGGCAGTCAATACATTCCCAAAGTTTATGTAAGCAACAGGCTCATTCGGGTTTTCCTCGATCGCCTCATTAAAAACTTTCGCCGCTTCTTCGTATTTCCCTTGCTGCATAAATTCAATACCTTGTTGATTCTTATCCATATCCATTCACACTCCATTTTTATATTAAAAAGTATAGCATAAGCCAGTGGTCGAATTCAGGCGGTCACCCGCAATCCAAAAGAAGTCCCCAACCGCAAACACAGCTGGGGACATGATTATTTTACCCTACGTAAGTCAGTTTTTCACCTTTTTTAAATACTTCATCAATCGTACCGCCGCCAAGGCACACTTCACCATCATAGAAGACGACTGCTTGTCCAGGTGTGATCGCACGGACTGGCTCGTCAAAGATGACTTCGACATCACCATTGTCCAAGACCTTCACCTTAACACCGCTATCGTCCTGACGGTACCTGAATTTTGCCGTACATGTGAATTCATCGGCAGGCGCATGTTCCGCTACCCAGCTGACATTCACTGCACGAAGGGAATTGGAATACAGCACATCATTATCAAAGCCTTGACACACATACAGTACATTGCGCTTCAAGTCTTTTCCCGCAACAAACCAAGGATCGCCGCTGCCGCCAATTCCCAGACCGTGACGCTGTCCGATCGTGTAATACATCAATCCGTCATGCTTGCCCATTACCTTGCCATCCATCGTGACCATATCACCCGGCTGAGCTGGGAGGTAATTGCTTAAAAACTCTTTGAAATTGCGTTCACCGATAAAACAGATCCCTGTAGAATCTTTTTTCGTTGCCGTGGCAAGACCCGCTTCTTTCGCAATTTCACGGACTTCCTTCTTATCAATGTGTCCAAGCGGAAACATGACTTTTTCCAACTGTTCTTGAGTAAGCTGGTTCAAGAAGTACGTTTGATCTTTATTATTATCGATACCGCGCAGCATTTTGTATTCGCCATCCCGGTATTCAACCTGTGCGTAATGACCTGTAGCCACATAGTCGGCACCAAGGCTTACCGCATGTTCAAGAAAAGCCTTGAACTTGATTTCCTTATTGCACATTACATCCGGATTCGGGGTACGGCCCGCTTTATACTCATCCAGGAAATAAGTGAAAACTTTATCCCAATACTGCTTCTCGAAATTGACCGCATAATAAGGGATGCCGATTTGATTACAAACGGCAATTACATCATTGTAATCTTCCGTTGCCGTACAGACTCCGTTTTCATCTGTATCATCCCAGTTCTTCATGAAAATCCCGACCACATCATAGCCTTGATTCTTCAATAGCAGGGCTGACACAGAAGAATCCACGCCTCCTGACATACCCACGACGACGCGGGTGTCCTGTGGTGCTTTTCTCATTCTGTCACCTCATTTATTTTAAAGTAAGAATTATCTTCTCACTAATCTATTAACGATTTTAACGGTGGTTTCTGCCGCCTGCCTTACTTCCTCTTCCGTGTTGTTCAGACCGAAGCTGAAACGGATCGAATTCTTCGTCCGCTCCGAATCTTTCCCGAACATCGCCACAAGCACATGCGACGGATCGATTGACCCGGCCGTACAAGCGGATCCGCTCGATACAGCAACACCTGCCAAGTCCATATTTACGAGCATCGATTCCACATTCGTACCCGGAAAACTAACATTCAGCAAATGCGGCAGCGACTGATCCATGGATCCGTTAATTTCATATTGTACATCCGCCTCATCAAAGACGGCAAGCAATACGTCTTTGAAGCGCTTGTATTGCTCCTTTTTCTTTTCCATCGTGCTCTGTGCAATTGAAACAGCTTCTGAAAAACCGGCAATTGCCGGCACACTCTCCGTACCAGCACGGCGCTTGCGTTCTTGCTCCCCGCCATATAAATGCGGATTCAGCTTCAACCCTTCACGAATATAAAGAAAGCCGATTCCCTTGGGACCGTTGATTTTATGCGCGGATACACTCAGTAAATCCACACCCAGCTCACGAACGTCGATAGAGATCAAACCATATGCCTGGACCGCATCCGTATGGAAAACGGCTTGGTGACCCTTGAGCACCTGCCCTATTTCAGAAATCGGCTGGATTGTACCCACCTCATTATTGCCGAACATGACCGAAACCAAAATCGTGTCGTCCCTCAATGCCGCCTTTAAATCGGCAATTGAAATAAGCCCCGCCTCATTCACAGGTAAATATGTGACCTCAAAGCCAGACTTCTCAAGGTGTTGGCAAGTATGCAAGACCGCATGATGCTCAATCTCCGTCGTAATGATGTGCTTCCCTTGTTCTTTATAAGCATTCGCAACACCAATGATCGCCGTATTATCAGCCTCGGTTCCGCCGCTCGTGAAAATGATTTCATTCCGCCCGGCACCGATGCTCGCTGCAATACTCGAACGCGCCTCATCCAAAACATGGCGCGCCTCCCGTCCGAAAGCATGAATGCTCGACGGATTTCCGAAATCATTGCTCATGACCCTCATCATCACATCGATCACATTCGGATGCATCGGTGAAGTCGCAGCATGATCTAAATATATTCTGTCCACTTTTTTGTCGCCTCCATTAAAAAACGCAAGCGCCTACATAATAGGCGCATTGCTGATCAATTAAATATAGTACATATAAGAATCGATTTCACCCGTATCCTTGTAGCTCGCCAAATCCATAAGCGTCGTATTATCCAATACATCCTTCACGGCATCGCGAATCCTGATCCAAAGCTGACGCTTCACCGGCTCTTCATCCTCGATTCCCTCAACAGGCGTAATCGGCCCTTCCAATACACGAATGACATCACCTGAAGTAATCTCCTGAGGATCTTTGGACAGGACATACCCGCCATATGCACCGCGGACACTCTTCACCAACCCCGCATTACGAAGCGGCGCAATCAACTGCTCCAAATAATGCTCCGACAAATTATGCGTCTGGGCAATCGATTTCAAACTCTTCGGGCCTTCTCCATAATGTTTAGCAAGCTCGATCATGATCGTCAAACCATAACGGCCTTTAGTAGATATCTTCATACATATACACCTCAAATTATTTATCCGTTTCTAAATTCTTTTGAAATTATAGCATATTCCCGCCGGAATTGCATTCACCCGCCCTTCCTTTGTCAAATTATCCTAATTGGAGAGGTAGGATAAGTGGAAATAAAGAATGAAATGTAAACCGTTCGAGGGGCATGATCGAATTATTCGAGACTGCCCTATGGGAAATCACCCTCTTTTTATAGCATAATCAGCGCATTTCCCCCATCAGTTGTGATACCTTATATAAAAAGGAGAGGTGCGCAATGAATATTAAACCGCTTGCTTTCCGGATGCGGCCTCGATCGATTGATGAGATCATCGGGCAGGAGCATCTGGTCGGTGAAGGAAAAATTATCGCAAGGATGGTCAAGGCCAAACAGCTTTCTTCCATGATCCTGTATGGTCCCCCGGGAATTGGCAAGACATCGATCGCAAGTGCGATTGCCGGAAGCACGAAGTTTGCGTTCCGGACGCTGAACGCAGTGACCAATAATAAAAAGGATATGGAAATCGTGGCAGCCGAAGCTAAAATGTCCGGTAAAGTGATTCTGCTGCTTGATGAGGTTCATCGGCTCGATAAGGCGAAGCAGGATTTCCTATTGCCTTATCTTGAAAACGGGATGATCACCCTTATCGGTGCAACGACCAGCAATCCCTATCATGCCATCAATCCGGCCATCAGAAGCCGGTGCCAGATTTTCGAGCTCAAATCATTGGTAACCGAGGATATAACCAAAGCGCTGGAACGGGCACTTCATGATGAAGAGCGGGGACTTGGTGCATATGAAACCGAGGTCAGCTTTGATGCCCTTACCCATTTCGCGACTGCTTCGAATGGAGATGTCCGCAGTGCCCTTAACGCACTTGAGCTCGCCGTCATTTCCACAGAACCCGATGAATCCGGAAGCATTCATATAGATCTGCAAATTGCCGAGGAATGCATGCAGAAAAAAAGCTTCTCCCATGACAAGGATGGAGATGCCCATTATGATGTCCTGTCCGCTTTCCAAAAATCAATTCGCGGCAGTGATGTGAATGCCGCCCTTCATTATTTGGGTCGCTTAGTCGAAGCCGGCGATCTTGTAAGCATCGCCCGCCGTTTGGTAGTCATCGCTTACGAAGACATAGCTCTTGCCAATCCCCAGGCTGGCCCCAGGGCCCTCGCTGCAGTCGAAGCCGCTGAACGACTCGGTTTTCCTGAAGCCCGGATCCCACTTGCCAACTCAGTGATCGAGTTATGCCTATCACCTAAATCGAACACGGCCATTGTCGCAATCGATGCAGCCCTATCAGACATTCGCAGCGGCCATAGCGGCGATGTACCAGATCACCTTAAGGATGCCCATTACAAAGGGGCCACAGAACTCGGCCGCGGCATCGACTACCTATATCCTCATGACTACGAGAATGGCTGGGTGAAGCAGCAATACTTACCGGACAAACTTCGCAGCAAAAAATATTACAAACCGAAAAAGAGCGGGAAATTTGAACAAGCACTTGCCTCGGTCTATGAAAATATCGAGAAAAAGAAATAACTCCGGATCACTTCAAATCCGGAGTTTTTTTATTGAAAACTTTCAACATGCCTATGTTGACAAAACTGCCTCCCCATTGTTCATTCATCATCTCAATGATGCCATCTTTCACCGCACTGATCATCCCACTAATCTAACGGACGCAAACTAAATTGAGCACGGACCAGTTTTTTGGTTTGTAAACAAAAAGTGTACATTCCACTTCTATTAAAATCCCTACTGCACGAATTTCCCAAAGAGATCCAATTCAATATATTGACCATTATCCCGCAAAAAACCACCAGTAAACCATTATGTTTTAATCATCCATAGGCAATATGTACAATTGTCAGCCAAACACTCCGGCTAGGTCCTTTCCTAAGAAACCGATTAAAACTAAATTCCCTTTGAATTGCCTTGCTTGGCGAACTTTTCCCGTATCTAGTAAATGGATTACAATCCTAGCGTCAATTATGAGTCTAGCGGCATGTCCTTTTACAAAAGAAGGCACAACAACTCTTTGGTTGCTGTACCTGTATGGTCAATCTTCGTCTTTATAGATACCCTTCGATGCTTTAATCATATTTTCCAGCCACATTTTCTTAAATACATTCACACGACGAGGAGTGCCATTTTCCTCTCCCTCAGCTGAATTTTCAGTTTCTTCTTCTGCAGCCTCGGAAAGGATTTCATTTGAACTGCTTTCATCTGATGAACTTTCCGTTGAACTGCTTTCATCTGATGAGCTTTCCGTTGAACTGCTTTCATCTGATGAGCTTTCCGTTGAGCTGCTTTCATCTGATGAACTTTCCGGTGAATCACTTTCGTACGATGAGCTTTCCGCTGAATCACTTTCGTACGATGAGCTTTCCGTTGAACTACTTTCGTACGATGAACTTTCAGTTGTATATTCCATTTATTCTTTAACCTCCAAAATTTATTTATCCTCTAGGGATATCCGTACTGCATATATATGTTCCTACTTTCTAATAGGGACTTTGCTTATCACCCATTTTTAAGTAAATCTCCGTTCTAATTTAACTAGTTGTTAAATCTGATTAGCTTTCAGTTGAACTACTTTCATCATCTGATTGGCTTTCCGTTAAATCACCCTCGTCTGATGAGCACACTCTCGTACGATGAGCTTTCTGCTGAATCACTCTCGTACGATGAGCTTTCCGCTGAATCACTCTCGTACGATGAGCTTTCCGCTGAATCACATTCGTAAGATGAGCTTTCCTCTGAATCACATTCGTATGATGAGCTTTCCTCTGAATCACTTTCGTATGATGAACTTTCAGTTGAAAATTCCATTTGTGCTTAGCCTCCGAGACTTATTTATTCTTTAAGGATATCCGTATTGCATATATATGCGCCTTCTTTCTTTGAGGGACTTTGCTTATCACCCATTTTGAAGGAACACTCTCCATCCATTTTGACTGGTCCAATTCATTAGATTCATAGTTTTTCTCATTCCAAACAAAAAAAGTAACCTCGGACTCTTTTCCGAAGCTACTTTATTATTCCTTCATATTAGCTATGATGTCCTTTTAGCCAACCGATCACTGATTTCCCACTAGATTCTCGAAGCCCCTCGACACTTTCCTTAGAGATGATCTCGCCATCCTTAATCAGAATGACTTATCCATTGGCCCCTACCCCATAAATCTTCCCCGCTTCGAATATCAAGTCCAGTAAAGCTTGCTGTAAAATCATGATTACCCAAGTGTAAACACTAGGCCAAATTGCACAACTAATAACCAAATAAGTGTAGATTTTCCAATCAGCCACTCCTTTAGCATTAAACCTTTAAATGAAGAATTGTTTTAGTTGAGTTACACCAAAATATGTCAAAGGTATTATAAAATAGTAAAATATACTATTCTTTTACTATGAAATTAAATATAATAGATGAAGTGGTTACAAAAAGAGGAAGGAAGTAAACTATGAGACATGAAAAAAAGAAAAAAAAGAAACGGACATGGCTGAAGGTAGTCGGGATAATTGTCCTACTTTTTATACTAGCTGGGGGAGCCTTTGCCTACTCCGTATGGAATTCACTGACAAAAACCGTTGACACGATGCATACACCAATAGACCGTACTACGGATAAACGAACGAAAGACCTTGCACTGTCAGATCAAGAGCCATTCTCGATGCTCATGCTTGGTGTCGATGAACGTGATGGCGACAAAGGCCGTTCAGATACAATGATTGTCTTGACAGTCAATCCACAAAAGAAATCGGTCAAGATGCTAAGCATTCCGCGTGATACACGGACCGAGATCGTCGGTCATGGAACACAGGATAAAATCAACCATGCATTTGCCTTCGGCGGCGCGAAAATGTCCATGGATACCGTTGAGAACTTCCTGGATATTCCAATCGACTATTATATGAAGATCAATATGGAAGGCTTTAAGGATATCGTTGACGTAGTCGGCGGCGTGACCGTTCAAAACGATTTGGACTTCACATCCGATGGCATTCATTTTGCAAAAGGTACGCATACCCTTAACGGGAAAGAAGCCCTTGCCTATTCAAGAATGAGACATGATGATCCTAGTGGTGATTTCGGCCGCCAATCCAGACAACGTGCCATCATCGAGGCTGTAATCAAGGAAGGCGCTAGCCTTTCATCATTGACGAAATACGATGAAGTCTTCGCTGCACTCGGTAATAATATCCAGACGAATTTGACGTTTGATGACATGATGGACATCCAAAAGAACTACAGGGACGCAAGCAAAAGCATTACCCAATCGTCCATAAATGGAAACGGAACGAAAATCGACGGCATCTACTATTATATTGTGTCAGATGAAGAAAAAGAAAAGGTTCAATCCGAATTAAAAGAACAATTATCCATAAAATAAGAAAAAATGAAAAAGCTGTCCGGACCCGCATCCTGACAGCTTTTTCATTTTCCCCGTCCAATATTCTGACAAAAAACGAACACCAAATGTAGAGATTTGTTGGAATTTTTGTTGTTTATTAGGCATGAAAAGACGGTATAATCTAATATGAGCTGACAATCCCATCTTCCCCTTGCCCCTTTCATCACTTGACACAATTATTCTTTGGACCCGGAATTCCATCAACCGTCATTCATCAACTATAATAAATGATCCTAAACAAAAGGAGTGGATTTAAATGAAAATCAAAGCAGGCAGCTGGGCTATGCTAAGCAAACAGGACAAAATGTTTATTCTGAAAGCCATCAGTGACCGTTCAAGAATGAAATATGTTTCATGAGAAGTAGATCTTTTCGGCATTATATGAGAGCAGCGCCTCTCCCTTTTCAATAAAACGAACTTGAGCCTGAAAAAGGAGAGGAATCTATTCAAATTGATAATCCCATAACAAACGCCATTCGCCTTTTTCTTTGACGACATAACAATTTTGTTCCAAAGTAAACACCCCAAAGCGAGAATTGAAGACCTGTGTAACCGGAATTTCATAGGCCGTTTTATGCTGCCTTCCATCCTTATTCAGCCTCCGGTTCTTCACTTTCTTTGGACGGCCTACATCATACTGAAAGGTTTCCACATCCATATGCTGTAAAAATACATGTGACCGATTTTGCACATAATCTGCCCGATTCGGAAACCGCTGCTTCATTTCAGAACTTAACAATTCCCAGGACTTCCCGAACTCCGCTTCACTTTCATACTCATAGAAATCTTCAACCACGCTTTTTGATCCGTTGGGAAAAAGAAAAATGATACAGGATCCTACAGCTAAAACCACGAGAATAGCCGTCAATACTCCTATTGGAATCTTACTGAGTCTCCTCACCCTCATCACCCTCACAGGTTATCATTCATTTATATATATAAGGGAAAACGATAAAAAAGAAGCATGTTATTAAACATGCTTCTTAAGTATATGTATCAAAAATGATTTCTTAGATTCATTGACGCCTCCTCCATCGATAAAAGAAAAGAAGATGACCATCGCCCATGAAACGAGCAAAATGTTGAATATGTTTCTACGGATCATATACTATCAGGTTGTTCAATGATCCCGCTTAATTTCTCCTTAATCTCTTCCACAAGTTCATTTACAGTAACATCTTGTCCAGACTCACCCTTGGCAAAAGTGTCTTTTATAATATCAAAAAAATCCATGCGAAATTTCCACTCCAATATATAATTGAGCCACCATTTCATACTGTTGCTAAATTTTTTTCAAAAATAAGGAATATAGCTCATGTATTTGATAATCACATATAAAGCGGGAATTGGCAAGCAGAAACTAGTTTAAAAACCAAAAATTTACCCAATTTTAACATTTCTGAAATATCCCTTAGGAATGAATACTAGTAAGTTATAGGTAGATAGTTTGGGTATAAAAAACAAAAAAGGACCGATTCTGAAGTGAACCCAAAAAGTTAGACACTTTATTTACTTAGGCAGCCTTTAGGGCATGAACCCGGTAATCTACCGGGCTCATGCCTTTTAATTTTACCTTGATTCGTTGATGATTATAGTAATGGATATATTCTTCTAGTTCTTGTTTGAAATGCTCCATGCTTTCAAATTCTTGAAGATAGAGTAATTCGGATTTTAATAAGCCAAAGAAGTTTTCAATGACCGCATTATCGAGACAATTTCCTTTGCGGGACATGCTTTGTGTAATGTTATGTTTTTTCAAGTCATGCGAGTATTGTTTCATCTGATAATGCCAGCCCTGATCTGAATGGAGAATGGGTGAATCTTTCGATTCCAAGCGATCAAAGGCATTATCCAGCATTTTGGAAACGAGCGGATAAACAGGCCGAGATTCGATATTATAGGCGATGATTTCACCATTAAACAGGTCAAGAATGGCTGATAAGTATAGTTTCTCCCCAGCTAGTTGGAATTCCGTGACGTCTGTTACCCATTTTTCATTGGACTTTGCCGCCTTGAAATCACGTGCTAGAATGTTGGGCGCAATCTTGCCGATGTTCCCTTTGTACGAACGGTATTTCTTCATGCGAACCAATGACTTCAATCCTAGTTCATTCATCAATCGGAGAACTGTTTTATGATTGATGCGAGCACCTCGGTTACGTAATTCTAGGGTGATACGCCGATACCCATAACGCCCTTTATGCGTATGGAAAATCTCTTTGATAAGGGATTTAATTTCTGTGTATTTATCCTCACGCCCGAAGGCGTTTACCCAATAATAGTACGTACTCCGTGCCATTTTAGAAATGGATAGAAGCAGATTTAAATCAAATTGTTTCCTTAGTTCATGGACTACTTTCGCTTTTTCTTTCTTTGTAAGGCTTCCTTTTCTTGAACTAAGGCATTCAACTTTTTTAGATAGGCATTCTCTGCACGTAAGTATTCTAATTCGGCAAGAAGTGCTTCTTGAGAGCCATTAGCTGGCGATTTTTTCTTAGTTTCTTTTTTCATGGATAGACGCCCCTTTTTCTTTGGTTTAAGGGCGTCTATACCTCCTTCCTTAAACTGATTTGCCCAATTCAAAAGTGTAGAATCGGAAGGAAGGTTATAGTGTACAGCGGTCTCGTTGATCGATGCCCCATATTCGTTCATATATTTAAGTACCTCTAGTTTAAAGGGCAGAGTGTAATTTGTATAGGATGAAACAAGTCCTTCCATCCCATGTTTTAGATAGCGAGCGACCCATCTTTTCAGAGGGGATAAACCTACATTTCTTTCTTGAGCAATGGATTTATAGGATTTTTTCCCTTCTAAGTACTCTAAAACTGCATTTGATTTTTCGTCTATCGAATATTTAGTCAAAAAAACTGCACCTCCAATTGTTAGATGTTGTCTAACAATTGGGGTGCAGTTCATTCCTCAGCCCCTTCGATAACACAAATTATGCTTGTCCCATTAAATAAGTCATTAATGATATCAAAACTAAAATAATTGTAAAATAAGTGCCAATAAAAATTTTCTTACTTCTCTGTTTCTTTTCATAAACTTCCTCGAACGTAATGAATTTGTTTTTTGTCATCAAATAGTCTCCTTTTACTTTGATGGCAGCTATCAGACATCGCCACTTGCGAAGTCCCTTTGCTTGATCCCTATAGTATAGTATCGGCACATAACCAAATACTTTTAGGTATTATTAACTATTTTTTATAGGCTATATTTCTTGAATCTGTAAAAGGTTACGTCTAACGCATTATGTACATTAAAAAATTCTATGATAATCATTTCAAATCCTGCCTAGGTATCATTTTAATATTTAAATTTATTAAGCACTTACTTTATAAAATTCATGATTATTTTTATCCAACCGCAAAATGCCAACCATAACGGTACACTAAATACAGTTCCCCACATTAATCCCTTCAAAAAGGCAATAGGTACATCCATAATAAAAATCCCCCTCAATAAGGTTGCATTTTTTTATTATTATCGCCATGTTCTTTATTCTGGATACCTTTTACGTTAATGAAAATAAAAAAAGAAGACTGTATAACAGCCTTCCTTAACATAATTTTTATCCCTGATTTGTTTTTTCCAGTTCATTTTCCTTGATGAACTCCCGCACATCTTCAATAGATAATCCTACATTTTTAGCCTCTAACATTAAATAAACCCATTCTTCCCGTTCATTGTTAGCTTCCATGATAAACCCCACCCAGCTTGTGGTAACACAGCCGTCTTAGCATGTAGCCTTAGACCTGTAATTTTGCGTCCCTACTTTTCAATAGGTTTGCCTTTCTCAAGTATATTTCACATTATGATCTTCCTATTTTGGTTCATGGAGTTAATCTTTTCATTCTTTCTTTTTAAGAAATCGTAATAGCCCATGAATTTTTTCACTAAGTATTAAATACTATATTCATGTTAATTATACTTAAAATCCTGTCCATTAATTAAAATACTTTTCGTTAATTTCCGCCATCATTCTACAATATTCTTAAAATCATAACTATATATATCTAGGAATTTTTATCAATCACAACAAGCTGAATAGGGATTAATATTAAAACAAAGCATTACGTTAACTTTCTTCGACGTTTATTAAAAACTTTCATAAAAATACTTCCTTCTTCTGTTTTAAAAAACTTAACTCCAACTAATTTTAAAGGTGTCCATATTTCTCTCATTTGGTATAAAGGCATTAAAGATCATCCTTTCTTCTATAAATTATTAATTGAGCTTTTTCTTTTAAAAGTGACAGGTATATATTAAATAGTAACATCTATTATTTTACATTTTTTGTTATTTTATTTTATATTCTTTGATAGAATTAACAGGTTATAATTTAACATAACAAACAAAATGTTCTTTATAACGAATAGTTAAATTGAAACTACCATCTTTACATTATTATGTCAATTGGTTTCTTAGTTTATTCTATTTGCATATTTAGTAGTTTATTTCCCTCTTACAGGAATAATAAACATCACCTGTATGTCTAATCCACAACTTGCTAACTAATCCCCAAACTTCCATATCTTACATTAAATTTATGGTAGTGGGAACAGGATTTATCCATTGGCCAAATTCTTGAAATTATTAAGGCATTTGTGTTCCGACTTTCAACTATGCTCCTTTTTATTAATTGACAAAAGTTTTTATTCGCCCATTAAACATTTCATAATTGAGCCTAAAAATTAGGATATGATGGTTAATATTGTATTTTTCTGTCTTTTCTTGTCTGTTTTAAAGAACTAACTATACTTTATTAAGAACAAGTGCTATATTATAAAAAAAACGGTTCCTATGGAGGAGGATATGACTAGATATGAGGAATTCGACTCATTAAGGGGTTTAGCTGCTCTCATAGTGTTAATTGGGCATTATTTGATGGTATACCCTTCATATGCTAATTATCAGTATGGTTCAAACAGCTCCTACATAATTTATTTATTCAAGGAAACTCCTTTACGCCTTTTTTTCAGCAGTGGAAATGAGTCTGTCATTCTATTCTTTGTATTGAGTGGTTTTGTTTTGTATTTATCAGTTAATAGTGCTAAATTCCACTATTCTACATACTTAATAAAACGAGTGTTTCGAATTTATTTACCATATTTAGTAGCAATAAGCATGGCTATATTGGCTAAAATGCTTTTAAGCCAAATTGATTTGCCCTTTATCACAGACTGGTTTAATAAAACTTGGACAGGCCCAGATACTCCTTCCTTATTAATAGAACATCTTTTGTTTATAGGGCAGTACAATACAGACGCCTATAACAATGTTATATGGTCTCTTGTACACGAAATGAGAATTTCAATTATATTTCCTTTACTGATTTTTTTATTTATACGAAAAAAGCTTAAAGACTCTTTATTATGGCTTTTTGTTTTAATTTTTTCGTCGACTATTTTTTTGTTTTTGTTTGGTTCTGGTGGCGATATAACCAGCATTCTTCTAAGTTTCCACTACTGTACTCTTTTTTTAATGGGAGCAATAATAGCGAAATATCGACATGGGCTTTTTTCCTACACCTTGAAAATGAAAAAACCTGTAAAAATCGCATTGTTGCTGGGTGCAATTATCTGTTTTATGTACGAAGGCATCATTGGTGAAGTGGATTTTTTAAACAATTATATTTTCAGGGATTATGTAGTCTCGTGCGGTGTTTGCATTTTTATTTTCATGAGCGTGTCATCCCAGAAAGTTTCAAAGATTTTGAGGTCTAGAATGCTAACTCTTCTTGGGAAAATTTCATATAGCTTGTATTTGTACCATCTTATATCCTTATTCTCATTGATGTACCTTTTCTATAACAAGCTGCCTACCGGTTTAATATTGATCTTTTCCTTTTTCTTTTCTTTTTTACTGTCTACAGCTTCCTATTTACTCGTGGAAAAACCATGCATGAGGCTCGGAACGTATTTCACAAGAAACAAACAAGAAAAAGGAATATCCAAAGATCACTTAGCATTAAAACGCAAAATAGGATAAATTCTTTGCAAGTTGTTAACGAATTCTTACTATCTCTAAAAAAGTGGTGAAATCGATGAATGAAAAAGTAAAAATTAAAGATTTTATACGAATCTTAAAAAAGCGAATACTTATCATTATTCTATCTACCCTTTGTATTACTGGTTTCATTATTTTTTCGTCCATGTACCTTATGAAGCCAGCCTATCAGTATTCCACTCAAGTTCTGGCAGGATCTTTAAGCATGGATCAAAAAGATGCTTCCATAAACAAAGTGCAAGAGAACAGACAGCTTGCCCTATCGTATATGGACATCATTAAAAGTCCTCAGATCATGTTAGGAGTTAAAGAGGAGTTGAATCTTAAGACTTCTAGCTATGACTTACTTAAGCAAGTTTCCATTACTAATCGAGATAATTCCCAAATCATCACGATTACCGTCAAGGATTCAAATCCTGAATCCGCTAAGGACATCGCCCAAACTGTCGCGAGACATTCGATTTCTAATTTTAAAGACATTACAAACGTTAAACAGATTAGCATTCTCAATGATAATGAAATGGGGCAAGCAGAACTGCTTTTCCCAAAGCCGAAATTCATCATAGCCATTTCAATCGTATTAGGCTTTTTTGCTGGAATAGGCTTAGCACTTTTTAGAGAGCATTTTGATGATTCAACCTACTCCGATAGGGAGCTTGAACTTCTTGGAATTCCATTATTAGGGAGGCTGAATTTGAATACCAAAAGAATAAACAGAAAACGTAAAACAACATATAAAACCTTACCTTCCACAAAACGGGGTGAATATAGTGAGTATTAAATTCACAAGGAAACAATCCTTTTACCTAAATGAAATCAATAAAGAGCAATTTTATTCGATATGTAACAATATCGAGTCTAACCTTAATAAAGACGATTCAATATTAATGATTACATCTCTTTCACAATCACAGAATATTGTAAATGCATCAGCGTACTTAGCACTTGCCTTTTCTGAGCAGCGTAAACGAGTCCTTGTAGTGGATGCTAATCTGCGCCAACCTTCGCTGCATCAAGTGTTTAATATCGATAATTCATTCGGTTTGACTAACCTGCTTTTAAATGAGAAGCCCATTAACGAACATGCTATACATATTAAGGGGCATCTATTCTGTATCCCTACAAGCGAAGCCATTTATGAACCAGCAACATTATTAACATTAGAGACCCTTCCGACTCTGATTGAAGAGTGGAAGAAGGATTTTGACATCATTTTATTCCATACATCAGACAGTTTAAATAAACCTGATGCAAATATCATTGCTAAATATTGTGATGGCATAATATTAGCTATACAAGAAGGCAGAGATAAGTTAGAGAAAATTGCCGGTGTGAAAATGCAATTTGAACGGGCAAATCTTGAAATTTCAGGATCAATGATCATTTCTTAATTCAGGGAGGATAACCAGTGGATTCGAAAGTCAGAGTCGATAGGCAGGAAGAAATCCTTACAAAACCACTATCGACATCATCTAATTTTAATATAAAGCGCACTATGGATTTAATCATCTCATTTTTTATGCTAATACTTACAGCACCTATTTTACTTTTATTCTGCATTCTTATCCCTATTGATTCAACTGGCTCCCCTTTTTTTTATCAGCAAAGACTAGGTCTGGATGGGAAGCCTTTCAATATGATTAAACTGCGTTCCATGGGCATCGATGCCGAAAAAAATGGGCCTAAGTGGGCAAGTGCAAATGATTCCAGGGTGACTAGAATAGGAGCCTTTATACGAAAAACACGGATTGATGAAATCCCTCAGCTTATTAATGTTTTAAAAGGAGATATGTCGCTCATCGGGCCAAGACCTGAAAGGGAATATTTCTATAAAGAATTTGAAAAGTTTTTGCCTGGCTTTAAAAACCGTTTATATGTAAAACCTGGAATTACTGGATGGGCACAAGTAAATGGGGGTTATGATTTATCACCAAAAGAAAAGCTGCATTATGACCTATATTATATTCAACACCGCTCATTTGCTATGGAAATCAAGATTTTGTTCCGAACATTGACCATAGTCTTTACTGGTAATGGAGCTAGATAATCTAAAAAAGGGGTAGTGAAAAATGAAAAAAGTACTAGTAACTGGGGGCTTTGGATTTATAGGTTCTCATATTGTTGATACATTAATCCGTAATAATTATGAAGTGGCTATATATGATAACCTCTCCACCGGATCTATCGGAAATGTCCAAGCCAAAGTCACTCCATTCTTTGGAAATGTAGAGGATGAGGTCCTGCTTGAAAAAGCGATGGAGTCATTTAGGCCTGACTATGTCATTCATCAAGCTGCACAAGTAAGTGTACAACAATCCATTTCGGATATTACGAATGATGCACGAATCAATATCATGGGAACGATAAACATCGCTAAGCTTTCTCACAAGTATGCCGTTAAAAAGATCGTGTTCGCCTCATCAGCAGCTGTATATGGAGATGCTGATGTCATGCCAATCACATTATCACATCTTACCTCTCCATTATCACCCTATGGTGCATCAAAAAAAACGGCAGAGGATTATCTAAAGCTTGCTAAAGAATTATACGATTTAAATTATGTGAATCTTCGATACAGCAATGTATATGGGCCAAGACAGACAGCTAGCGGCGAAGGCGGTGTTATATCGATTTTCACTAATCTTGTCATAAAAAATGAGCGGCCCGTCATTTATGGAGACGGTACTCAAACAAGGGATTTCATCTATGTAAAGGATGTAGCCGATGCCAATCTGAAAGCGTTGGAATATGAAGAAAGCGGCACCTTCAATGTCTCATCAACCACCAGTACAAGCATCAATCAATTATTCTCGACTATTCAATCCTTTGGCAGTAATGATTTATCTCCTATTTATCAGCCAGCGAAAAATGGGGATATCAAAGAAAGCATACTCTGTAATAAAACGACACTTCAAAAATTGGCTTGGCACCCCGCACATTCACTTGAACAGGGTCTTACGAGCACATATGAATATTATTTAAACCAAAATCAGCCTTCTTTAACCAGCAAGACAATTCATTCACCTGCACCTCTACTCAAGTCAACGACTTTATCGTCATAAAATCGGGAGCGAATAAAGTGAGTACAAAGAAAAATTCTATTTTAAAAAATATTGTCCATTTATTTTACAGTACCATTCTATCCAATGTTCTTAATGCGGCCACGCTCATTCTATTAGCAAATTATTTTAACTCAAAGAACTACGGGATTTTCAGTGTGGCATTGGCTCTTGCCATGGTCATGAATTTTTTCACGGACCTCGGGACAAGTAATACTTTTTTAAGGGAAGGATCAAAAAAGGAAAACTTAGAAAGAACATTTTCTTCCTATATTAAGATTCGGATAGTTTGCTCCCTTTTGACCTTTTTTGTTTTTTTTGGCGGCATTCACATTCTTTATCAAGAACAACAAATTCTTTATATGATCTATAGCTTAATGATCCCGATGGTCATTGGCCTGGCGATGCAAAGTATTGGAATAACCTATTTTCAATTAACTGAAAGGATGCAATTCATCGCGTCGATAAAGATCGTCTCTTCTTTTGCGTTGATACTTTCAACCACGGTGAGTATGGGCTTGAAAGTGGATGTTCATCTGGCAGCCTTTTTATATGGATTCTCTTATTTAGCCGGTGGATTTTACAGCTTTTATTTACTGCTGAAAAAAGCGGAAATAAAATGGAAGTCTCCTTTTGAAAAACAATTATTAACGAATCTCAGTCCGTTTTTAATCAGTGGGTTATTTATTATGCTAACCCCACAATTGGGCCCATTGGTGCTGGAAAAAACACTGCCTTTAGCGCTTGTCGGCCTCTTTGCAGTAGCCTATCGGATTCCTTCTGCTTTATACCAAATACCAGGAGTCATTGCAGGAGCCTTTTTTCCGCTTTTATTTAAGCGATACAACCAAGGGGAGCTTGCAGAACACACAAGATTGAATATCCTGCAAATGAAAATCATGTCCTATATCGGCATGTGCATGACTATAACCTTATTCTACTTGGCCACTTATCTCGTTACCATTTTATTTGGACCCGAGTGGGGATCTGCGGTTCAGCCTTTAAAAATATTGGCTTTTATAATCGTTCTGCAAGGATTTAACATTGCCATTGCTGACGGTCTCACAACAAGGGGATTACAGAACCGGCGTACAATTGTCCAGTTTATAACCATCACCATTGGTTTGGTTTCCTTCTATTACATGAGCGTTAACTATGCAGTGGCAGGCTCAGCTTTTGCCGTCCTTACCATGGAAATCGTCTCATTCATTGGCTATGTCGCTGCCAATCCAGAAAAAAGAGCGGTACTTTTCAAGGTCATCCTGCCGTATGGTACCTTCTTTTGCATCAGTTTCATCCTGATGCTCAACTTATTATCCGAGTATCCTTTTATAGCCATGATTTCTACCATCATTTTCGTCACTGCTCTAATTTTGCTGCTCGATAAGAGCATCAAGCAATTAATCGTTGGCTTTATTAAAAAGAAACCTGCTACCGAACATTTACAAGATGGGAGACAAAAAGAGAATGGAAAGATTGCTAATTAATAAAAACACCTCTATATGGTCAGTCTTTCTCTTGTTATTTTTTATTACGCTCAGTAAATATAATATCTCCATCGGTTTTTCATTAAAAATTTACATGATTTTTCTAGCCATTTTCTTTTGCTTTCATTTTCGGGAATTCTATTTCCGTACCCTTTATCATTATGAGATCCTTTTGCTTTTATTTTATTTCACCTATTGTCTGAGCGGCGCTTTTTCTCAGTATCCTGAATCGAGCATTCGGGTCATTCTAGGAGTGATACTCGTACTCGGCTGTTATTTCATCATGAGATATGTATTGGAGCTAACTTCGTTAAGTGCAATTGAGAAATCGATTGCAAATGTCGGAATCATCTTTAACGTCATTAGCCTATTATTATACTTCATCGGCATAAAGGTGACAGGAAGATTTCCAACGGGTGTTGAGATTACATCATATGGATTATTATTGGACCGGGATTATCCAAGATTAATCGGTTTGCTGGATGACCCCAACATCTTCATTTTTTTTAACACAATCTTTTTTTCCTATTATTTAACCAATTTAAAGGGATTCAAGCATTCAATCGGATTCCTCCTATGTATGATTACTTCCCTTCTGACTTTTTCTAGAGGCGGTATTTTAGCGCTTGTACTGGTGGTCGTTTTGTACATGCTGTTAGCTAATTTCTCAAAAAAAATCAAAATGTTAGCTGTTTCCTTATTATTTTTAGGGGTGATATATGTTGCTGGATCTCTTATCAATATAGATCTCAATGAAATCGTCACGAGCCGCATTTCTGACTTTTCAACTGACGGGGGCAGCGGCAGGTTTGAATTATGGGGGCAGGCGATCAACTACTTTATGTCAAATCCCCTTTTTGGCATTGGCGCTTTTAATTTTTCCGATTATTACGCTTTTGAGCATAATGAAAAGCTATATGTTCACAATACGTATTTAGAGGTTTTAGTAGAGTCTGGAATCATTGGTTTTCTTTTTTACCTTTCCTTTTTATTAATGCTTATCATCACTTTATTCAAGACTAAATTACATAAAGAAAAACCGTTCATTGTGCTAACTCTTTTTGCTTTCTTAATACAGATGATGTCCCTTTCACTCATGATTAATGAAGCATTTTTTTCCTTTTTAGCACTAACTTTAAAATATATTTCGGTATATGAGAAAAAAGAGGTGGAATGTAATGACCTACAGCAAAAAGGATGATAGACCTTTAGTTTCCGTGATAACTCCCTCGTATAACTGCTCGTCTTTTATCCCTGAAACGATAAAAACTGTCCAGGATCAAACCTATTTTAACTGGGAGATGATCATTGTAGATGATCAATCAAAGGATGATTCTGTTTCTATCATTAAATCCTATGCTGAGAAAGATTCACGGATCAGACTTATTCCCTTATCCAAGAATGTCGGAGCTGCCCGCGCAAGAAATATAGCCATTAAAGAAGCCAACGGAAAATATATCGCGTTTCTTGATAGTGATGATTTATGGCTCCCAACTAAATTGGAAGAACAAGTCGCATTTATGCAACAGGGAAATCTAGCTTTCTCTTTCACCTCTTATTCTTTAATAGATGAAGAAGGTGAGTCTCTTGATGTTGAAGTAAAGGCACCTAAAGAAGTGGATTATAAGCATCTAATTGGAAATACAACAATTGGCTGTTTAACCGTGATGCTGGATAGGCTGCAATTCAAGCATATCGAAATGCCCGATATTCAGCCTGAGGATACTGCATTATGGCTGTTACTGTTACGACAAGGATATAAAGCACATGGCTTACCAAAAGTGTTATCCAAATATCGGATTGTAAGTAACTCTACTTCAAGAAATAAATTTAAGGCTGCTTACCGATATTGGAAGCTGTTACGAAGCCAGGAAAAATTAAATTTCGTAAAAGCTAACTTCTATTTTAGCAAGTACGCCTATAACGCATACAACAAAAACAGAGGTTCACAGGCTGCCTCTTTACTAAATGGAGGGAAATAAGGTATATGAACAATGTCCTGCTACTTACAGATAAACTCATAATTGGCGGAGCTGAGATGTATTTTTGCAAATTGGAAAACCATCTCCAGGATGAAAACATGACGTTTTACTCTGCTGCTGCGACGGGGGAATTGTACAAGCAAATTCATAACAAACAACAATTCATTCCTTTAAGCTTAAAGAATCACCTTGCCAACCTTAAAATACTGATTAAAGAAGTCAGCTTAAAACACATCGATGTCATTCATGCCAATAGTTTACGAATGCTGCTATACTCGATCGCCATCAAGAAACTGACAAGAAGAAATATCAAGCTCGTGTATACCAAGCATAATGTAACCATCCTAGAAAAAAAGATGCCCTTTCTATTTAAAAGAGTGCTGAATCAGCATGTGGAAGAAATTATCGCAATTAGTAATTTTGAACGGGATAACTTACTTCAGCTTGGTGTTAGGAATGAGCTTATTCGGACGATTTACAATGGCGTAGATGTGGAGACCTTTTCTTTTAAACAATTAGAGCCTAAAGAAACCTTCAATGTGGGAATCTTAGCCCGCTTATCAAAAGAGAAAAATCATGAACTTTTCTTGAAAATCGTTAATGAGTTAAAGGACGTACCTAACGTTATGTTTTATATTGCTGGAGATGGACCGGAGCGGGCATTTGTAGAAAAGATGATTAAAGACTTAAAGTTACGCCATAAAGTGATGCTCTTAGGTAATGCATCCAATCCGTATGAATTTATATGCAATATGGACGTACTACTTTTAACATCACTTAGAGAAGTTTTTCCAATGGTCGTCCTGGAAGCCATGGCAGCAGGTACGCCAATTATGTCTGTGGATGTAGGCGGCATTAAAGAAGCCGTTGTGGACCATGAAACCGGGATTCTCATTTCACACCATTCAGAACAGGAATTTGCCAAACAAATTAAAACGCTTCAAGATAGTGTAGATTTAAGACAACGCTTGGGAATTAAAGCAAGACAAAAAGTAGAAGAATCCTTCTCCCTCTCGAATATGATTCATTCTACACTCAAAACCTATCAATGAACAAAAAACAAATGATGACCTCGTTTGTTTTTTGTTTTTTATACCTATACATACTTTTTGGACAAGCATATGCTATATAACATCACCATAAAAGGAGTGTTATATATGGCAGACCCACTCAACCTCCCTGAGGATTGCCAGAACAGGAATGTCGCTAATATAGATTGTTTTGGAGCCGATCCCAATCTAGCTGATAATTCACCAGCCATTCAAGCAGCGATTGATTATTGTGTAGATAATAACTACTCTAAAGTTGTCATAACAGGGAAGAAACAATATACCCTCTCCTCCCCCATTATCATTAAGCAAAATGTCCATCTAGAAATTGATCCGACGATAACGTTAATAATTAAAGGTAATTTCCAGGTTTTTGAACTGCAAAAGGATGCTTCCCTCTCCGGCGGGACGATTGAAGTAGTCGATACCAGCTTCAATTCATCCGTCATTTTCCTTTCCGGGGCGCAGCAAATAGAAATCCATAATCATTCAGCTATATCCAATATCAATATTATTAACCGTACTACAACATATCAAGGTATAGCCATCCATCTATACTGTAACAAAGCATGGGATTTCATCAGTTTCTTTAAGGCAAGCTCCCTCCAAATCACAAACTTCCATACAGCTCTCTATTTAAAAACTGAAAAACTATCAAATATAGATACCCCATGCTGGATTAATGCCAACTCCTTCGAGTCCATTTTTATAGATGGCTGCCAGTACGGTATCGAGATTGTAGGAAACAGTGATCTACCTTACGAAATTTCCGGAAATATGTTTACCGGAATCCAAGTTCAATGCCGGAGCCAAACAAAGAAAGTCATCCGTTGTTCGGGTGCCTATAATATTTTTGAAGGAGTTATATGGGATACCTATCGTATGGATGCTCCTCCTCTGGTCATCGAATTCTCTTCTACATCTCATCACAACTACCTCTTTTCGAACCAAGTAGCTACATCAATTCTAGACCGTGGCCAATACAATCGATGCACATCTCCTCATGAAGAATCGCTCCAAGTATATCCACCTCTAGCCTTAGGCAAAGCGCATCTGGTCGGAAATCAAGACGATATCCTAGTAAATGCAAACGTCCGCTACGCTGTACGTCAGCTTTCTGGAAAGGCTCCTTATGGAGGAAATATCAATAATTGCTTCAATTTACTCGATGAGCAAAGTGTAAATTACCTCGATGTCCCTAGTTCCCAACCGGTAGTGATTGAATTGGATTTTACTAAACAGCCTATTAAAATGCTAAATTGCTTTGGTATTTATTTTGGATGGAATGAAAGTCCCAGCCGAGTATTAATTGAATATCAACAAAGCTTAAACGGACCTTGGACAGTTGCAAAAAATCTCCCGTTTAATGCCGGTAACACGGTAATCTCAGAAGCAAGAGCAGAAACACTGTATAAGATTAGACTGACGTTAAGCGGCTATACACAAGAGCACAAACGATTCCGGATCAATCGGATCTTCGCAAGATCATCGTTACAGCAAGGTGCAGCTTGGCTGCCGACTACAGGCGGAACATTATATGGAGATTTAGAACTTCAAAAAGGGAAAGCTGTGAAAATGGCTTCACCAAACGGAACTAAGTGGAAAGTGACTATTAATGATCAAGGTCAAATTATCACTACAAATCTATGACTACTAAATATAAAAAACTGGCATATATACTCTTTATCCAATGAGGAAAGGATTATTCCCCAGTGATAAAGAACAATAGTACCAGTTGATTAATGGTTATTAATGTTATCTCCAATTACATTACAGGGTGTGTGCCTATCCATTAGCTGCTAATCACCCTTTTCAATTTTATTATTGATTCAAGATATTGGCTTGGCCTCTGTCAGTGATTCGGCTCATATTCAAGGATGGGATATCAATGATAGTGCCCATGCTATTTTCCGTAAGTTCAACAATATCGTTTTGAAGTGTGATTTTGTCCAGATCCCAAACCATGCCCTCAAACTTATTGTATTGCCCATTTACCTTCAAAATGCTCTTTGTTTTCCCTGAAGGCTGTATCTGTAAGTTAGTAAATTGATTACCACTAACCTCATTCGGTACGGTAGAGTTACTATCTATGTAAATCATATTCACACAATCTTCTAAGGAAAGATTCAAAAAACGATTAGCATTGATCCAGGCCTTACCAGAAGACGGTTCTTCAGCTATTAACTTTACTCCAGTCTCCATTCCTGCAACATTGACATTTTCAAAGTTCACGAAAGAAATCTCATGTTCCTTACCGCCAGCATATAAAGATATCGCTGTACCCTGATTACTCTCAGACCAATTAATGATATTTACATCCTTCACATGCGTTTTGTTCCAGGTATTATAATATTTATACTTACCATCCAAGTATATGACCTCTGAATCAAATTCAGCATCATTAATCACTACATAAGCACCTTCGATGGAAGCATTCTGCTCAAGCTCAAGCACCCTAAAGTTCCCCTCAACAACAAACTTCGTTCCGTACCCGAAAAGCAGCTTAACACCTTTCCTAACTTTGATTGGTGATGAAATCGAATACTCCCTATCATCCAGCATAACCGTCTTTAACTTATTGGCCTTTGCATGATCAATGGCAGCCTGAATTTTTGCAGAATCATTGGCCCCTTTAAAATCTTCAACGTATATTTTTTCTTTGTGATTCGATATAGATTGTTTCTGCTGAAAAATGAAGAAAACAATAAGCAAAAAACAGATAGATAGACCAATTATTTTTTTCATGAAATTCATCCTTATTTCTTTATTTTTTTCTATTAGTTAATACTTGATTTCTATTACTAAAAGTATTATCAATGTATTCCATGACTACTTATATAGAAGAGTCATTCCGAAATTCTTTATCCTACCCATCACACTCTCACTTTAGCTGTTTGTCCAACCTTTTGGATATAATTCTGAAAATAATGATTCATTTCTATTTCACTCACATGAAAAAGAAGCAACTGTATAAACCGATGGCTGTATACCATAACTAGAAAGTTTCCCGTTGAAATATGATCTAATCTCCACCATTAATTATCATCATTATTTCTTGGCTAATACCTCTTTTAAATAAATGAGGCCACCCCAAGGGTGGCTTAGATTTTGTGGATTTCTTAGTTTTAGTTACCGCTCAGCTTGTTCCTAATTGAGTTAAAAAAATAGTTTCACTAGACCAATTTATATTTCTTTTTCCTTTTGAATCCCAGAAAGAAGATTCCTAAAAAGATAGTTATTACTAGTATATCTGTTAGGGTTTGAACAATTCTCAAATTACTAATTTGAAAATTCAATAGAATTTTTCCGTAAATTAACATGGAATGCAAGCTATAATCAGACTTAATCATATACACATATGCTGCTTGATATATGACCCCTAAGAGATACATTCCAAAAAATACACCAGGCATCCAAAAATTCATATACATTGCACCAAAAGTTTCTGGCGGCCATGAAGATGGGTACATATTTACATATGGTGTGGATGGAGATACTTGCCACCCCTCTGCTAGTGTTCTTACATAAACTCCATCATCAACCGGAGGTTTTTCAGGATATAGAGAACTCGGCAAAGGAGCGTAAAATAAATCTACAAAACTACTTCCTAGCCACAATTTATCAATTGTAAAATAATCCATTATAAACAAATAATGATCTATATAGCTAAATTGTCGTGTGACAGTACCTACATCTTCCGTAATCTCAGTTAAAAGTTTTTCAGGATTATTTGTATAAACTTCAATACCATCTGGTGCACGAAGAATAGGAATTACAATAATATAAATCAATGCAACAGGAACTATTAAAAGTAGTTTAAATTGTAGCCTTTTTATTTTGGCTACAGCAAAATGCCAAACGAGCATGGAAAAAACTATAAACTGTAAAGTTGATTTCCTTCCGCCCATTGAAGAAAGTAAAAATGAAACTCCCACTATTAAAATAATTAATACAAAGTATTTAAATAATGATTTCTTGTATTTAAAGGAACATATGAAGATAAAAACCGCCACTTCTAGTAGACCCATCAGTGTCATAGTATACCCGCTACCACTTGTGAAGGAAGCACGATGTTCAAGGTTATTAATCCAATTACTAAATCCTCCTGCGGAATCAAAAAAAAGTTTGTATCCCATGAGCCCTAAAAGTAAAGCCAATAAAAAAGCCCAAACATACTTCGATTTACTTTCATTACCTATCAAGACCGGGATCGGTTTTACAATTATAGATGAAAGTCGTGATTTCAATCCCAAAAGTAGCCCTACAACCCCTATTACTAATACAACTGCATATTTAGCAATCGCGAACTCTAGGTCTATTTCTGATATACGCCCTCGAACTAATGAATTTAGGATATTATAGTTTCCTGAAACAGACATTAAATAAGGAATATTAGTAATTATTATCAAGAACAGAGAAATCATTACTGGTGAGAATAGGTCTTTTTTGTGTTTTCTTGAATAAATCATAGGAATAGAGAATAAGACTAATAGAATGACTGAAATTATGAATATCTGCATTGTTTCCATCCTTTTTTGGATTTTCTTACAATTTTTTATGCTACCTAACACCTATACGTTCAGCATCAAAAATTTGAAGTTAGAAGGTAGAAGATATAAGTAGCACAATTTTAAATTCCTCACTTTTCTATATTGTAATTATACTAACATCCCTGCTACATCCTTCCAAAAATAAGATAGAGCGCTATGCCATATAGGGTTTTAAAAGATTCCATTCCAATACAATTCTCCATTTACTGTGCTTAAGGTTCTATTCAAAAAAAACGGATGGTTCTTGCATATTTTTAGCAAATCCAACATATGAAAGCAGGCCATGCCATATCCCATAAACAGAGTTCTTCATCTGAATATTTTGGAAAAGTAAAGGAATAAGCCATCATCAATAACGTCCAAGGAATATAGCATCAATTCATCGCCATAAGATAACTTCTGTCATAAGCTCTTTCATAAGTATCATTACTAGCAAGCTATCATAAACCTGCAAATAAAAGCCTTGGCTTCTACCCTTAGGAGATAATGTTTTAAAGGCAAAGTGCTAGAACATACCGAAACCACTTACTGCATATTTCCATTCTATAATTCTTTTTAATAAAGCATACCTAAGCTAAGCATATATCGGTGAACTACAATTTATAAATTACCTGTATTGAGAGATCCATTAAAAATAGTGATTTTATATTCTTTTGGTTATGTGTACTTTTCAAGTAATGTTGTCGGCTTAACTTTCCAGAGCTATAGGTACTGAACTCAAAAAATCAGCCATAATAGCTAAAAATCTACACAAGTGAAGCCTCTAAACTATTTATGGTCTCTCTACCAATTGAATCATAGATCATCTTCGCTTTTTTAGCACTATTTAAATCGTAGCAATTTCTACCATCTAGTACGATTGGAGTTTCCATAAGTTCGCTATATTTAGATAGATCAAAGTTTTTGACTTCATCCCATTCAGTAAAGATAAAACATATATCTGCATCCTTAATGGTTTCTTCAATGGTATTGCAGTAGGTTACTTTATCCGGATAGATTTCTCTAAAGTTATCCACACCAACAGGATCCCATGCTTTTAAATTGCATCCATCCTCTAACATAATAGGAATATTTACTAGAGTTGGTGCTTCCCTTAAGTCATCAGTTCCTGGTTTGAATGTTAATCCCAAAACAGCTACATTTATCCCTCTGAAACTATCAAAATACTTCCGAGCCTTCTTAATTAATTTTAACTTTTGATTTTCGTTCACATCTATGGCTGCCTTAATAGTCTTTAATTCATTATCATGAAAATTAGCTAACCAGTGAAGTGCTTTAGTATCTTTGGGGAAACATGATCCCCCGTAACCTATCCCTGCATTTAAAAATTTATTCCCTATACGACTATCAAAACCCATTCCAAGAGCAACATCTTCAATGTCAGCTCCAATAATTTCACAGAGATTTGCTATTTCATTTATAAATGATATTTTTAAAGCGAGAAAATCATTGGAAGCATACTTTATCATCTCCGCACTCTTCCTATTTGTAACAACTATAGGAGCATCAAAATCTTTATATACTCTACTTAAAATATCACCAGCAACTTCCTCTTCAACTCCAATAACGATCCTAGACGGGTATAATGTATCCCTTACTGCCGTACCTTGTGCCAAAAACTCTGGATTTGAAGCGACATATACATTTACTTCTTGAGCTAAGTTGTTTCTGATCATACCTTCTATCTTATCATTTGTACCTATTGGCACTGTTGATTTAACGACCACAACACAATCTTTCTCAATACTATTAGCAATTTGTAAAGCTACTGAATAGACATGACTTAAATTAGCTGATCCATCTTTCTTTTCTGGTGTACCAACTCCAATAAAAATAACATCTGCATCTCTATATGCTTCTTTATAATCTAATGTGAAATTCAATCTATTCATATTTCGGGCCATTAACTGTTCAAGATCTTTTTCATAAATAGGAGAAATACCAGCCTCCATTAGTGCTATTTTTCTTTTATCTACATCTACACAAGTAACAGAATGCCCTTGTTCCGCAAGGCAAACACCAGTTACTAATCCAACATAACCAGTACCAGCTACAGCAATTTTCATTTTTATTCCCCCTTCATTAATATATTTCATCACCTTTAGCATTTAATATATTAATCAGTACTATAATGGTAATTAGCAAGAAAAAACCAGACCTTTTCTCTACTAAATCATTCAAATCCGAATTTATTTTCTAGTAGTTTTATAAATACCCCTTTTGAATTTTAGGGAAAAGTAAATAAAGGTAAGAGAGCAACTAATAGATTTTATTGTTATAAATCACTATTAAATAGCTTGGTATAATAGAATATCAATTTTTAAAAAATATTTATATACTTTATACTTAAACCTATATTTCCTAGTATATTGTGAGTAGAAGCATTAAAGACATAAGTAATTATAAAACATTTAAAAGATATAACTTTATCAATCTTTTTACATTATTTTCTCTAATTCTAATATTAATTATTTATTTTCCTTATATTTTGACGTTTGCACAAATAACCAATATTAATAATAATAAGTAAATAGATTATTCCATAAACTATACTTATTAACTCAAAATATTTATATATATTTAAATTAAATAAGTCTGAAAGAAAATATATTATTATACCAGAAAGTACTAATATTGTTTGAAATATTGTATCAATATATTGTTTATTAAAAATTACATACGAACCAATAATTGAGGATGCAACGAACCTAAAAGCAAACATTAAACAAAGTATGGAAATATATTTTCCAGATTCTATATATCCCTCTCCAAATACGAACTTTGTGAGATTTGGCCCAATTATAGCTAAAATAGAGAATCCTATAATTGATAAACTTCCCATTACTTTAATAACCGAAAGAAAAGTGTCCCAGACAGAATTACCTTTTCTATAGTCCTCTCCCAGCTTCTGCAAATAAACCTTGCTTACATTATTAGTGATAAGCACTAAAGGGATTCCTAAAACATTTATTGTAATAGCGTAGTAACCTGCCTCTGTTGCAGAAAATAATGATATCACTGACAATGTAATTAAAGAATAAGAGAAAGAATTGATGAACTGTGCAGGAACTAAATATTTAATATGGTTTTTGTTTTTTTTAAAAAAAGAGAGAATTTGCGATATTTTTATTTTGTCCCTTTTTTTAAACCTATATATATAGGCTTTGGCTTGCATCCTTAACCCAAATACAGGTGAAAGACCATAACCTAAAGCTTGACCACCTACTCCACCACCAAAGATACCAGATATCACTTGTATTATTCCTTTTGTTAATTCTCTTAATACCGATATACTCGCCATTAATGAATACTTTTTTTCTCTATTATTATGGCTAGTAAAAATGAAACGTAATCCATTAGTTAGAACTATTAATGGTATTAACATTGAGTATATTCCTATTTCTTCAAATGAATTATTTCCTATAAACAGCATCACTAAAATAAATACAGTGTATATTAGTGTTGTAAAAAAAACAGTAATAATACCTACATCGGTTAAAAGATCAGCTGTTTCATCATTGTCTTCTATTACGATTAGCATTTCTAGTTTAAGTGCCGCCACAGGAATTATCAATGTAGCCATAGAAATTATGAAAGTATAAATACCTAGCTCTTCTGGTGTTATTAATCTTGTTATTATAGGTTGTATTAGAATATTTATTGATTGTGCAATTATTGTTCCAAACCCTAGCGATATGAGTCCCGACCATTTACTTTTCTTAAAATAGGTTTTTAGATTCATAAAGAACCTCATTTATAATTTTTTTATTAATCTAACTTGAATAAGTTATAATATTCCTCAATATCTTTTGCATTATTAGAAGTTTGTTTACCATATTCAAAGGCATTTTTTGATATCGTTTGATATTCCTTATTATTCAAATTCACACACTCTTGTAAGATTTCAGAAAAACTATTTTCATCTGATAGTTTAATATCCCAACCAACTTGATTGTTTCTCAAATCTCTCCACGGCGTCTGATCGCTAATAATAACAGGACATCCTCCAATAAGAGCTTCAGAAATTACGTGTCCAAAATTCTCTCCTAAAGTTGGAAAAAGAAATATATGATTCTCTTTAAATATTTCCATAATGTTATCATGATCTATTGCACCTTTATATGAAGCCTCTATGCTTTTAGGTAAGCTTTCTATTACTTTTTCACATTCTGACCAATAAACTTTATCTTCTAAAGGACCATATATATTAAATTCTATTTCACCTTTAACTGCTTTTACGAATTCTATAGCCTTTTTTAGATTTTTTTTAGGATGAATTCTAGAGATAAAAACAATTTTCAATTTACCTTTGCTCTTCTCAATCTTTTTGTCATACTTGAGTTCCTTATAGTTTGCAGTTAAGTTATTTGCAACTTTTATATTTGCTTTTTTTCCAATTATCGATTCAATATCATCTTTTTCTATCTCTGCTGTTGCATGCCAAGTGATATCTTTATACAAGCCAAAGGCTTTTGCAATTTTTATATAAAGCTTCTTCTTTCCACTTTTTAAACCTAATGCTCCTGGTGAAAACTGGCCCCTAGGAGCTAAAACAATCTGCTTTCTAGGTATTCTCTTAAATTTGCTTAGTAATACAGGGACAGTGCTAAATTTATATGAGAAAAAACTATTTAAATAAATCACATCGTAATTAACGCTATTGATTATATTAGCAGTTTTTCTCCATGTTAATTTGGAAAGGTCCGTATAAAAAACTTTAGCATCCCCAACAGATACCCAATCATCTATTATTATATTGTCAAAAGGCTTATCATCACCTAAATCTCTATCAGCAGCAACTATATAAAAGTCCACTCTTTCTGAGAGGTTTTCCACTAAATTCTTGATAGATTGTATGGGGCCTCCACCTTTAATACTGGGAATATAAAATCCAGCACATATTAAAACTTTCTTTTTCATACTATTCCCCCCAAACAACCCTATTCACATAATCCGTATAGGACAGTATAATCCTTAAAACCTTATCAGATACATTCGGCATACTATAATCACCAACAAGTCTTAGTGTATCTTTTTCTTGTGTATTCAATATCTCTAGCCCTTGTAATATTCTTGCCTTTTTCAAACCAACCATCATAACCGATGCTTCTTCCATTGCTTCTGGTCTCTCATGAGCTTGTCTTATATTCAGTGCTTTAAATCCAAGAATAGAAGATTCTTCACTGATTGTTCCGCTATCACTAAGAACTGCCTTAGCTTTTGTTTGAAGCTTCACATAATCATTAAACCCTAAAGGTTTCATCGTTTTTACTAATGGATTAAACTCTATCCCTTTAGCATTAATCATATTTCTAGTTCTAGGATGGGTACTTACAATTACAGGCATTTTGTATTTTTCTGCAACCGCATTTAAACTATCTACTAAATTCATGAAATTAGTTTCTGAATTAATATTTTCTTCCCTATGAGCTGAAACTACAAAATAATTTCCCTCATCAAGATTTAATCTCTCTAATACATCTGATTCTTCAATGTCACCTTTTCTTGAATTGAGGACTTCAAACATTGGACTTCCGGTTTTTATTATTCTATCTGCAGGTAGTCCCTCTCTTAACAAATATTCTCTTGCAATGTCACTGTAAGTTAAATTAATATCAGCTGTATGATCGACAATTTTTCTATTAGTTTCTTCTGGTACTCTTTGATCAAAGCATCTGTTGCCTGCTTCCATATGGAAAATAGGAATATGTCTTCTCTTAGCTGCAATAGCACATAAGCAGCTATTAGTATCACCTAGCACCAATATAGCATCTGGTTTTACTTCTTCCATAATAGGATCAATTCTAATCAAAATATTCCCGATAGTTTCTACTGCTGTGCCGTTTGCAGCATCAAGGAAATAATTAGGTTTTTTTAGTTTGAAATCATTAAAAAACACTTCATTTAATTCATAATCATAATTTTGCCCCGTATGAACAAGTATATGTTCTACAGCATCTGACTCTTCCAATTTATTAATAACAGCAGATAATCTTATTATCTCAGGCCTTGTACCAACGACTGTCATGACTTTTAATTTCTTCATTAATTATACCTCCACGAAATATGTATCTGGTTTCTCTTGATCAAAACATTCATTAACCCACATTACGGTTACTAGATCGCTTTCCCCCACATTTACAATGGAATGTGTATAACCAGTAGGAATATCTACAACTTGTAACTTTTCGCCGCTTACTCGATATTCAATAATTTCTTCTGAATCTATCTTTCTAAATCTAATAAGGCCTTCTCCACTTACTACTAAAAATTTTTCATTTTTAGTATGATGCCAGTGGTTTCCTTTGGTAATACCAGGTTTTGATACATTTACCGAAACTTGCCCTCTTTCAGGAGTTCTAATAAACTCTGTAAAAGAACCTCTGTTATCACAATTCATTTTTAAATCATAGGAAAAGTTGTCTTCCGGTAAAAAGCTTAAATATGTACTGTAAAGCTTCTTGGTTAAGGCATCTTCCATATTAGGAATGCTTAACTCTACTCTACTTTCTTTAAAGCTTTTTATACGTTCAGCTAAATCCCCTAATTTAATAGTATGTGTTGTTTTCACAAAGCAATATTGATTCTTTTTAGTCGGATTTCCTTCTAAAGCGTTTAAAAACTCTTCTAAAATATCATCAATATAACAGAGCGTTAATTCAGCATCATAACTATTAATTTGAATATCTATATTTCTAGCGATATTATAACAATACGTTGCTACAACCGTGTTGTAGTTAGGTTTACTCCACTTTCCAAATAAATTAGGGAGTCTGTATACAAATACCTCCGATCCTGTTTGATGACCATATTCAAACAGGACATCCTCACCTGCTTTTTTGCTTTTGCCATATGGATTATCTTTTTCAGCTTGTATCGACGAAGTAATGAGCACAGGTGATTTATTATTATGTTTTTTTAATAGCTCTAGTAATTCAAGCGTAAAATGGAAATTGCCTAGCATAAATTCTTTTTCATCGTCAGGACGGTTTACTCCCGCCAAATGAAAAACAAAATCGCATTCTTTTGTATAAGTATCCAATAAAGACGGTTCAGTTTCTCTCGTAACCTTAAAAATATCTTCATAGCCTTTATTTTTTAATTCCGCAATTAAATTTTGCCCTACAAATCCATTTGCTCCTGTAACGAGTATTTTCACTATATAAACCAACCTTTCTAAGTACCTAAATATAATAGATGAAGCTCATGCCAGAATACGGATAAGGCAATTGCTTCATGTATTTTTATTATTTTGAAGAAAGTACCTTCATATCCTTTAGTTCATTTTGAACATACTCCAATTCAAGAAGTTTTTCTTTAATCTGTTCTATACTTAAGATTTGGGTATTATGAGAGTTATATTCTTCTTCAGTAGATAACTTTTTATCTCCTTCAGCAAAATATTTATCATAATTTAAATCTCTTTTATCTGCTGGGACCCGGAAGAAACCACCTAAATCCTCTGCAACTACATATTCTTCTCTCGTAAGCAAGGTTTCATATAATTTTTCTCCATGTCTTGTACCAATAACCTTAATCTCATTATCTGCCTTAAATAATTCTTTAATAGCTTGAGCTAAATCTCCAATATAACTTGCAGGGGCTTTTTGTACCATAATGTCACCCGCAACTGCATTTTGGAACGCAAATATAACTAGCTCAACTGCTTCTTCAAGACTCATGAGATACCTTGTCATATTAGGATCCGTAATGGTTAATGGCTGTCCACTTTTTATCTGTTCAATAAATAAAGGTATTACAGATCCACGAGAGGCCATTACATTACCATACCTAGTTCCACAAATAAGCGTTCTTTCTGGATCAACAGTTTTTGCTTTAGCAACAAAAACCTTTTCCATCATTGCTTTTGATATCCCCATAGCATTAATTGGATACGCTGCTTTGTCAGTTGAAAGACAAATTACCTTTTTGACTCCATAATCTATAGCCGCTGTTAAAACATTATCCGTTCCTAAAATGTTAGTTTTTACAGCTTCTAATGGAAAGAATTCACAAGAAGGCACTTGTTTAAGAGCAGCTGCATGGAAAACATAATCGACATTGTGCATAGCATTCTTTACACTTGCAACATCCCTAACGTCACCGATATAAAATTTTAATTTTTCATTTTTATATAATTTTCTCATATCATCTTGCTTTTTTTCATCTCGTGAGAAAATACGGATTTCCTTGATATCGCTATCCAAAAATCGTTCCATAACTGCATTTCCGAAAGAACCCGTGCCACCTGTTATTAATAAAGTTTTATCCTTAAACATGCATATGCCTCTTTTCAGGTTATTTAAAATGATTCATTATTATTTCATAAGAGTGGTTTGCTGTATAGTTATCTTCTAAGTACCGTCTAGCGTTTATACCCATCTGTTTTCTTAATTTAATGTCACATAATTCTTGTAACTTTTTATTGAATTGCTCAACATCATTGCTCTCACACCAATAACCAAATTGTCCCTCTTCTATCACTTCTCCAATATCTGTATTAACATCTGTTGCTGCTAACACTGGCATGGAAGCTTGCATATATGATAGAATTCTGGATGGAAAATTTGGTATTGTAAATCGCTTATCGAGAAATATTAATCCTACATCACATGAATTTGCCAGAACTTCATAATCCTCTTTTGGTAATTGTTCAAACACTTGCGCATTAGACGGTTGTTCGTTATTAAAATAGGCTTTAAGCTTATTAAATTCTGTCCCTGAACCAGCTATAACAAAATACACTTGTGAATTTTCTTTATTAGCTTTTAAACAATCAATTAAGAAATCAATACCCTGTGGTTTACCAAGGTTACCTCCATATATGAATACAGTTTTATCCTGTGGTATGTTGTACCTTTTTTTTATTTCTCTTATCTTTTTCTCATCTTTCTTTATCATTAAGGGATCTATGCTATTTGGACATACCTCAACTGTCTCTGGAGATACCTCCATATTATTTTTCAAAATAAAATCTACATTTGCTTGTGACATGCAACCAATATAATCCGACTGACTATACAATTTTTTTTCTTTGAATCTAAAATATTTGTATAAAAGACTGTTTTTGCTAATCATATTTAAATCAACTGCATTTTGAGGGAAAATGTCTTTTAACAATAGATAAGTACTTGCACTATCTCTCTTTTTAACATACCTAATAACTCTTTCAAATGTAATAGGGGGAGTTGTATAAATTACCATATCAAATTTTATATCCTTCAAATATTTCTTAATAGCTCTTAAAAATATACTTTCTATCATTAAAGTTGAAATACCCTTCTCAAGGAGATTGGTTTTTGTAATATTACCAATTCTGACTCTCAGAAACTGCACTCCTTTTTCATTTACATATTCTGTCGGTTTTTTTAACCTTTTTTCTCTTGGGCTAACAACATAAACCTTGTGACCATTATCTCTAAATTGCCTTAACAAATCTGTATAAAGGCCTCTATCTTCAATATTATTCAATCTGCCAATTGATAAAAATAGTATATTCATTTTATCATCCTTAATTTAAAAGAATTTACTTTATACACTGTTTTTTCTATACGCTGGAAAAAAATCTAACTCTTCACCAATTTCTTTTTTTTCACATAGTTCATTATAAATTTCTCTATTCCATACTTTTTTACCAATATAAAACTCAAACTCAGAATTCCTTCCAAACTTTCTTTTAAATTGATACAACGGGTCTTCTTTACTATTACTAGTGCCTCCACCATAATGGACTATATCTTTACCATTTTCTTTCGCCCACTTCACTGTTGCATATTTAATAATATACGCTGGAGAAAGGTGTAAGTAATCTTGTAATGTTCCAGATAAATGAGCATGGATGATCTTCCCATATACAAAGTAAAAACCACTTGCTATAGTCTTATCTTCATAATTAACTTCTACTAAGATAATATTATCTTTGAAAAGCTCTAAACAAGAATTAAAGTAAATATCATCAAAATAATAATAATTTGATGCTCCGTTTCTATCCATTGTAGAATAGTATATTTGTTTGAAGTTATTTATACTATTTGGTTTCTCTGTTATCTTATATGTCACTCCAGAATTCAATGCCTTCCGTATGCTCTTTCTAGCACTTTTAGAGAATTCACTCAAAACAGGATCTGTATAGTCACTTATGTTAGTTCCGACAGTAGTTCTGATATTTTCTATTTTATAAATTTCTTTGAAATCTTGAGCATTGTCTGCTAACGGATGAAATCTCACAAATTCACTTACGATATTATTTTCATTACAGTATTTTTGAAATTCCTGTTTGAATCCGTTTAGTAATTCATTTTTATACCCTTCCTTGAAATCTGTTATCAAAGGGCCTCCATATCCATACGGTGTTACTATATCAAAGTATGATTTACCATCATTAACACACAATGGAATTTTACGCTTTAAGAACATATGATAAACATTTCCCAAAAAACTACTATACTTAAAAATTTCGCATGTGCCATTTTCTATTCTCTCATATAATTTTCCATAGTTTGATTCAAAATATATATCTTGCATATTTACAACCTCTTTTTCATGACAAGCCTTTCAACTTGGAAATTCCTTTTATCATAGAAATTAACAGCATCTTTGTTATTTTTAGTAACAAGTAACTCGATTTCATCTATCCCTTTTTTAGTTGCATAACCTTCAACTGCATCCCAAAGAACTTTCCCGACTCCAACACGTCTAAAATCCTCATGCACAACAAAATGATTAATATGAATCAAATTGTATCCCTGGTTATCCTTTTCAAAAAACCAAACAAAACCTGCTAGTCTTTCTTTATTTTTTATTCCATATACAATCGCTTTTCCGTCAGCCATATAGGCTTTAAGTGATTGTACTCTGGTAAAAAAAGAAGCTGCATCAAAACTTTTTTCTGGAAAACTCTTTTCATAAGACTGCTTAAGCATAATCCTAATATCTATGTTATATCTTTCAACATCTTCAATTTTTAACTTAATTATCTCCATGGTCTGATACACTTCTTTCTACATCTAAACTTTTAAGTACATGTTGACTTCCTACAGCAATATCCCTTCTCTGAACTACTCGTTTAATTGTAAGGGAAATAATGTGAATATCTTGTAAAAAAGACACGCTTTGTGAATACTGAACATCAAGACAGAGACGTTTATTCCACTCTAAAAGATTTCTACCATTTACTTGTGATAAACCTGTTAATCCAGGTCTTACACTGTGTCGTTGTTTTTCTTGTTCAGTGTAGTAAGGTAAATATCTTATAAGCAATGGTCTTGGACCTACAATAGACATGTCTCCTTTTAGAATATTAAATAATTCCGGTAGTTCATCGAGAGATGTAGAACGCAGTAATCTCCCAAACCTAGTAAGCCTCAAACTATCAGGAAGTAACTCACCATTTTCATCTCTCTCATCCGTCATTGTTCTAAACTTATACATCATAAAAATATTCTCATTCAGTCCTGGCCTTTTTTGTTTAAACAACACTGGGCTACCCAACTTCACTCTTACAAGAACAGCAACAATTAATAGGATAGGACTAAGGATTAAAATAGCTAGCAAAGATAGCATGAAATCCATCGTTCTTTTTACAAATCTTCTATAAATACCATGCTTAGAAGGTTTCATTACCTTTCCCACAACCCTTTTATAATTTCTACAACTCTCTCCAAATTCTCATCCGTTAACTTGGTATCGGAAGGCAAACAAACACCATTCTCAAACAGCTTCTCTGAAACATCTGTTCCAACAAAGTCATACTTCTCAAAAAACGGCTGCATATGCATAGGCTTCCAAATTGGTCTTGACTCTATGTTCTCTTTTTCAAGAGCCTCCATTATATCTATCGGTCTAACCAAACCATTCAAAGTCATAGAACTTAACCAATAATTCGGTTTATCCCACTCATTACTAGGCATGAACTCTACACCATCAAGTTCACCAAGTTCTCTCTTATAAAACTCAAGGATATAATTCTTCTTCTCAACTCTCTGATCTAATACCTTTAGCTGCCCTCTGCCAATCCCAGCTACTACATTGCTCATCCGGTAATTAAATCCTAATTCACTATGTTGATAGTGCCTTGCTTGGTCCCTACTCTGAGTCGCCCAAAACCTTGTCTTAGCAATACGCTCTTCATTATTAGAAACTAGCATCCCACCGCCTGAAGTAGTGATAATCTTATTCCCATTAAAAGAGAAAATCCCATAATCCCCAAAGGTTCCAGTATGTCTCCCTTTATAATAGGTACCTAAGCTTTCAGCAGCGTCTTCAATTACCGCTACATTATGTTTATTGCAAATCTCCATAATCTTATCCATATCTGCAGAAATTCCATAAAGATGCACTACAATTACTGCTTTCACTTCGGGATACTTCTCAAAAGCATCCTCCAAAGCTTTAGGACACATATTCCAAGTCTCATAATCACTATCTATAAAAACAGGAATGGCTTTTTGATAAATTACCGGGTTGACCGTTGCTGAGAATGTTAATGTAGGACAAAACACAATATCTCCTTCTTCAACTCCTGCTGCTTTAAGAGCTAAATGGATTGCGGCTGTGCCTGAAGATAGTGCTGCAGCAGCTTTACTTCCTACCTTATTTGCCAATTCTATTTCAAATTGATTGACGTTTTCCCCAAGAGGTGCAATCCAATTCGTATCAAAAGCTTCCTTTATATATTCCATTTCATAACCTTCATCACTCATATGTGGTGATGATAGGAATAATCGATCCTTCATCTCTAAAACTTCCTTCCTATAATAAGTCACTTTATATGTAGATATTTTTCAACAAGTTCTTTCTCCATCTAGCCACTATTAATATAGGGGTAAAGGGGGGTAAAGAGTATCCAAGGAAAATAGATGTAGAGATATTACTTGATGTTTCACCTGTTAAATCTTCCTTGGGTAACACTATATGAATCATATTTCACGAAAAACATAATTATTCTTATGCATTAATCTTTTCTGAGGAAATGTCCTTAACCGTTTGTTCTAAAAACTTTACTAAATCATCCTTGATTTCTTCATTTTGCAGGGCAAACTCTATCGTTGTTTTCACAAACCCTACCTTCTCCCCAACATCATATCGTTTTCCTTCAAAATCATAAGCAAAAACTTGCTGTATTTGGTTTAACTGTTGAATCGCATCTGTTAACTGAATTTCCCCGCCTGCACCAGCTTCTTGCTGATCAAGCATACTGAAGATTTCAGGAGTAAGGATATACCTTCCCATTATTGCTAGATTGGAAGGAGCTGTTCCTAAGGCTGGTTTTTCTACAAAGTTTTCAACTTGATATAGTCTTCCATCTTGAACAGCGGGGTCTATTATACCATAGCGGTTTGTTTCTTCTTTAGGTACAGTTTGAACTCCGATAACTGAATTGTTTGTTTCCTCAAACTGATTAATTAACTGCTTTAGGCAAGGAGTTTCACTCTGAACAATATCATCACCTAAAAGTACGGCAAATGGTTCGTCACCAATGAATTTACGTGCACACCATACAGCGTGACCTAATCCTTTTGGTTCCTTCTGTCTAATGTAATGGATATTAGCAAGTTTAGAAGAATATTGTACCTTATTGAGCAACTCTACTTTTCCTTTTTCCATTAGATTTTGTTCGAGCTCTGGAGCGTAATCAAAATGATCTTCAATCGCACGTTTACCTTTTCCAGTAACAATAATAATATCCTCTATACCTGATGCAACAGCTTCCTCTACTATGTACTGAATCGTTGGTTTATCAACGATTGGCAGCATCTCCTTAGGCATCGCTTTAGTAGCAGGTAAAAACCGTGTACCCAAACCCGCTGCAGGAATGATTGCTTTTGTGATTTTCTTCACTTATTAGTCCTCCTACTTATGGCTATTTCACTGCCGATAAAGCTTTGTTCTTTCTTCGATTTGCTAAATTTATAACGAAATCTTTAAGTTCTGTTATGGAAAAATCATCATAAGAGTTTAAAAGATATTGAATTTCCTCTTCCTGTTCCAATACCGCTTTTCCTATAAAGATTTTAGGGAACACAGCTTCACTATGAACCTCTTTCTCCCCTAAAAGTTCTTCATACATTTTTTCACCAGGACGGATTCCTGAGAATTCGATTCCAATTTCGTCTATGGAATAACCTGATAACTGGATAAGGTTAGTCGCTAATTCTACAATCTTAACTGGTTCACCCATATCTAGAACGAAGATCTCTCCACCTCTAGCCAAAGAACTGGCCTGAATGACTAATCTAGATGCTTCAGGAATAGTCATAAAATACCTAGTCATGTCTGGATGTGTGACAGTTACTGGGCCACCTGCCTGGATTTGTTTTTTAAATAAAGGAATGACACTTCCTCTGCTGCCTAAAACATTTCCGAAGCGAACGGCAACAAATTTCGTTGTGCTATTTTTTGCTAACTGCTGGATGATCATTTCGGCTATACGCTTGGTCGAACCCATGACGTTTGTTGGGTTAACTGCTTTATCAGATGAAATCATCACAAACGCCCCTACACCAAAAGTATCTGCTGCTTCTGCAACATTCTTTGTACCAAAAACGTTATTCTTAACAGCTTCACGAGGATTGTATTCCATTAGTGGAACATGTTTGTGCGCAGCCGCATGGTAAACAACATCAGGTCGGTGGGTGTCCATCACTTCAAACATTCTATCTCGATCTTGAATATCTGCAATGACAGGTATGATCTCTATTTGATCGGCATATAGCTTTTTCAGTTCCATGTCAATTTGATAAATGCTATTTTCTCCATGTCCAAGTATTATAAGAGTTCCCGGAGAGAATCTGCATATTTGACGGCAAATCTCCGAACCAATAGATCCTCCAGCTCCAGTTACTAGTATGGTCTTGCCAGTTACATATTCAGAAATACTATTAATATCTAATTCAACGGGTTCTCTTCCTAAAAGATCTTCAACTTCCACTTCTTTAAACTGATTAACCGCTACTTTCCCCAACATAATATCTTCAAGCATCGGCATGATTTGTGTTTTTGCATTCGTTTTCACACATTCATCAAAGATGACCTTCAATTCTTTTTTACTTAATGAAGGAATCGCAATGACAATATTATCAATATGGTATTTTTCAACCATTTCAGGGATATGTTTCGAGTTGCCGACAACGGGTATTCCTAATATGTCTAGCTTATCTTTTTTCGGATCATCATCAATGAATGCCACTGGTTTAAGTTCCGTATCATGATTATTAAGAAGTTGACGGACAACCATGGTTCCAGCAGAACCCGCCCCGATTACCAATGTGTTTCTGGTTTCCTTTTGATTATTTATCAAACGGTCACGCAGCATTCTCCACGAAAAACGGGAACCGCCTATTAGGATAACATGCATCATCCACGTCAACGCCATGGCCCTTACATAAACATCCTGAAAAACAATTAACTGGATGGCGATAACTGTGATAACCGATAGGCTTACGGCTTTAACGATGGACAATAACTCTCCAATACTCGCATATTCCCAGGCCTTTTTATACAATTTATAAATAGAAGCAAAAAAATGATGGCTGATTAATAGAGAGACTGATGTGACTAAGAGCGTTGGTAATTTAAATATTTCCAAATAGGGATACAAGAATAAATAACTTACATAAATGGCCGATAATACTATTAATGAGTCTAATAGGGCCAGAAGTGTTAATCGTTTTCGGTAGGCCAACCACATTTCCCCCTTTAATATTGTTTGATTTATTCTCTATTTAAATACAGTTTTAACGAATTGTATTTTATTTCACATGATTTTTATATAAAAATGAAATATACTGTGTAAGTTTCTTTTTGTTTGCCTTTTTTTATGTCCTTATGACCTTAGGGTTATTTGTCGTTGAACGGGTTACTAATCTATATGAAGGTAATTTACCAATCTATAATTTACATCCAGTAGATATATAACGTAGGAAACATACATGATGGCAAAATTTTTTCTACTATGTAACTTTTTCCAATAATCTATCTTTCTAAAATATTCCCAAAATTCTCTTTTTGAATGGCACTGGTTTTTCAACAGTAAGGCATTGGTACTTTAATAATTGTTCAGTGTTTTCTTTGAAATAAAATGTACGTTGTATTCCGTATGCCTTTGTGATGGTTTCATAGGCTTGCTGTAACGTGAACCCTCTAGACCCTATATTGTGTGCATCTGTTGCAATAAAATGAGCCAGATTATGTTGAATTATCTTTTTTGAAAATGATTGAATATTTTTACCGAAGTCCCCGATGATACTGCCAGAAGTAATTTGAGTTAACGCGCCTTCCTGGACCAATTCAAATAATAGTTTATGATTCTCGATCAATTCCTTATTTCTCTCCGGATGTACGATAATTGGTGTTATTCCTTTCAGCAGCAGCTCATATATCACTTCTTGTGTGTACGAAGGAACCCTTCCCGACGGGAGCTCTAGCAGCATATATGTACCGTTATCGTCTAACGTTAGGATTTCTTCCTTTTCAAGTGAAGTAAATATGTCCCGGTGTATTCTTACTTCTTGTCCGAGATGAATGGTAAGGGGAATTTTTTCTAGTTGAAAACTCTCATTTAACCTCACTACCCGGTCAATTATGTCACTTTTAACATTTACATATTTCTCATTTAAGTGATGTGGCGTGGCAAAGATATGAGTGATTCCTGCTTCTACTGCTTTTCTTGCCATATTGAAGCTTTCCTTCATGTCCGCTGCTCCATCATCCACTCCAGGGAGAATGTGACAATGTATGTCGATCAAATTTCATACACTTCCTTTATAAAATAAATAGAAAAAAAGGCCCCGACTACCAGAAAATAGGAATTAATACCCTGACTAATAGTAGCATATAAAACTTCCATTAAACAGGGTGTTATTTTGTCGAAAAACGTTTTATTTCGTTAAGATTGATAGTAATAATAATTGCTGTTATCCGTTTCAACGCCATTCAAAACGACTCCAAGCAAGGATGTATTAGCTTTCACTAAAAGCTCCTTTGCTTTCACTGCACTTTGTTTGTTTGTCTTGCCGCTCGCCACTACCATGATCACGCCATCACATTTATTGGCTACAATCTGGGAATCCGGCACTACCAGCACGGGCGGTGTATCAAAAATGATATAATCATAGATTTCTTTTAGTTCATCAATGGCTGTTTCTATCGCTTTTGAATTTAATAACTCTGAAGGATTAGGTGGTATCGGCCCACTTGTTAAAATGTCTAAATTTGAAACATTTGAATTCAAGATAGTTTTTCTGAAATCCATTTTCTTTGTCAATACGCTAGTAAGTCCATGTATATTACTAAGGTTAAAAGCATAATGGACCGATGGTTTCCTTAAGTCTGCATCCACAAGTAATACTTTTTTCTCTTCTTGAGCAAGCACAATCGCTAGGTTGGCAGCTGTCGTCGATTTCCCATCATTAGGCTCCGATGAAGTAACCACAATCGTTTTGATTTCTTTATCCACTGAAGAGAATTGTATGTTTGTCCTAATTAATCGATATTGTTCAGTAATAGGTGATTTAGGATTAGTCTGCGCAATTAAATTCACCTGTTTTTCATCTTTACTTCTCAAAAATCCCACTTCCTTTCTTAATGTCACTGAATGGTTCTTTATTTATGTTGCGATATTTTTTGAATAGATCCAAGTAATGGCAAGTCAAGGTGTCTCTCTATATCATCCTCGTCCTTAATTGTATTGTCCAAATACTCTAATAGGAATGCCAAGCCTATTCCAGCCATCAATCCCACTACAACTGCAATAGCGATATTCAATAATGGATCTGGTTTTACAGGAGTAGGATTTTCCTTTATTTCTGCCTTAGCAAGTATGCTAACATTGTCGACTTTCATAATATCTTTGATTTCCTTTTGAAAAATAGAAGAAACCGTGTTGGCAATCTCAACTGCCTTGGCCGGATTACTATCTTGAACCGTTAATGAGAAGACTTGTGAATTTTCTTGACTGTTAATCGTCATTTTTTGACTAAGTTGATCTACGCTTTGGTTCAATTCAAGCTCATCAATGACCTTCTCCAAAATGGCAGGGCTTTTTATGATAACACTGTATGTATTGATCATATCGATATTAGATCGGATTTGTGTAGAGTCCAATTGGTTTTCCGATTGCTTCTGATTAACGAGTATCTGTGTTGATGATTGATAAACGGGTGTTAATAAGAAATAAGAAATCGTTCCACTAATCAAAGCGGCAATTAATGTCAGCAGCATGATTAGCTTCCAACGTTTCTTTAATGTTTTAAAAATATCTTGAATACTAATAGTTTCTTCCATTTCATCCTCCTGATATGTTAAAAATGACCTATTGCATTATACCATAATATTACCTATTATTATGTATTTTCAAGGAAATTTACATGAAACTTACAATGAATGAATTCTTTTCAAATCCCTTAGTAATTTTACAAAAAAAAAAATGGCAATACAAAGGAAATAATTCCTAAATTTGAAATACTGTATTAAACATATATATATTATACATGTACCAGAATATTTTTGACTTAAATTTTCAATAAACCTAAGTATACACTCATTCCCAATTTTTGTTAGCTCATTGTCGTTTTTTACAATATTTACTAGAAACTAACCTATCTAAATGCCTACCAAAACGGAAAAATCCGTTTATACATATAATATTGTCAAGTATTTTAGTGCCTAGTTATCATTAAAAATAAAAGGAAAATGTGTAAACTGAAAGTATAGTATAAATTAGTATATTATTTTCATAATAATGGTTAGGTGTGGTCTATATGATAGGTTACCGAGTTAAGTCGCTTAGGGAAGAAAGAAAAATGTCAATAAGTGAACTCTCATCAAAATCCGGCGTTGCCAAATCCTATATAAGCTCACTTGAAAGAAACCTTCAAACAAACCCTACTATTTTAGTTTTGGAAAAGATCGCTAAAATCCTTTGTATTAAAGTGGATGCTCTGTTGAATGAACAAGCAGACAAGGTCATGGATGAAGAGTGGATGGAAATCATGCAGGATGTTATGGGTTCAGGTGTATCGAAAGAAGAAATGCGCGAATTTATTCAAGGTAGAAAATGATGTCTTTAAGGCTTGAGAAATTATGATACCGCTTTCTTTTAGTGCAATGGATAAAATAAAGGGGGAAACGTCGATATAGCCACGTTTCCCCCTTTTATATATACTACTTTAACTTAAAATATTCCTGCATCACCTCGAACCATATGTAATGCCCTTGATTATTGGGATGTATGTTATCATTAGTCAATATATCAGCCAATCTCATATTCTTATTCTTTAGTTTCTTTTCTATCTCTTCTTTACTATTCATATAAGTCCATTTATTAGATTTGATGACCTGCTCGGAAGCTTGAATATAATCCAAATAATTCAATCCTAAACTGTTCTCCGTTTTACTATTTGCAATCGGGTTTGGTGAAATAATAAGAATCTTTGCATTTGGCAGCTCTTTTTGTAACTTTGTCATGATGCTTTCCAAATCTTTTTTCGTCTGTTCCAAGCTTAATGATTGATAATGATTATTTATTAGCGAATTTTCAAAAATTATCAGATCGGGATCATCTTGTATGACCTCTTCAATTTTCTTTCCTTTTATCAAATCCTCTGTTGAATACCCTTCATGTCCATGATTAATGAAACTTAGTGTTTCTAAATCATCACGATCTGCTCGCAGACTCTTCTCTAAGCGTCCAGCCCAACTATTGGAAGTATTACTTGCCCCGGTTCCTGAAGTACCGTTACTTCCCAATAGGGAAACAATAACCCTTTCTTGCGTAAGCGACTTATAATGCAGGTAATCTATTAACGGCTGCTTTTTATTATTTTCCGGTTTTAAACTTTGGATTAATACTTCCCTTTCTTCTTTTTCCACTTCTTTTACTTTCGCTGCAGCTTCCCTAGCCTCTATCCCTGCTCCCTGACTTATGTTTTTCCAATGCAGATGGCCAAAAACCAGTACTGCTAAGCAAATTCCAGCGATAATGATTAAACCATATTTCTTCATCTTTACCTCCCCTATTGGAACATTAGTGACTGACATGGAAGTCTAAAATAGAGTAAAACTCTTATCTGAGTACTTACCTATCTCTTTTTCACTTTTTTCGGTTATTTTTCTATCATTAATTATAACTATCAAATTTTTTACGATAAAGAATATTCTTCCAATTTTTTCCGACATAACTCGACATTGTTATAGTACCGTCTTCTTCTTTTAAGGGGTATTTTATTACCAGGGGAATACATAATACAACTTTTACTCACATTTGATTTGCTGAACCTGATTAAGAAGCTGCAATATTTTTATATTTCATGAGCAAAACGACCGATTCAACTTGTCTTCTTTCTCTTAAGGATTAAATTGTAAAGTAATTGCTTCAAATGCCTCATACACAAAGAAAGCGCTTTCAATTATAATTGTCACAAGAAAGCCAAGCCGAAAGGTGTGTTCAATATGGTAGGTGAAAATGAAGGGAATTTCTTTAAAGGACTTTTGTTTGGTACATCTTTGAGCATACCGTTATGGATTTCTTTTATTGGATGGATAAAATTGATCATTAATAGTTTATTTTAGAGCCCTAGGGCTCTTTTTGTTTTGCTTTGGTCGAGACTAACTCTAGGAGCATGGAAACCTAATACTAAAAACGAACCCCCTTCAATTTTTTAACCCCATGTAAACTATGTTATGGTTTTATTTGTTTTAAGTAATGTTATTGTATTTCCTGTTTCCTTCTCTCTTTTTCGTTGTATGATAGAAAAAAAAGGAGTTTTGGGAATGATTATTCTGCAGTATATTGGAAAAGTGTTTTCATTCATGCATAAGGATATACCGGAAACTCATGTTAAATGCCATGTTTGTGCAGGTACAGGTGCCTACGATATTTATACAGATTGTCTCACCTGTAATGCAAAGGGATTGATCAGTAAAATTGAGTATAATAGGAGGCTTGAAGAGGGTGAGATTTAAAGAATTTCATGAGGTCGATATATGTAAACCAGAAGCAATATTGGCTATTGCTTCTTTTTTTTGTCCAAAAAAAGTACCGTTTGCCCTCACCTTAAAAGGGTATATTCATTATCAGGGGGATACTGACAGCAATTACTCATGTTGGATTGGCTGTTAACTGATTTGGATACTGCGATTATGTGGTATGAGCAGATATAATAGTTAGGAAGTGTATAATACTAGGATGATGTTATAATAGACCAACGAAGGAAAGATGATCGAAAAACTCTATCCAATTTGGAAATAAAACGATCTCGCATATACTCACGAGAATCCAACGTCGCAAACCTTTTTATATTTCTGTAGATTAGCATGACGTGTCTGTCATATCTCCTTCTAATAAAAAAGCTGTTCGGACCGTAAAACACCTTTTGGGTTCCAATGATATTCAATTTACTATATCCTGATCGCTTTCTGCCAAGGCAACAAATGAATTCACGTGGTTTACATATAGAAAGAGATGAATTACGCCTAGCTTCAGCGTCATAAGAAGGTTTTCGTAAGGATCGTAAGGCTGGTGTAAGCAAATTGCTCAATAAATTTTATTCCATTAGTGAAAGCCAATAAACCATACCTCTCCAAGACTGCATGATGCAAGGAATTATCGGTAGCATACCCAAAGAATGAAGGTTGAAAAAATTGAAGAAAATATCAGTCATCTTATTTATTATTGTAGGCTCCGTAGTGCTGTTCAAATTATGGAATCCTTTTTCACCTCCCACCCCGGATAGGTCTTCAGGAAAGACAATCGAGCAATCTACAATCCGGAAACCTTTTACGGAAGAGATATTGCACCTTTTGCAAAAAGACTATAAAACAATCCCAGTATCAATCCCACACGGAAGTGATGCAAGTAAACAGATTCAAAAAGCATTGAACACTGCAAGAGATTCGGATACACCTATAAAAGTATTATTACCTAAAGGAAAATACACACTGAAAAAATCATTACACATTTATAGTAATACATGGCTTAAAATTCCATCTAAAACAATTCTGCAAAAAGCTGACTCAAATAATGACATTATGTTGTTGAATGGAGATTTTAAAGCTACTTACCATGGTTATAATGGAAATTCCAACATTATTATAGATGGCGGGATTTGGGACGCTGGGGGAGCGGATATAAAACTACGAACTCCTTCTGTGTTTGGTTTTGCCCATGGTCATAATATCCTTATCCGGGATACCGTGTTAAAGAACATAGTAGGTGGCCATGCAATAGATTTAGCAGGTAATAAAAATGTTCTCATACGAAATAGTAAGTTTTTAGGATCTCGTTCGAGTAATGAAGATTACACTGAAGCCATTCAGATTGATGGGATGATATCTGATAAAGCATTTCGACGATTTGGGAGTGTAGACTTTACTGTAACTAAAAACGTTAGGATAGAACATAACTATTTTGGGAATTCGCACGTAAGAAATATGAATCCGTGGGGGGTTGGCGTAGGCAGTCATTCAGCGTCCCATAATAGACCATACACAAACATTCAAATTATAGAAAATACCTTTGAAAAAATGACATATGCAGCTGTACGAGGACATAATTGGAAAGACATTCTTATAAAAGAAAATCAATTCATAGAATGTGCACAAGGAATTCAGATTGATAGTCTAGGTAACTATTACTATACGAAGAATGGAAAGGATAAAAGCTCAAAAGGGGCATTAGTGATTGCTAAGTTTGAAATACACAATAATGACTTCGTAGATACATTAGGTTCCCCAATAGTTCTATATGGGAAAACTATAGAATTCAGAAAGAACGTGAATGCTTCTTCAAATTCCTTTATTAATTCACCCTCAAAATCATTAGAAACAAATACTGCAGCTGATTAGCCGGTACCAAATCCATAGATAAAAGCCCCTAGTTTAAATCCTAGGGGCTTTTATTTTTACCGTTAAAATTTAAAACTAACGGCATTTCAAGTTTTCACCTTAATATATTTAACATGCTCATGCCAATCCGGCCAACAATTGGATTTTGCTTGTACTTTCTCCAAACATATTTAAGAAGGTAACTTCTTTTCAAGACTTTTAGAATTCCATCCGATTTAACAAGTGATTTTTCACGTTCACTGATATACTTATAAATCCTTGAGCTGTTATCGTGATCAACATGTTTAAAATAATTGTTTCTAATTGAACTGAATTCTTCTTTTTCTTTAAACCCATTGTTTATATAAACTCTTAATTTATCAACTAACTCTGAAGAGTTGTAAGCAACCTCTCCAAAAACATCATTTCTTAAATCCATGTAGCTACCCTGATTCTCTATATACTTATCCAAATCAAAATGAAAGAAGAGAACGGGTTTCTTTTGATAATATGTCTCCCAAGCTACGCTAGAGTAATCTGTAATCAATAAACTTGAGCGCATAATTAAATCATTAATTTTTGCCTCGCCAAATTGTATAACATTAATATGCTCATGAGAACTAGTGAAATTTGCAACATACGGCATAAATTTTGGATGGACATAGAAGTTTAATGTGATATCATTTTCCTTTAATAATTGGGAGAGCTTTTCTGATTGTATTAAACTGTTATATTCATGATAATAATCAGATAAAACAAATTTATCATCCTCTACCTCTTCAAGCCAATTTCTCCATGTAGGCATTAAGAAAATCTCTTTTTTTGTATTTTGAAGCGATTTATCCTCTAATGCATCCCATCTTGACAGGCCTGTAACAATGACATTTTCTTCATTGTATCCAAAATAGCTTTTTACGATTTCTTTTTCAAAATCAGAGGATACTACAAATAGGTCTGCACCGTTGGATGAATTTGCTTTAAATGTATTATCGACCCTTTTCAAACCTAGTACTCCATGTTGTAAAAACACATATTTCTTCTCATTTAAAAATTCCCGGATAGCTCCTTGGGAAACCCTCCATGCATACCCGTGACCTTTTGTCTCCGAAGATACAATTAGCTTTGATCCAAGTAATAGGAGGAGGTGTTTGACACTCATAAAATAAACGATGCGCTTTTTATAGGGGGCTAAATTTTTTTCATCAGCTGATCCCTTTTTAATCACATAGTATATCTTTTTATTATAATGATTTTCATAACAATATTTGAAGAAATAGAAACTATTATCTTGAGCCGTTTCGGAATACTTTTCATGAATAAGCCAAATTGGCTTCCATGCAAAGTACCAACCCAAAAGAATGTATAGGAAATAGGCCGTATACTCGTTAATCTTATGCTTGAAAGACTCAAATTCACCTATTTGTCGATAGGTTAAACTCAGACAATCATTCATAGTAATATAGGGATAAATCATATATTCATCCGGGGTATTTATCGTATATCGAAACATACCATGTTTCAATTTTTTACTAATTAAATAATTATCATTGTTAAGACGTACATGGCGTTTATCACCATTACCTAGAGTAATTGTAATGAAAAAATCCCAATAAAATTGCTCTAATTCTAACTGACTAATATTTAATTCTGCTTTGACCTTTCTACTATTCTTGTCCTGTGACACTTCTTTAGCACAAGGGACCTCAATTACCTGGCTCTTATCCTGTCGTAACCTTAGTGTTACATGGTCTACTACAAAATCATTTGTTTCTTTTACATGAATAGAGGCAGTAAGTTGCAGTAATCCTTCCTTATTCATAGATACTTCATGAAGTTTTGTTTTTGCAGGATACTTTGAATTCATATACTGTTCTTCAGTACAAAAATATAATGAGAACTCGTTATCTTTTGTCAGATATGGTGATATACCTACGGCTTCATTTAGCATTAAATACCCTGCACGCTTATCTTTCTCTGACAAAGGCATAACGTTGTAGTTTCCTATCCGTCTGTTCACTTTCACGTGATCATGGGAGAGTTCCATATACAAATCCCAACGGCTTATAACAGCAATCTTTTCTTTCAACTGTGAAGCCGGAATGATGATTTGTTCTTTCCCCCCGGATACGGTCCTTTTTACATCAAGCGTTATTATTTCAGGCTCTTGTCTTTTCTTTAGATAAAATTCAACCTTATTTGCATGCTTCAATTCTTTTGACGATATATCAAATGTTATATATCCATCCTCAACCCTTAGATTTTCTGCATCCACTTGCCCTTTAATATGTTGAATAATCGTGGACATTTGTTTTACTTGTTTTCTTACAAGAAACTTCATTTCATCATCTTGGTTTTTCACTTGAACATTTATACCATAGCGTTCTAGTATATGGCCTTTGGTAATTTGTAAATATAAGTTCCATTTTCCTTTTAGTGAAACCGAATGAAGGTCTTTTTTACTGACTATAAGAGTTTTTCCATCAGTATCTATATTCATGGGAAGAACAAAAACACTGTCCCCGCTTTTCATAACAAGTCTCGTATCGTTTATGTTATTATTTAAAGTCTCAGAAAAGTTGAGGAATACTTTTGTATCTGTTTCTTTTACACTCAATACTTGTTTAGAAAGACGTATAACATTATAACTAATGTCTTCCAGTTGCAGCATATTAGCGCTGTGGATAGATAAACCATTTTTTTCTGTTAGATAAGGAATAAAAGCCTGTGTTCCATTATTAATAATGGGCTTTAAATAGCGTATTAATTCAGATGCTGCACGTGCAGCATATAGGCCTATTCTCTTCTTACGAACATCTTTATTGCTTTCAACTTCAATAAAGAAGTCCCAACGTCCCTTGTCTAACCCTTCAAGTTCCTTTAAAGGAATTATAATTATGTGCTCCTTTAATAACGCTTTACGCTTGTAAGATACAATTCTTTTCTTATTACTATACCGACTTTGAATTTGAAGTTGAAATGTATCTATATTATCTAAAATTTCTTTAGCAAAAGTAATTTGTAGATTTACCCCATCCCAGGTGACATTATTAAATGCCAGTTCATTTTCTTTTCTCTCACGCATTTTGATACTCCTACTCCTCCTTATTTTCCCCATAGCCATACACTTATTATCTTTTGTATGATTAGCTCTAATTGTAAAGGGAAGCACTGATGTTGATTGAATTTCCTGATTTGATTAACATTGGCTCATATGAAGAGATAGCAAAAATTTTATTTTTTATTCATGTATTTCTTTTTCACTTTGTCATATGCTTTTAAAACTTGAGTTTCTGTATTTCTAGAAATTATTTTAGCTGGAATACCTACAACGGTGACATTATCAGGTACGTCTTTGGTTACTACTGAATTAGCACCAATTGCAACATTGTTGCCGATTTTGATACCCCCAAATATCTTGGCGCCAGGTCCTATGTACACATTATTTCCGATTTTAGGAACCTGACCTTTATGAGCTCCAATGTTAACTCCAGAATGAATTTCACAATTCTTACCGATTCGAGCCTTCTTATTAACAATTACAGAACCACTGTGAGGTATCTTTAACCCTGGACCGAAGGACACTGGATGTATTGATATTCCTAGCATAGATCCTACCTTTTTAAGTTTTCTCAATGACCTGTTATATCTCCACATGGAAAATGAACTGTTTAATTTCTTAGTCTTTAAATACTCTGATTTCCTAAGTAGACGTTGGAAATAAAGTTCTGGATGCATTACTTTATAGCTGTACTTCCACTTTTTCAACTTTCTTGCTACTAAATCAGATTCTAGATAAATGTTATAATCGTCACGATTCTTAATTGCCAAAATGCTCTCTCCTTGATGAAAGGTTACTGTTTCACTTTACTCTTTACGATTTTTCTCTAATTCCCACACGAAGAAAAAGCCAGTAGTAACTAGCCTAATACCTCTAGAAATTCTCCGTGCGGGACAGAGAAATATAAATTAAATTAGTTAACCTGTAACAGCTCTTCTTTTTCTAAAATGCCTTTTAAATATCCAAGAAGATCTTTCTTTAACTCTTCATTTTGCAATGCAAATTCTATAGTAGTTTGAATAAATCCTAATTTCTCTCCGACATCATATCTTGTACCTTCGAAATCGTAAGCGAAAACACTTTGAATTTGGTTTAATTGTTGTATTGCATCGGTTAACTGGATTTCTCCACCAGCTCCAACCTCTTGTTGTTCTAATAACATGAAGATTTCAGGTGTTAATATATATCGTCCCATGATTGCTAAGTTAGATGGTGCTGTACCTGGAGAAGGCTTTTCTACAAAGTTAAGAACTTGGTAACAATTACCTTCTTTCATTAGAGGGTCAACAATTCCATAACGATGTGTCTGATTTTCAGGTACTGTTTGTACACCAATTACAGATGAAGAAGTTCTTTCATACTCATTTATGAGTTGTTCCAAACAAGGTGTTTCAGCCTGGACAATGTCATCTCCTAGTAGGACTGCAAATGGTTCATTTCCAATAAATTTACGAGCACACCATACTGCATGACCAAGACCACGTGGTTCTTTTTGTCTTATATAATGAATATTTACCTTGGAAGACGCTTGTACCTTTTCAAGCAAGTCATTTTTCCCTTTTTCTAAAAGATTCTGTTCCAATTCCACAGCGTAATCAAAATGATCTTCAATAGACCGCTTTCCTTTTCCAGTTACAATAATGATATCTTCAATTCCAGATGCTATTGCCTCTTCCACTACATATTGAATGGTAGGCTTATCTACAATTGGCAACATCTCTTTTGGAATGGCTTTGGTTGCAGGTAAAAATCTTGTTCCGAGACCTGCAGCTGGAATAATAGCTTTTTTAACTCTCATCTTTTGGTTCTCCCTCTCTTGTCTATAAGTAAAATCGTAATGTTTTTTATCTTTTGCTTGGAAAAGAACCATATGTTGTTCAACCGTTATATAAGCTCGAATATGGTTGTATATCAATCTTGTTTTAGTCCCCAAAAATATCCCCAGTATTTCTAAGAAATGGAAAAATATCTCGAATTTGAGATAGGTAACTCAACTTTTCATTAGTTTCAGTGTTTATTTATTCGTACTTCAAGGCATCTTAAAGTAGCTCGAACAACTGCTCCAATGAACAGCAAAATCGAGTTCGTTGACTTCGTCACAAATGTTACCCTATAGCTAGAGCCTTGATAAAGTTCTGTAGAGTTTAAGTTTTTAAGGTGAGAAACTTGAGTAGATAATATAATCTGCAAAATTTTTAGAGTCTTTAACTATATGATAATGCGATTTTTTACCATCCCTTATTAAGCATCATCAGCCTCTAGTACGATGTACTTATTGTTACAACTTTATAAAAAAACAAGGGTCTTTTTAAACATAAAATTTATTTTAACACACTTTTTACAATTAGTAACATTGTTTTAATAATTGACCTAAATGTGATTTTAATTCCCTTGGAATATGAGTGAAAATATGATTATTATTAATTGCATGTGTGCACTTTACATTGAAGCAAGGATTAGCCCGTTTATCTTCCAATGATTCAAGCATTTCTCCGTGATATTATATAGGGAATATAGACCAAGCGTTTAAGCCTACCACATATCATACTTAGCTCCTTATAAAATTTGTTAGTTTAACAAATGATAAGTCTAAGGAGTGATACATTTGAAAGTGGAAGGTGTATATACTTATTTATGTGAAAGTTGTTTAACACTATTTGGCGTAGTATCTCGTTTTTCTGTAATGGAAGATAGAATTGATACACTGACGTGTCCCAAGTGTTCTAAGAAAGTAGCAGTTTGCATGGGAGAAGGGCATATAAATTACGTAAATCATGAAAGAAGGGAAGAAATAATAACGAACGAAACGGATGAGATTTCACAACTGCCGGAATTATTAACTGTAGAGCATTTGGCAGCTTATTTAAATGTTAGTGAAAGAACAGCTGATGAATACATGGGAAATCCCGATTTTCCTTTAATTCGTTTAAAAAGGTCCAAAAGGGTTTTCAGGGATGACTTTTTAGACTGGTTACAATCAAAGAAAGAATAAATGGTTTGGATTTTGTATGGCTACTATAATTTTTAAAGAACTGAGGTGCTACGTAATGGCAGCACCTTATTTGTATTTTTCTATTAAAACGAATAGCATTTTCAATAAGATCTGATTTATTGAATTTCTGCAAAGTTGCACGTCACCTTCATTACATTCATTTTCCTCGACTGCTTATCTTGTTTTGGCTATCGCTTATTTTTTGCCCAAAACGGTTTCGTTTCCCCCCTTCAATTGAAACAAGAACAGCCCCCAATCAGATTATTGGGGGCTGTTCCTGTTTTTCTATCACTTTTTAACTGTTACTTTTCTTGCTTCGCTTACGTTTTTCGCTTTGTCTTTGGCATGAATATATAGGTTCTTTCCGGCTTTTTGCTTAGGGATTCTAACCGAGAATGTACCTTTGGTCGTTGCTGTTGCAGAGCCGATCACTTTTTTTGATGCTCTGATGTACACTGTGGAGTTAGCTTCTGCCTTTCCGGTTACTATTGTCGTTTTTGTCGTGACTGTGTTGACCGTCGGTTTACTTGGTGCCGTTTTGTCTGCGACGGTCACGGTTTTGATCGAGCTTGTATTGCCCGCTTTATCGGTTGCTGTAACGGATAGGACTTTTCCGGCTTTTTGTTTTTTTGACATCGTTACGGTGAAATTCCCTGCGCTGTTGGAATTTGCTTTGCCTAGAACCGTTTTGCCGGTTTTGACGGTAACGGAAGAGCTCGCTTCCGCTTTGCCGGTTACTTTTACGGTATTGTCACCTACCGTATTTACGGACGGTCTAGCAGGAGCCGTTTTATCTGCCACTTTAAATGAAACGGGTATACTTTTATTTCCCGATTTATCGATGAGCCTAGTAAAGATGGTCGTGCCGGCTGTTTGTTTTGCGATGGTCGCTGTAAACGTTTTTTCGCCGTTGATTTTCACTGTGGCGAGTTGTTTTTTGTCGGTATAAATGGAGACGGTCCCCGTTTTAAAATCAGCCGGGATTTTCCCATTGATTTTGGTGTCCTTATCGGATATCGCAGTCACGGACGGTTTGGTCAGCGTCTTCATTTCCAGTGCTTTTTTGGCATTGACCCGCCCGTTTCCATAGTAAATGTCTTTCCCTTTTGTACCTAGGTCCACGGCTGAATCATAGAGACGGTATTCAACCTCCGTTTTGTTGAGCTTGGGCTCGTGGGACCAAATCAATGCCGCTACACCCGCCACCATTGGCGTCGCCATCGATGTTCCGCTCATCCAGCCGTATTTACCATTTGGCAAGGTTGAAAGGATGTCATCTCCAGGGGCCGCAATATCGACTGTTGAATGGTAGTTGGAATAACTCGGACGTTTGTCACTTGAGTTAGTGGCAGCAACGGAAATGACATGGCTGAATGCAGCTGGGTACACACGCTGTACATTTTTCCCCATATCCCCTTCATTCCCGGCAGCTGCGACGATCAGTACGCCTTTTTTATAGGCTTCCTGGACGGCCTTGTTCAAGGACTCCGAATAACTGGTGTCGCCTAAACTCATATTGATGATGTTTGCCTTTTGCTGAACGGCATAATGTATCGCGTCAATGATATCGGCCGTATCGGCATACTCTCCATCAAAGACGTTGATCGGCATTAGTTTAACGTTCGGAGCAACACCCGCTCCGCCTATGCCGTTGTTCGCAGAACCGGCAATGATACCAGCGATATGCGTTCCATGCTCCCCTTTTGGGACGATATGCTTCCGATTGCGTATCGTATCATAGGCATTGACGATCCTCCCTTTTAAATCTTCGTGGTTGCGATCGATACCGTCGTCAATGATCGCCACGATCAGCTCCTTCGATCCCATTGACTTCGTCCACGCTGCACTCGTACCAAGCTTTTTATGGTGCCACTGGTCTATGTAGGCTGGATCGTTCGGACTTTCCATCTTCTTGAACAGATAGTTTGGTTCTGCATATTCCACATCTTTCTGTTCTTCAAGTTCCTCGATCAGGTTATCGGTTGATTCCCCTTTAGGAACCTCCACCTTTTCTATCAACTCGTTGATCGGCTCATCGCTCGTCTCTTTATACTTGACGATGACACCATCAGATTGCGGCGTCTCTTCCGCAGATACAGCATCTGGCTGGTAGATTGGCAGAATCATAAACAGTAATAATACCGGCAATATGGCCTTAATAAGCTTGTGCATACAATCACTCCAAAAAATATGATTAAGAATAGCTATCGATGAGGTTATACCATGAACCAATTCTACTATTACTCCTAACTAGATTGTATACCGTCCGATTCGGTTTTACTAACCTTTTTATCTAGTTAAATTAACTTAATTGCACAACAAAAAAAACGCTAGCCTTTCCTTTGATTCTAGAGAAAGAATAACGTTTTTTCATGTTACGTAGGATTTTGTTTGATTAGCTTAATAGCATTTACCAACTTAATTCTTTTTAAAAGTAAGGTGTTTTCTGAACCAGAAAGGTATATTAACTATAACAAAATTTGCCTGACTTTCCTTTTTGTCTACTTGCTAAATTCAGCAAGTAAAATATTTTTAAAAGGATCAGAACCACCATTAGCTTTATGGCCATTCAAATTGATAGCCAATGTATGCTTGCCTCCAAGTGTGCCTCCAGCAAAAGTAGAAAACCCTGGAACACCGCCTCCGTGTCCCCATATCGAGACGTGGTTTGGAAGCTTAGTTTCATAGATTCCAAGACCATATCCATCGATCCCTTCTATTCCAGTAGGAACTGTAGTAAGCATTTGGTTTAGTTGCTGTTCCTTTAGTAATTTGCCACTGAGTAAGTAAGAGAAAAATTTGTTTAAATCGTCAGCAGTAGAAATCAAATCTCCATCCGAGCTACCTGGGTTAGAATACGTAACGTCTTTTAGCACACTTTCTCCGTCATAACTTTCATATCCACGGGCATGCTTGGTGCCTGGAATAACCGTTGAATTGCCAGGCAGGAATGTATTTGACAATTCAAGCGGTTCAATAATCCGATTTTCAACCTCTTCCGCATAGCTGTTTCCAGTCACTTTTTCAATAAGGATGCCCAGTAATACGTATCCTGTGTTTGAATAAGACCAGCCCTTTCCTGGAGCAAAGTCTGGGGGAAGAGAAACCCCCATCTTTACGAATTCTTCAGCTGTATACGATTTTTTTGTATCCTTAATATCAAAGTCTTTTGACTTTATGTAGTCAGCGATACCACTTGTGTGATTCAATATCTGCCGGATAGTAATCTGGTTACTATCATATCCGTTTCCTTGAATGACACCAGGCAACCATTTTTCAATGGAGTCGTCTAGATTCAAGCGGTTCTCTCCAGCTAATTGGAGTAGCACTGTTGCGATGAACGTCTTCGTCACACTGCCAATGCGAAAGCGAAAATCCGTTTTCATTGGTTTCTTGGTGCTAAGATCCGCTATCCCAGCGGCATAACTCCACGTTTTTCCGCCCTTATGAATTTCAGCAAGTATCCCAGGGTATCCAAGTTGCAGTGTATCCCGCATTGCTTGCTTAATAGAAGTACAATCTCGTTGGGTACTTGTTTGTAACGAACTAGATACATTTTGAGTAGGCTCTGCTTTTACAATTGAAGTTGGTGTTGTGTTTAACAGAGAACTTCCAGTCATTAAAAGGACTAAACCTGTAGATGTAATTTGACATTGCTTTTTCATAAAGATATTCCTCTCCTCCATTCATATTGTATTGGTAGTTATTTGCTGTCGTATTAACCAAACGGCTTTATCTCCACCAATGTAGGTCATACCTGTTTCCCCCCTTTCACGCCTCTTCATATTTTTATCATGCACAATGAAAATCTCCCCTCCTCCTTTATTGTTAGTGCGTTAAAAACTGCTCTTTGATTCTAGGTGTTTTTCTGTCACATACGGTAGTGTCAAAATGTCATGGTTTCTATGACATAGCTATTAATACAGCCGTTTCCCACTCATTTTTTGTTGTTCTTTATAAATATGACAAAAGCTCACTATCGACTATGACTCGCCGCTTGCTACACTTTGTTCATACGCTAACGAGCCGCTAACTCGTTGTGCTAACAAAAAATTTCAATCAATTAAAGGAGCGTACAAAAATGAAAAAAGCAATTAACAAACTGGGGATCGTTGCCATTCTTCTTACTTCTTCAACCATGATTTCTGCGTGTTCCCAACAATCGTTAGAAGCAGGAAAATCAAAACCATCGGAATCCACGGCTAATATCCAAATGACGAAAGGACCTAATAATAAAAAAGAAATAGAATCTTTTGCTGATCCGTTATTTGAAGAAAAAATGAAGAAGTTCAATGTGAACGGTTCTAGTTTTGTCGTCGTTCATGATGGAAAGGTCGTTGTCAATAAAGGGTATGGATATGCCGATAAAGAAAAGAAAATCCCCGTCACTAAGGACACGGTCTTTCAAATCGGTTCAGTCACGAAAACCTTTACTGCTTTGGCTGTGATGCAGCAAGTCGATAAAGGAAAGCTTAAACTAGATCAAGACGTACAAAAATATTTTGGCGGATTAAAAATGCCTAATCAAACTGGGAAACCTCTTACCCTGTTTGATATGCTCACATATACCAGCGGGGTGGATTTTCCCGATCTTACAAACATAACTGGACCTGAATATATTAATAATAATAATAGTATGCCGATGAAAGAATTTTTCTCTAAACAAATGCCAACTGTGGTACGGCCACCAGGAGAAGTTTATACGTATGACAACGTCGGATTTGCGCTCGCAGGGTTTGCAGTGGAGAATGCTGCCAACACCCCTTTCTCGAAATATATGGAAAAGAATATTTTCAAACCATTAGATATGAAATCTACAAGCATGAGCTTTACGCCTGATCTTCTCGAAAAAATGGCCACACCTTATGGTCCCACTGGCGATCCGATTCCAGCAAGCGGAAGCGGTTTAAGGGATACACCACAAGGAGGCATTTTATCTACTGCAGAAGACATGTCAAAATACATGATTATGCAACTACAGAAAGGAAAGTTTAAAGACAAGGAAATTGTAAGTAAAAAAAGCTTGGATATGATGCATGCCTATCAAGTTTTTGATGATAAGACGATTCCTGTTGCAACAATTGGATTTGAAACGCCTTTTAATGAATTTGCTAACGGACAACACGTTGTAATAAAAGGTGGAAGCATGCCTGGACATCAATCACTGCTGATTTTAGTGCCTGAACAAAAAACAGCATTCTTCATGTCTTACAATAATGATTCAATGATGAGTGTAGACATATATGAAACTCTCATGGATCACTATTTCCCTGCTAAGAAGAATGAAGGAAAAACAAGTTATCTCCCGTTAGAGGAAAAAGAAGCTCATAAATACTTCGGCTTATTCCAAAATACGCGTTTCGCTGCACTTCGCACTCATTTCACTTATGAAAATGGGAACTTGGTCATGGAGAGTGGATTTGGAAAACAAGTTCTCAAAATGATTCATCCGTTGTTATTTGAAGATTCGGAAGGCAGCAAAGTTGCTTTCAAAAAGAATTCAGCTGGAGAAATCGCATATTTTCACTACAACTCTCCTAAAAGCCTTGATTTTGTAGCAGATGCCCAGAGATTTAACAACAAACCACCTTTTGATGACGTTTCACAAAAGAGTAACTATAGAAGTCACATTGATAATCTTCATGCTCTAAATATTATGGGTGCTAAAACAGGTAATCTATTCAAACCGATGGACATCATGACACAAGGAGAGTTTGCGGATACGTTGTTACTTGCTTATGGATGGAACGGTTTTCCAGACGACTCCAAGGTGGCAAGGGAAAAAGTTATGAAAGGAATTCCAGGGTATGACCGTTCTACTCCGATTACCCGACAGGTCGCAGCAACCATGATTCAAAACTTAAAGCAAATTCATGACATGAAACCGATTCAACCTGACAAAGCTATTAAAGTTAAATTACTTGATGCTGCGGATGACTGGGCAATTCAATCGATTCAGGCACTTGCCTCCCAAGGAATTCTAGACCCTGATACTTCCATCAATGCTGACGGATCCTTAACCTTCCGTCCGAAGGATTTGTTACTGCGTCAAGAAGCAAGTGCTTTGCTGGATTTAGCCTTTGGCTATCATGCACTACCCAACAAACAGCAGTAGATATTTTATTCATAGATTGAATCATGAAAAAATTGAATGCTGATGAGAAACCAACATCCAGCTAAAATAATACAAAAAATCCGACTTTGTAAGACCTTTATGAAAACGGAAACGATTCTAAAGATAATGTTATTGCATTTAAAGAAGGAACCTATCATGAAATATGATAGGTTCCTTCTTTGTTATATAGGGGGAATCATACTTACCCATCAACTTAAGAAATAAATTGTTCCCAAAAACGAAAAAATGAGCCAAAATCTCATAAATAACTGTGGAGGGGTAAACCTTTCGTTATGTGGTAATTAAAAATCTTAGCTTGATGGGCATGGGGTTCTATCTACGAGGCGCGAGACTCCTGCGAGTTTGGCTGCAGTTTTTTTGGTTTGTAAAACTCGAACCGTTGATTTCCACTCCAGGCATTCGCTTTCCGCGGGCGGTCCGGGAGCCCCTCGGCTCTCGATTTTCCTCGAATATATCTCCAGTCAGTCTGGGAGTTCCGATTGGTCTAATCCTAAACCATGATTTTAAAACAAGACTAGATTATTCTTCATGTTTTTTTACTGTAATCCTTATTGGATGGAAGAAATTTGCGACACTCCTGCCGAATTACTGGCTAGCCGAGACACCGCAGCCGCTAGGCGAGGAGGCTTGGCAGACAGTCGGCGGAAAGGGAGCGGATTTCTGAAATCAACTGAAATCTTTTTTTAAAAAAACTTGCAAGCAAACTCGCTTTTCCTCGAATATATCTCCAGTCAGTCTGGGAGTTCCGATTGGTCTAATCCTAAACCATGATTTTAAACAAGACTAGATTATTCTTTATGTTTTTTTACTGTAATCCTTATTGGATGGAAGAAATTTGCGACACTCCTGCCGAATTACTGGCTAGCCGAGACACCGCAGCCGCTAGGCGAGGAGGCTTGGCAGACAGTCGGCGGAAAGGGAGCGGATTTCTGAAATCAACTGGAACCTTTTTAAAATAAAAAAACTGCAGCCAAACTCGCTTTTTCCTCGAGTTCGTCTGCAGTCTGTAACAGGTTTAATGTCCGCCTAAATAGGCATTCTTGATTTCTTCGCTTGCGGTCAGTTCCTCTGATTTGCCTGATAGGACGATTCGGCCGGTTTCGACAACATAGGCTCTGTCAGCGATGGATAGTGCTAAGTTGGCATTTTGTTCGACCAGCAGAATCGTCGTACCTGTTTTATTGATTTCTTCGATGATATGAAAGATTTGCTTCACCAATAATGGAGCAAGTCCCATCGATGGCTCGTCCAGTAACAGAAGCCGGGGCTTGGCCATGAGTGCCCTGCCCATCGCGAGCATTTGCTGTTCCCCGCCGGAAAGGGTTCCGGATTGCTGTTTCAGACGCTCCAGCAAACGCGGGAACAATTCATAGACTTTCTCCATGTCCTGCTTGATGCCTGCCTTATCCTTGCGCAGATAAGCACCAAGCTGAAGGTTTTCTTCGACGGTCATGTTAGCAAAGACCCGCCGGCCTTCAGGGACATGGGAAATGCCCATTTTCACGATGGATTGTGCTGCCTTCCCTCCGATGGAATCCCCTTCGTATATGATCTTCCCTTGTTTTGGTTTTAATAGGCCGGAAATGCTCTTCAGCAACGTGCTTTTCCCGGCTCCGTTCGCCCCGATCAGAGTTACGATTTCGCCTTCGTTAATAGAAAGCGAGATTCCTTTCAAGGCTTGAATGTTTCCGTAATAGACGTTGATGTCCTCGATTTTTAACATTATGAAACCTCCTCGCCCAGATAGGCCTCGATGACTTTTGGATTGTTACGGATTTCCTCTGGCTTTCCTTGAGCGATCAGCTGTCCGTGATCGAGTACATATATGCGTTCGCAAACACCCATGACGAGCGGCATATCATGTTCAATCAATAATACGGTCAAATCGAATTTCTCACGGATGAGGGCAATCAGGTTCATGAGTTCGTGCGTTTCCTGGGGGTTCATCCCCGCTGCCGGTTCATCGAGCAAAAGCAGTTTCGGGTTGGCGGCAAGTGCACGGGCAATCTCCAAACGTCTTTGTTTACCATATGGCAGGTTCTTTGCCTTTTCATCCTTATATTGATCAAGGTTGAAGATCTTCAGGAACTCAATCGCTTTTTCATCCATTTCCTTTTCGCCTTTAAAATGGATCGGCATGCGGAAGATCGAACTTAAGATGCCATGCTTCGAAAGCGAATGATAGGCCACTTTTACATTATCGATCACCGATAGTTCGCTGAATAAGCGAATGTTCTGGAATGTCCGGCTGATCCCTTTTTGCGTGATTTTATATGGAGGCAGTTTTCTTAAGTTCTCACCTTCCAAAGAAATGGTGCCCTCCGTCGGGACGTAAACTCCTGTCAGCAAGTTAAAGAAAGTGGTTTTTCCAGCGCCGTTCGGCCCGATCAAGCCAATTAGTTCTCCTGGATATAATTCGACGTTAACATCAGAAACGGCTTTAAGCCCTCCGAACTGGATGCCGACCGAATCGACTTTAAGCAGCGGTGTTTTTATTTTTTTCATGGCTGCTTCCTCCTTTACGTTTGAACATGGATGTTATTTCTTTGGTACCCATTAAACCTTGCGGGCGATAGAGCATCATCACGATAAGCACAAGACTGTAGATGATCATTCGTGTTTCCGGATAATCCTGCAGGAAAGTCGTTACTACCGTCAGTAATATCGCTGCCAATACGGCACCGGAAAGACTTCCAAGACCGCCAAGTACGACAAGGATCAAAATATCAAATGATTTCAGGAATCCAAAGTTCGATGGCTGGATGATATAGAAGTTATGAGCGTAAAGCCCCCCAGCGATACCGGCAAAAAAAGCACCGATGGCAAAGGCGACAACTTTGTAATAGGTCGTGTTGATTCCCATTGAATCGGCAGCCGTTTCGTCCTCGCGGATCGATATGCAGGCTCTTCCGTGAGTCGAGCTAGTAAAGTTTCGGATGACGATGATCGTTACGATGACGGAAGCGAATACCCACGGCCAAGTGGTCAAATGGGAAACCTGCATGCCGCTCGCCCCGCCGACATAATCGATATTCAAAAGCATGATCCGGACGATTTCCCCAAAACCCAGGGTCGCAATCGCCAGATAGTCACCTTTTAAGCGTAAGCTTGGAATTCCGATGATCAATCCTGCCAGCGCTGACGCCAAACCGCCGACTATCAATGCCGCATAAAATGGCATTTCAAGCTTCATCGTCATGACGGCTGAAGCATAGGCACCAACTGCCAGGAATCCGGCATGCCCGATGGAGAACTGCCCGGTTATCCCGATGATCAAGTGCAGGCTCGCTGCCAGAATGATATTGATCCCGATGAACATGAGCGTATTTTGATAAAAAGGATTTAGCGATCCGCCGCCGATTAACACTTGAACTACGGCGAAAAAGATCAATGATAGTGAAATCGAGAGCCAAAAACCTTTTGCTCGCTTAATTGTAGTCATTGCTTTGTCTCCCCTATACTTTTTCTTTTTTGTTTTTACCGAATAAGCCTTGTGGCATGAAAATCAAGATAAGAATCAGTACGACGAAGGCTACAGCATCACGCCATAATGAGTAACCGGCGGCACTGACCAAAGCTTCGATGACACCTAGCAATAGGCCTCCGACCATCGCGCCCGGTATAATCCCGATCCCTCCAAGTACGGCGGCAACGAATGCCTTCAATCCCGGAAGCACACCCATGAGCGGCTCGATCTTAATATAGTAAATACCGAAAATGACGCCCGCTGCCCCAGCCAATGCGGAACCGATTGCAAAGGTGGCAGAAATCGTGTTATCGACATTTATACCCATCAGCTTAGCTGCATCCGCATCGTAGGAAACGGCACGCATCGCTTTTCCAATTTTCGATTTATGAACGATGATTTGAAGGATGATCATCAAGACTACAGCCACTCCAAAAATCAAAATCGATTGACTATTGATGGAAACTCCAAAAATATTGAACTTGTCTGTCGGCAATACATCATTCGGATAAGCTTCCGGCTGTGCACCGCGGACGTAGATGAATCCGTATTCGATCAAAAGGGAAACACCGATGGCAGTGATAAGTGCCGCGATACGTGTTGCGTTACGCAATGGCTTGTACGCGATACGTTCGATCAATACTCCAAACAGAGCACAGACCGTCATCGAGATTAATAGGGCGGGCACGAATGACAGATCAAGGACCGTTATTGAGTAAAACCCAACGAATGAGCCGACCATGAATACATCGCCATGTGCGAAGTTTATCAATTTAACAATCCCGTAAACCATCGTATATCCGAGAGCGATAAGGGCATAAATACTTCCTAATGAAACCCCGTTAATTAACTGTTGTATCAATTCCATGTTCGACTCTCCTTGAAAATCTAATTTTATGAGTGATTAGTCCAGACTCTTTTCATTCCGCTAAGGGGATGTTCAGCACCCTGGCATGCTTGAAAAATGAGAATTCGCCAGCACCTTCTTATTAAGGAAGGGCCGGCGAAAGGGTTGGAGTTGTTCTCCGAAATTAAGGATTGATTTTTGTGTTGAATACTTGTTTTCCTTCTTTAAATTCAAGGATGGTGGCAGATTTGATTGGATTATGTTTTTCATCCAATGTGAATGTACCCGTAACAAGCTCAAGGTCAGCCGTTTTTTCCAGCGCTTCTTTGATTTTTTCCGAATCCGCTGAACCAGCACGTTTAATCGCGTCTGCAAGGAAGTATCCTGTGTCATATCCTAGGGCATTGAATGCATCCGGGGACTTATCTTTGTATTTCGCTTTAAATGCTGACACAAAATTCTGAATTTTCTTATCAGGATCACCTGAAGAATAGTGGTTTGTGATGAACGTATTATTTAGAGCTTTTGCACCGGCAATTTCAACTAACTTAGGAGAATCCCAGCCGTCGCCGCCCATGAATGGAACGTCAAGTCCAGTTTCCCGTGCCTGCTTCACGATCAGACCAGCTTCCTCATAGTAACCAGGAAGGAAAATGAAATCAGGTTTTGCCGATTTCAAACGAGTCAATGTGGAACGGAAATCAGTATCCTTCGCAATGTAAGCTTCCTCAGCAACAACTTTTCCGCCATTCTTTTCGAATTGTTCTTTAAAGGCTGCGGCTAACCCTTTTGAATAATCACTTGAGCTGTCAATATAGATGGCTGCACTTTTCGCTTTGATTTCTTTAGCGGCAAAGTTTGCAGCTACCGTCCCTTGGAACGGATCGATGAAACTTGTCCTGAAGACGTAATCGTTCAATTTATCCTTGCTGAAAGTGATTTCAGGGCTTGTACCAGAAGGTGAGATGACCGGCACTTTATTATCTTGGGCAATCTGTACTTGTGCAATCGAGTTCGTGCTTGTTGCTGCGCCCACGATCGCTGCAACCTGATCTTGCGATGTCAGCTTGATCGCCCCGCTTGTCGCTTCGGACGCTTCAGATTTATTATCGACTTTAATTAGTTTGATTTTTTTACCGTCAATGCCTTCTTTATTGATTTCTGCAGTTGCAAGCTCCAGACCTTCTGCAATCGATTGTCCATATGAAGCTACACCGCCTGATAATTCAAGGTTGACACCGATTTTGATCGTATCTCCATCCCCGCTTGATTTTTCAGATGAACCAGAGCCGGAACAACCCGCTAGCACTCCTGCAGCAAGTGATAGAGAAAGGAATGCACTTGCTAATTTTTTCTTTTTCATAAATAATCCCCCCATTTTGTAATCAAGCTCTGATGCATGAATATTTATTCATGATCCTTCAGAAAAAAATTGATTAGATGAAATGTTTCAAATTAAATTAATATTTCGAAAAATAGTTTACCGCATAATTTTCATTCCGTCTATACAATAATTGCGAGAAGATTTCGGTAATTAGGATATTTTTCACAGGTAGTGCTCTATCATTTTTATCTTTATATATTTTAAATATTGCGACAATAGGCGTTATAATCAGAAAAAACGGATAATTAAATTATATTGATATTATAAATTCCTTACTTACAGATCAAAAAATTTTATTCATTCTCTAATTTTTCTCATCCTATTAATTACATTTTTACCAAAATACAAGTATATTGATAGGGAATTAAACCCAGTTTTTTCGTGTTTTTTTAGTCTTAATTCCTATATCAAAATTGAATAATACTATATTGGATGTATAAAATCATGCATGAAACCCTGTGCTTTTTTATCTTTGCATATTTTGCATAACCCGATCAACAAACAAAAAAACCGCCAAACGGCGGTTTTAGTGGCCTCCTAAATAGGCCATTTTAATTTCTTCACTTGATGTTAGTTCCTCGGCATTGCCCGACAGGACGATTCGGCCCGTTTCAACGACATACGCCCGATCTGCAATGGATAAGGCGAGGTTGGCGTTTTGCTCGACCAAAAGGATCGTTGTGCCGGACTCACTGATTTCCTGGATGATGTTGAATATTTGCTTCACCAGAAGCGGTGCAAGGCCCATCGAAGGTTCATCGAGCAGTAATAATCGCGGTTTCGCCATTAAGGCCCTGCCCATTGCAAGCATCTGCTGTTCGCCGCCTGAAAGAGTGCCAGCCTGCTGTTTGATTCTTTCCAGCAGCCTCGGAAATAGCTCGTATACCTTTTCCATATCCTTATGGATGCCATCCTTGTCTTTCCGCAAATAAGCTCCAAGCTCCAGGTTTTCGGCCACCGTCATGTTGGCGAAGACACGTCGTCCTTCAGGCACATGGGATATGCCCAGTTTCACGATGGCCTGTGCCGCCTTTCCCCCAATCGAATCGCCTTCGAACAGAACTTTTCCTTGCTTTGGTTTTAACAGACCGGAAATCGTTTTGAGCAGCGTGCTTTTTCCCGCTCCGTTCGCCCCGATCAAAGTCACGATTTCCCCTTCATTTATCTCCATGGAAACCCCTTTTAGCGCTTGGATATTGCCGTAATAAACATTGATGTCCTCTATTTTCAGCATCAGGAAACCTCCTCCCCTAGATATGCCTCGATAACCTTTGGATCGTTGCGGATTTCATCCGGCTTTCCGTGAGCGATGAGCTGTCCATGATCAAGGACATAAATCCGTTCGCATACACCCATGACCAATGACATATCATGTTCGATTAGCAAAACGGTAAGGTTGAACTCCTTCCGGATAAAAGCAATGAGGTTCATTAATTCTTTCGTTTCATGGGGGTTCATCCCGGCTGCGGGTTCATCCAGTAAAAGAAGTTTCGGATTGGCGGCAAGGGCACGGGCGATTTCCAGCCGCCTTTGCTGTCCGTATGGAAGATTCTTCGCTTTTTCGTCCTTAAAATGGTCAAGATTGAAAATCCGCAAAAATTCGAGCGCCTTTTCATCCATTTCCTTTTCCCCTGAAAAATGTCCGGGCAACCGGAATATGGAGCTTGGAATTCCATGCTTGGCAAGCGAGTGGTAAGCAACCTTCACATTATCGATTACGGATAACTCACTGAAGAGACGGATGTTTTGAAAGGTTCTCGAGATCCCTTTTCGGGTAATTTTATAAGGCTGCTGCTTATTTAGATTTTCCCCGTTCAAGGCGATCGTTCCTTCTGTAGGGACATACACACCCGTCAATAAATTGAAGAAGGTCGTTTTCCCAGCTCCATTCGGCCCGATCAGGCCTACAAGTTCCCCTGGAAATAATTCCACGTTCACATCGGACACCGCTTTCAATCCGCCAAAGCGGATACCCACCGAATCTACCTTAAGCAACGGTATTGTGGCTTCCATCCTTTGGGCCCCCTTTCGTTTTTTTATGTGTGAACAATGATGTGATTTCTTTTGTTCCCATTAACCCCTGCGGGCGGAAAATCATCATCAGGATCAGGACAAGACTGTAGATGATCATCCTCGTTTCCGGGTAATCCTGAAGGAATGTCGTCACGATCGTCAGTAAAATGGCGGCCAAAACCGAACCTGAAAGACTTCCAAGACCGCCAAGTACGACGAAAATCAGTATATCGAAGGATTTCAGGAAACCGAAATTCGATGGCTGGATAATATAAAAATTATGGGCATAGAGCGATCCGGCAATTCCGGCAAAAAAAGCTCCGATGACGAAGGCCGCCACTTTATAATAGGTCGTATTGATTCCCATCGCATCAGCCGCCGTTTCATCTTCCCTTACGGATATGCATGCACGCCCGTGAGTCGAATTGGTGAAATTCCTGATGACTAAGACGGTGATCATGACACAGGCAAAAACCCATGGCCAAGTAGTCAGGTGGGATACCTGCATCCCGCTTGCACCGCCTACATATTCAATATTCAAAAGGACGATCCGGACAATTTCCCCAAAACCAAGGGTGGCTATCGCCAGGTAATCCCCCTTCAGGCGCAAGCTGGGTATCCCAATCACCATACCCGCAACAGCGGCGATGACGCCCCCAGTCAATACAGCTATGATGAAAGGAAGTTCCAGCTTCATTGTCATGACTGCCGAAGCATAGGCCCCAACCGCTAAAAAACCTGCATGCCCGATCGAGAACTGCCCGGTTATTCCAATGATTAAATGAAGGCTCGTCGCCAGCATGATATTGATGCCGATGAACATGAGCGTGTTGATATAAAATGGATTGAGGATACCGTTTGAAATGGTGTACTGCATGATTCCGAAAAAAATAAGTGCGAGCACGATCGAGAGCCAAAAACCCTTTGAATTCTTTAAAGTAGTCATCGCCATGTCTCCCCTACACTTTTTCTCTTTTATTTTTACCGAATAGTCCCTGCGGCAAGAAAATCAAAATCAAGATAAGTACGACGAAAGCCACACCATCGCGCCATAATGAGTAACCGGCGGCACTGACCAAAGCCTCGATCACTCCAAGCAGCAGACCGCCGACCATCGCTCCCGGAATGATGCCGATGCCGCCCAAGACGGCTGCAACAAATGCTTTGAGGCCAGGAAGGACACCCATCAACGGTTCGATTTTAATATAGTAGATGCCAAAAATGACACCAGCCGCCCCTGCCAGGGCCGAACCTATGGCGAACGTAGCTGAAATCGTATTGTTCACATTGATTCCCATCAGCTTAGCCGCCTCGGAATCGAAAGAAACGGCACGCATCGCTTTGCCGATTTTGGTTTTATGAACAACGAATTGCAGGATGATCATTAATATGATGGATACGGATAAGATCAATATCGATTGACTGCTGATGGAAACTCCGAATATATCGAGTTTATCCATCGGAAGGACATTATTTGGATAGGCTTCCGGCTGGGCGCCCCGGATGTAAATCAGCCCATTTTCTATCAGAAGGGAAACACCGATGGCCGTTATCAAGGCCGCGATCCGTGTTGCATTACGAAGGGGTTTATAAGCAATGCGTTCAATTAAAACGCCAAAGATGGCACAAGTGACCATTGAAATCAATAAAGCCGGGATAAAGGATAAGTCCATTACGGTAATGGCGTAAAAGCCCACAAATGAACCGACCATGAATACGTCTCCATGGGCGAAGTTTATGAGTTTGACGATTCCATACACCATCGTATAACCAAGCGCGATCAAAGCATAAATGCTTCCGAGTGAAATGCCATTTACCAATTGCTGAATCAGTTCCATATTGCACTCTCCCCGTTAAGGTGTTTTTTAAGTGAATATAGAATAGGGGGGACTTGCCCCCTATCCACGTAAGGTATTATGGATTGATTTTTGTCTTGAATGTTTGTTTGCCATCCACATATTCCAGGATGGTCGCCGATTTGATCGGATCATGATTTTCATCAAGGTTCAGCGTTCCGGAAACTAATTGAAGATCTTTTACATCTTCCAACGCTTGTCTGATTTTTTCAGGAGAAGCATCTCCAGATCTCTTGATGGCGTCTGCCAGGTAGTACCCAGTGTCATAGCCAAGTGCAGCAAAGGCATCCGGTGTTTTATCGTATTCCTTTTTGAAGGCTGCAACGAAATCCTGGATTTTGGCATCTTCATCTTCAGGGGAATAGTGATTCGTGATATAAGTATTTTTTAAAGCTTCCGCTCCGGCAATTTCAACGACCTTCGGGGAATCCCAGCCGTCCCCGCCCATGAATGGAAGGTCTATGCCGTCTTCACGTGCCTGTTTTAGGATCAATCCGACTTCCTCATAATAACCAGGAAGGAAAACGAACTCCGGTTTTGCCGATTTGATACGTGTCAATGTAGAACGGAAATCAGTGTCTTTCGTTACATAAGCTTCTTCCGCCACGATTTTACCGCCCTTGGCAGTGAATGCTTCTTTAAAAGCTGCGGCCAATCCTTTAGAATAATCGCTTGCGCTATCCACATAGATCGCAGCCGTCTTTGCCCCTATTTCGTCAGATGCGAAATTGGCTGCCACCGTACCTTGGAATGGATCGATAAAGCAAGTTCTGAACACATAATCATTTAATTTTCCAGCTTTGTTGGTAATGTCGGGATTTGTTGCAGTTGGTGTGAGTAGAGGAACTTTATTATCCTGTGCGACTTGAACCTGTGCCAATGTATTCGTGCTTGTCGCAGATCCGACTACAGCCACAACCTTGTCCTGGCTGACTAACTTGATCGAACCGCTTGTAGCTTCTGCTGCATCTGATTTATTATCAACCTTCACGATTTCCAATTTTTTACCGTCAATGCCCTCTTTATTAATCTCGTCGATGGCCAGTTTCAAACCATCGGCAGCCGATTGGCCGAATGATGCCGTACCTCCGGATAATTCAAGGTTGGCCCCAATTTTAATGGTGTCACCCGATTTTGATGAACCCCCGCTTGAACTGCTGGTTTTCGAGTCGCCGCTGCAGCCTGCCAGCGCCCCTGCAACCAAAGAAAGTGATAGAAACACTCCTGCTAGCTTTTTCTTCTTCATTTGAAACCCCCTTGTTTTAATATGTTCTTTTAAACAAATAGAATATCTGAATAAAAATAATATTCTGAAAATATAGTGTATCTCATTCTTTCGACCCCGTCTATATGATATGGATAAAAAAGTTATTTAAAGGAATATCTGCTATTCGCCACAAAAAAACTGACCCTTTATAGAGTCAGTTGATTTTTATCAATCATTTACACGGCGAACTTCAATGTCTTTCAATAGATCATTGATCACCCAACTTGCTGCAATTAAGCCCGCAACGGATGGTACGAAAGCATTCGAAGACGGAGGCATTTGGGCTTTACGGATTTTTGCCTCATCATTGCCGACTTCTTTCCGCACATCCTCCCGAATGACAATAGGGCTCTCGTCGGAAAAGACAACGGGAATTCCCTTTGTTATGCCCTCTTTACGCAATCTAGTACGAATGACCTTGGCAAGCGGATCGGTATGCGTTTTGGAGATATCGGCAATTTGAAAACGCGTCGGGTCCATCTTATTAGCGGCCCCCATGCTTGAAATCACCTTGATATTCCGTTTGAGGCACTCCTTCATCACATGGATCTTGTAAATGACCGTATCCGATGCATCAATGACATAGTCCAAGCCATAACTGAAGAATTCTTCAAACGTCTCTTCTGTATAGAACATTTTAAGAGCGATCACTTCGCAGTCGGGATTGATATCTTGAATGCGATTTTTCATCAATTCCGCTTTCGGTTGACCGACTGTTGATAATAGAGCATGAATCTGCCTGTTTACATTTGTGATGTCGACATCGTCTTTATCCACAAGAATAATACGGCCTACCCCGGAACGTGCCAATGCTTCGGCTGAAAATGAACCGACGCCTCCAACACCGAGGACTGCAACGGTCGTATTTTTCAGTATATCGATTCCTTCCTTGCCAATTGCCAATTCATTTCGTGAAAACTGATGCAGCATATATATTCAACTCCAATAAATTCTGTTCTTATTTAGCTTCCCAATTAACAATATATCATAAACATCATTAATGACAAGCGAAATATGAGCAGTCTAATCGGAATTAGTGTGCTAGGTCATTTTTGATAATTTTTGAATGACGGTTGCCAATAGGAGTGTCCTTTCCGTAAGGCTTGGAATTTCCAAATACTCCTCTTCACTATGTGCATTCCCTCCAATGGGCCCGAGTCCATCCACTGTCGCGATTCCCAAATCAGAAGTGATGGAAGCATCCGAACCTCCACCCGTGGCCGTATCCGTGATTTCGATGCCGATTTCCTTCCCAGCCTGGCGGATCGTCTCTAAAAGCAAGTTCGTTTTCTCATTCTTTTCCATGGGAGAGCGGTCCATTTTCCCGCTTAATGTCGTTTTCGTTCCTGGAATATAGGTTTCCGCACATATTTTTTTCAGTTGCTTGAGGATGATGGCTTCCTGCCTTTTTTCCGAAATTCGTACATCCACAAAAGCGGCAGCATGGGACGCAATCATATTGACAGCGGAGCCCCCTTCAATTTTGCCGACATTCACGCTGATTCCTTTTTGCCGATCATTCAATCGATGTAAGGCGATGATCTTATGGGCCAATTCTTCAATTGCACTTCGTCCCTTTTCCGGCTCGATCCCTGAATGGGCGGCCACCCCCGCGATATCCACTATAAACTGACCGCAGCCCCTTCTTGCCGTGACAAGCGAACCGTCCGTCCTTGCCGGTTCAAGAATTAGCGCAAACTTCTTATTGGCCGCTTTTTCCGATATGAGTGAAGCGGATGACGGAGACCCGATCTCCTCATCACTATTAAGAATGATTTGGACATGCTGATAGCCTGTCTGCCCCGTCTGTTTCAGGCAAAGGATCGCATAAAAAAGCTCAACCAAACTAGACTTCATATCCGCCACACCAGGACCGTATGCCCGATTTCCCTTCACTTTAAAAGGACGTTTTTGCGCTGTGCCCTCCGGAAAAACCGTATCCATATGGGCAACGACCAGAATATGCGGTTGATGCGCATCACGATGCTGGATGACCAGCTGATTGCCATAATTCTGCTGCTCAACGGTATCCACAATAAAATCCAGACTTTCAAATTTCGTTTTCAAAATCGAACCAATTTCATCAATACCCTTTTTTGTATGAGAACCACTATCTATATTCACTAGCCGCTCCACTAATTGAAGCATTTCCATCCTCTTTGCATACAATAAATCTTTCAAAGCCCTCACTACTTTCTATCCTTAGCTGACTATTGCTCAACCTTACTATAATTTACGACTCTATATTGCGGAATGTTACTTAAATGGGAATATTTGAAGATTATTCGCTGGTTTTTGGTAGTTTTCTTTGAGTATGGGGTCTTTATTCGTGAGTCTGGATCGTTTACTCGTGAATTTGCGGCATTTACTCGTGAGTTTAAGCCTTTACTCGTGAGTTTGCACCATTTACTCGTGAGTTTGGCTCATTTACTCGTGAATTTCCGCTGTTTACTCGTGAGTTCGCCATTTACTCGTGAATTTGCGCCGTTTACTCGTGAGTTTGCACCATTTACTCGTGAATTTGGCTCTTTTACTCGTGAATTTCCACTGTTTACTCGTGAGTTCGCATTTTACTCGTGAGTTTGCGGCATTTACTCGTGAGTTTGCACCATTTACTCGTGAATTTCCGCTATTTACTCGTGAATTTAAGCCATTTACTCGTGAATTTGGCTCTTTTACTCGTGAATTTAAGCCATTTACTCGTGAATTTGGCTCTTTTACTCGTGAAATTCCGCTGTTTACTCGTGAGTTCGCCATTTACTTGTGAATTAATCCATTAAGTTTATAAGCTCTATTTTTAAACTGCCCCGAATAAGGCAATTCCAGTGAAGACAGCATCCGCTGCATAATATCAATTGAATCTATTTGTAAAAAGAGCCGTGCTTGTTTATTTGTTATATTGGGTTTTATGAGGAGAGCAAAATCGCGAAGAGTTTGAATGTGGGCATCTTTGGAGGCGTAAGAACATTGACTGCATGACCATTTGCCCCAGTGATAGTGCATATGGAAAGCAGCGCATTCAGGACATTGAACGCTTTTTAGCAGATCTTGCTCATCGATTTGATATAAATTGAGTATATCAGGATTAAGTGGAGTGTTTTTTTGCAGAATCGTGTTCGAAAGTCTAGTGCTCTGCCTTTGGGTTAATTGCTCAGAAGGATACTTTTTTTCAAGGGTATTGATTTTGGTGATGAGGGTTTCTTTTCCCGTGATTTTTTTGAAAATGGGGGTAAAACCTGGGGTAGTCCTGATGATCGTATTCGAGTTTGCGTTGGCAATTAACGTTTCAATCGGCAGCGAGGGGAATTTGTGAAAAGTAAGCCAATCATTTAATCGGGATTTTTGTACGTCGACCTGGATTAGCGGATCCAGATATGCCTGTTCCTGTCCATCTTTTGAACGAATCAATTGGGGATAGGTGCGGTCAAAATAGAGCGTTCCCGTAAAGTTTTTCACTTCAATGATGATACAGTAATTCCTGGTGATTATTAGGAAATCCATTTGAAAATAACGGCTCCCATCGTGGTCTAACCTCAAATCATGAAATACTCGATATTCTTTCGGGAGAATCTTCAATTCCTTTCCAATACTCCGCTCCCCGTTAAATCCTGTACGAATTTTCCGGAAATCGTTCTTTATTCTTTCCTGTTTTGGATGATTTGTTGATAGCCTCCTGCTTAATGCCTCCAATTTGAGCATTTTCATAGGCATCTCACACGGTTTTAACATCCATACATCAACTCCTTCTTCTTAAGCTTCTTTATTAATGCCCTTTTTTCCTGCTAGGAACTAAAATCAGACGTTTTACCGTAAGTTTACTCTTTTTAATTCATGAGATTTGTAGCTTACTCGTGAATTTGGCTCCTTTACTCGTGAATTTCCGCTGTTTACTCGTGAGTTCGCCATTTACTCGTGAGTTTCCGCTATTTACTCGTGAGTTTGCACCATTTTCTCGTGAATTTCCGCTGTTTACTCGTGAGTTCGCCATTTACTCGTAAGTTTGCACCATTTTCTCGTGATTTTCCGCTATTTACTCGTGAGTTTGCACCATTTACTCGTGAATTTCCGCTGTTTACTCGTGAGTTTCCACCATTTACTCGTGAATTTCCGCTGTTTACTCGTGAGTTCGCCGTTTACTCGTGAATTCGCACCATTTACTCGTGAGTTTCCGCTGTTTACTCGTGAGTTCGCCATTTACTCGTGAGTTTGCGCCATTTACTCGTGAATTTCAGCTATTTACTCGTGAGTTCGCCATTTACTCGTGATTTTCCGCTGTTTATTCGTGAGTTCGCCATTTACTCGTGAATTTCCGCTGTTTACTCGTGAGTTTGAACCATTTACTCGTGAGTTCGCCATTTACTCGTGATTTTCCGCTGTTTATTCGTGAGTTCGCCATTTACTCGTGAATTTCCGCTATTTACTCGTGAGTTTGCACCATTTACTCGTGAGTTTCCGCCATTTACTCGTGAATTTCCGCCATTTACTCGTAAGTTAACTATTTTAATGCACAAAAAAACCCATGTTATTTAACATGAGTTGCTTTGTAAGGTGTAAGAGTCCCAATTGTGCCGTTTACGCCTTTGTTTTGAACCCGCTCTCCGCAGGTGGGTGCTCGGTTCCTCGCGTTTGTAAGTCCTCTTCGAGGGAGGCTTTTACGCGGCCAGGAAACTAGTGCTCCCGGTAACTATAAGTGTTCGGTCAAAACTTATAGGTTAAAGAACGAACACATCAGGACTCTTACTTGTTGAAAACATCATAGCATACTGCTTAACTCTATTTCAAGGAAAAACACATAGGTATTTTTTCATATTTTTCCCAAATGAATTATTTTTTAAGTGCAGCAAGCCTTAGGTTAAGTTCGGCCAATTGCTTGTCACTTACGGTACTCGGTGCGTCAACGAGCAGGTCGCTTGCGCTTGCTGTTTTCGGGAACGCGATGGTGTCGCGAAGGTTCGTGCGGCCTGCAAGCAGCATGACCATGCGGTCCAGTCCCAGGGCGATTCCGCCGTGTGGTGGCGTTCCGTATTCGAATGCATCCATTAGGAAGCCGAATTGTGCGTTTGCTTCTTCTTCGGAGAATCCAAGAACTTTGAACATTTTTTCCTGAACGTCGCGTTCGAATATCCGCAGTGATCCACCGCCAAGTTCGTAGCCGTTCAAGACAAGGTCATATGCTTGTGCACGGACGCTTGCTGGGTCTGATTCCAGTTTGTCCATGTCTTCACGGAATGGCATTGTGAATGGATGGTGTGCTGCATAGTACCGTCCTTCTTCTTCGTCATATTCAAGTAATGGCCAGTCCGTCACCCATAGGAAGTTGAATTTGCTTTGATCGATCAAGCCTCTTTCTTTACCAAGCTTGATGCGAAGTGCGCCAAGTGCATCTGCGACTATGCCTTTCTTATCCGCCACGAATAGGATTAAATCGCCCACTTCAGCTTCCAATGCAGATACTAATTGCTCTTGGTTTTCTGCGAAGAATTTGGCGATTGGCCCTTTTACACCGTCTTCTTCAACTTTTAGCCATGCAAGGCCTTTAGCACCGTAAATCGCTGCAAATTCAGCCAAGCCATCAATGTCTTTACGGGAATAGTCCGCATTTCCGTCCTTAACGACGATCGCCTTAACTTGTCCTCCGCTTGCAACAGCACCGGTGAACACTTTGAATTCACTGTCTTTGACGATTTCGGAAACATCTTTAAGTTCCATTCCGAAACGTGTATCCGGTTTGTCGGAACCGTAACGGCTCATCGCTTCATTGTAAGTCATTCGAGGGAATGGCAGTGTTACGTCCAATCCTTTTACGTCTTTCATCACTTTAGCCATCATGTTTTCTGCCGTGTTAATGATATCTTCTTGGCTCATGAAGCTTGTTTCAATATCGATTTGCGTGAATTCAGGCTGTCTGTCAGCACGTAAGTCTTCATCACGGAAACAGCGGGCAATTTGATAATAACGTTCGAAACCGGATACCATCAATAGCTGCTTGAAGATTTGCGGTGATTGCGGAAGTGCATAGAACTCCCCTTCGTGTACGCGGCTAGGCACTAAATAATCACGTGCTCCTTCAGGTGTACTTTTTGTTAAGATAGGTGTTTCGATATCAAGGAAGCCTTCACCGTCCAAGTAATCACGGATCGCTTTTGTTGTTTTGTTGCGCATTTTCAATGTTTCGAACATCGCCGGACGACGCAGGTCCAGATAACGATATTTCAAGCGGATGTCTTCTGATACATCCGTTCTTTCATCAATGATGAATGGAGGGGTCTTTGCTTCGTTTAAAATTGTAACGTTTTCGGCTTGAACTTCGACGGTCCCTGTTGTTACGTTCGGATTGAAGTTGGCTTCGTCACGTTTGATGACGGTCCCTTGGATATCAAGGACGTATTCATTACGGATTTTTTCGGCTGTGGCAAGCGCGTCTGCCGAAATGTCCGGATTGAATACGACTTGGACGACTCCGCTTCTGTCACGTAGATCGATAAAGATTACCCCGCCCAAATCCCGGCGTTTTTGTACCCATCCTTTTAATGTTACTTTTTCACCAATAGCTGCTTCTGTCACTTCACCATTGAAGTATGTTCTGCCAAACATGGTATTTCCCCCTTAAGCCTGTAGCTTTTTGAATTGTTCAACGAATGTTGCAAGATCCATTTGGACTTGTTCACCGGTTTCCATGAACTTTACATTGATTTTATTATTTGCCAATTCATCATCCCCAAGTGTCGCCACATATCTTGCTTCGAGGCGGTCGGCTGATTTGAATTGTGCTTTCACTTTACGATCTTGATAGTCTTTTTCGACGGTAAAACCGGCATTCCGCAATTGATGGGCAAGTTTGACGGTATAATCCTTGGCTGTTTCACCTAGTGAGACAAGATAGCAGTCAATTCCCTTTTTGATCGGAAGCTCGATGTTTTCTGCTTGGAGGGCAGCAATCAGCCGTTCAATGCTAAGTGCAAAGCCGATACCTGGTGTTTCCGGTCCGCCAAGTTCTTCAGCCAACCCGTTATAACGGCCGCCGCCGCAAAGCGTAGTGATGGCGCCAAAGCCTTCTGCATCACTCATGATTTCAAATGCGGTATGATTATAGTAATCCAAGCCCCTCACTAGAGTCGGATCTTCGACGAAATCGATTTCCAAATCGGTTAAGTGCTGTTTCACCTTTTCGAAATAAGTACGGGATTCATCATTTAAATATTCAATGATGGAAGGAGCCGTGTTCATCAATTCGTGATCGTGATCCTTTTTGCAATCAAGGATACGCAATGGATTTTTTTCGAGGCGGTTTTGACAATCGCCGCAAAACTCGCCGATGCGTGGTTCGAAATGTTTGATTAACGCATTGCGATGCGCTGTCCGGCTTTCCTTATCACCAAGGCTGTTGATGACTAGCTTCAGCTTTTTCAAACCAAGTTCCTTGTACAGGTTCATCGCAAGTGACAGAACCTCTGCATCGATTCCGGGATCCTTACTTCCTAAAGCTTCGATGCCGAATTGAACGAACTGGCGGAATCGACCTGCTTGCGGACGTTCGTAACGGAACATCGGCCCGATATAATAAAGCTTGACCGGTTGATTGGCCCACCCGAACATTTTGTTCTCGATATATGACCGTACAACCGATGCAGTGCCTTCCGGACGAAGGGTTAAGTTCCTTTCACCGCGATCTTGAAATGAATACATCTCTTTTTGAACGATATCGGTTGTATCTCCAACACCGCGTAAAAATAATTCCGTGTGCTCAAAAATCGGTGTGCGGATTTCTTTATATTGGTAACGGTGACAAATATCACGCGCTGTGTTCTCGATATACTGCCAAATTTCCGTTTGGCCAGGCAATAAATCCTGGGTACCTCTAGGAATCTGAATAGACATATGTGTTTCCTCCTTTAAAGCAAAGCGCCCTTTCTTATACGGCACGCTATACTGATTTTTTCCAAACAAAAAACTCCCGCCCCTTGTAACGTAAATGTTACAAGGGACGAGAGTTTGGATATCCCGTGGTGCCACCCTAGTTGAAGCACACAAAAAAGTGCTCCCGCTCAAAAACAGTTAACGCCTGTTTTACGTCCATCTCCTATTAAGTAAATCCGTTCGGAGTGAAGCCTACGGAGGGTTCTTTCATTAAGTCATCATGTGGAATGCTTTCAGCCTCGGCATTTCCTCTCTTTTCATGTGTTTCTTAATTACTCTTCTCCATCATTGGTTATTGCAGTAATAAGTCTGATATTTTATAATCATACGGACGTTAACATCAAATGTCAAGGCAGACTGAGGATATTTATCGCTTTTTACTGGTTCAAACGTTTTTTCAAATTTTTGATCGTCCGGACATTGACCCCGAATTCGGATGCCAATTCAACAAGGTTTGCGCTTTGTTCCTTTTGAATGAAATCGTGAAAATCGACACCCAGTACTTGGTTGCCTCCGCTTAAGCTCGTTTGATCTTTTTCGCTGAATTTCATGTGGTTTCCCTCCTACAGTTATATAAGCTTTATTCTTTCCTAAAAAAATTGTTTTTTGCACAGGGAAAGAGGGAAATTTTCATTGAACGAGAATACATACATATAGACATTAAAAGGGAGAGACAACTTATGAAGAAGAAATCGGGTTTATTCGGCCTGACACTGATGCTGATATTCTCAGCGATTTTCCCCGTCCATCACGCTTTTGGAAAAGATGATGAGGAAAATATCGTGACGACCCAAGTGGTCAATGTCCGTGAAGGTGCAGGTCTCAGTTTCCCTATCGTAAAAAAACTGTCAAAAGGGGAATCGTATCCCATTCTGAATGAAGATGGCGACTGGATTGAAATCCGGATTGGCACCGGCAAAACGGGCTGGGTTGCCAATTGGTTAGTGGAGAGACAAACAGGGTCTGATACCAATCAAGTCAAAAAGGAATCCGGACAAGGGACGATATCAGGCAGCTCCGTCCGTGTCCGAACAGGCCCCGGCACTACATTTCAAACGGTTGGGTCCTTGAGTAAAGGAACTTTTGTTGACATCATTGAAAAGAATGAGAATTGGATAAAGGTCAAAACGGCGGGTATCGAAGGCTGGGTCTCTGCTGACTACATAACGCTTCCCTCCGCATCAGAAAAAGCAGCGAAGAAAGATTCAACTAGGGAAAAAGGAACGAATCAATCGGTAAAAACCGGAGTAACTTTGGTGGACCGGCTCAATGTCCGTTCGGAACCGTCAACAAGCAGTGCCGCTCTCGGAAAGCTGAATAAAAATACGTCAGTGACCGTGTACAGGGTTGAAAATGAATGGGCGGAAATTGATTTCCAAGGATCCCGCGGTTGGGTAGCTGAACCCTACATACAAGTAAGCGAAAATCATGTTGATATGAAAAAGGACATGGCAGGCGCTACTGCAAGGGTGACCGCTGCGGGTTTAAATGTCAGGAAAGAAGCCTCTCTCTCAAGCAAGGTCATCGGTTCGGTGAACAAGGATGAGACTTACGCCGTGCTGCAAACAAAGGGAAATATGACACAGATACAGCTCTCTGGTTCAAAAAAGGGCTGGGTCGTGAGTTGGTACCTGGAAAAAGAGAATGTTGAACAAACGGCTAAGGAACAAAAGGTTGATGTAAAAGGAAACAAGATTACCATCATTCATGATGGTACGATCCTTAGAAGTGAGCCGGATGGCAACTCGGAGATTGTAAAGCAGGCCAATGCAGGTGAAACGTTCTCGGCATCAGGTATGGAAGGCGATTGGTATTCCATTAAACTTAAGGGCGGCAAAACAGCTTATGTGGCAGGATGGATCGTGACGATCGAAGGGAATGCCGAGCAGATCCAACGACCTGGCGTTGAGAAATACCTAAAGGATAAAACGATTGTGATCGATCCCGGACATGGCGGCAGGGATAGCGGTACAATCGGGGTCGGTGGAACACTTGAGAAAAACCTGACGATTCGAACGGCAGAATTGCTGCGGGACAAACTTCAGGCGGCAGGAGCTAAAGTGATCCTGACTAGGAGCGGAAATACCTATGTTCCTCTCCCTTCCCGGGTCAGCACTTCTCATATACATAATGCGGATGCTTTCATCAGCCTCCATTATGATAGCACCAAGGACCAGATCACCAGCGGGATAACCACATATTACTATCATGACTACCAGCGTGCGTTGGCGGCGACACTGGCCAATTCAATCGGTTCCACCATGCAGGTGCCCAATCGCGGATCACGATACGGGGATTATCATGTGACCCGTGAAAATAAACGGGTAGCTACACTCATTGAACTAGGTTATTTAAGTAATCCAGTGGAAGAATTGACATTAACTTCGAATGAGTATCAAGAAAAAATCACGTCGGCCATCTATAATGGCTTGGCGCGGTATTTTAAATAAGGACCAGAAAAGCCAGCTTCGTATAAGAAGCTGGCTTTTCTACAAAAAAAACCTGCCGCAGCAGGTCATTTCTTGCTTTCGAGTATTAATGTGACGGGACCGTTATTAGTAAGCTGAACATCCATCATGGCTCCAAATTGACCTGTCTCCGTATGGACGCCTTTTTTGCGGAGTTCCTCGTTAAATGCTTCATATAATTCATTCGCCTCTTCAGGACGGGCGGCGTCCATGAAGTTCGGTCGACGGCCTTTACGGCAATCGCCGTATAAGGTGAATTGTGAAACGGATAAAATCGAACCTCCCACATCCAATAGTGAGTGGTTCATCTTTTCATTTTCATCTTCAAATATTCTTAGATTGACAATCTTTTCGGCCAAATAGGTGGCGTCATCAATCGTATCTCCATGGGTGACACCAACCAACAGGACGAGGCCGCTGTCGATTTGTCCGATTATTTGGTCTGCGACAACTACTTTTGCCGCTTTGGAACGTTGTAAAACAACACGCATGGCAATAAAAACTCCTTAGTTCATGATCCTTCTAACGGAATAAACATCTGAAATTTGTTTAATACGGTCGACAACCTTTTGCAAATGGGCAATGTTATGAATATAAATCGACATGTGAATGGTCGCCACCTTATTCCTGTCGGATTTACCCGAGACCGCTGAAATGTTGGTCTTGGTTTCATTGACGGCTTGAAGGACTTCATTCAATAAGCCGCGACGGTCATAGCCGCTGATTTCAATTTCCACGATGTATTCCTTGCGTTCGTTAATCGTACTTTCCCATTCAACCGGTACAAGGCGATGATCGGCATCCCCGCTATCCAGGTTCGGGCAATCTTGCCTATGAACTGAAACTCCACGGCCTTTGGTTATATAACCAACGATTTCGTCCCCTGGTACTGGGTTGCAACAGCGTGATAAGCGGATAAGCAGGTTATCAATCCCTGGTACCTGTACGCCCGAGTCACGTTTTTTAGATGTATTGGAGAAGGTTTTCAGATCGGCTACCGCTTCAGAAATATCCGCTTCTTGCTCGACCATTTTCTGCTTGCGCCATTTTTCGGTAAGGCGGTTAGCTACCTGAAGGGCTGTTATTCCGTTATATCCGACCGCTGCATACATATCTTCTTCATTCAGGAAGTTGAATTTATCCGCAACACGCTTGATATTCTCGGCAGCCAGGATTTCCTTCAGGTCGAACTCCATATCCTTGATTTCCTTTTCAACAAGCTCTTTGCCTTTTTCGATATTTTCTTCCCGGCGCTGCTTCTTGAAAAATTGGCGGATCTTATTTTTCGCTTGAGATGTTTGCGTCAGTTTAAGCCAATCCTGACTTGGACCATAAGAATGCTTCGATGTTAAGATTTCTATGATATCGCCAGTTTTCAGTTTATAATCCAGCGGTACCATTTTCCCGTTCACTTTGGCACCAATCGTTTTGTTTCCGATTTCCGAATGAATCCGGTAAGCGAAATCAATCGGGTTGGATCCTGATGGCAGTTCGATGACATCGCCTTTTGGAGTGAAAATGAATACCATATCAGAAAAAAGATCTATTTTAAGGGATTCCATGAATTCCTCGGCATTAGTCGCATCATCCTGGAATTCAAGAATTTCCCGGAACCATGTCAATTTTTCTTCCAGTGAAGGCTGTTCGCCGACATCTTTTCCCTCTTTATAAGCCCAGTGCGCTGCAACCCCGAACTCGGCAATGCGATGCATATCGGAAGTACGGATCTGCACTTCCAGCGGATCGCCTTTCGGTCCGATCACCGTCGTATGGAGCGATTGATACATATTCGGCTTCGGCATCGCGATATAGTCTTTGAATCGGCCAGGCATCGGTTTCCAGCATGTATGGATGATCCCTAAAACGGCATAGCAATCTTTTATGCTATTGACGACGATCCGAACGGCAAGCAAGTCATAAATTTCGCTGAACTGTTTATTCTGCAAAGCCATTTTGCGATAAATGCTGTAAATATGTTTCGGCCTGCCGGATAGGTCAGCCTTAATGTTGACTTCCTCAACGTTTTTACGCACTTCATCAATGACTTCTTCCAGATAGTTTTCACGTTCTGCACGCTTTTTCTTCATCAGGTTGACGATTCGGTAATACTGCTGAGGATTCAAATACCTTAGTGCAGTATCTTCCAGTTCCCATTTAATCGTGCTGATCCCAAGACGATGGGCAAGCGGTGCGAAGATTTCCAGCGTCTCGTTCGATATCCTTCTCTGCTTTTCCTGCGGCAGATGCTTCAATGTCCGCATATTATGCAGTCTGTCCGCAAGCTTGATCAAGATGACCCGTATATCCTGGGCCATCGCCACGAACATTTTCCGATGGTTTTCCGCCTGTTGCTCCTGCTGTGATTTGTATTTGATTTTCCCTAACTTGGTCACGCCATCCACAAGCATGGCGACTTCAGGACTGAAATTTTCTTCAATATCCTTCAAAGTGATCTCCGTGTCTTCAACAACATCATGTAAAAAACCTGCCGCAATGGTTGCAGGGTCCATTTCAAGATCAGCCAGAATGCCCGCCACTTGAATCGGATGAATAATATACGGCTCTCCCGATTTACGGAATTGTTCTCGGTGAGCATACTCTGCATACTTAAACGCTCTATGAATAAATTCAGCTTCTTCCGGCTGAAGATATAAGCTGGCCCGTTCTACAACCTGCTCGGCAGTCAATATTTGATCATTAGCCATTTAATCACCTTAACCCCACTTTAACTGCCACCGGATATGATCCGGATTGAGTATGATTGGTAGCACTTCCCTTTATTCTGCAAAACGTGACAATTTTTGCGAAAAAAAATAAATCCGCTTAAACGGATAAAAGTGCAAATAAACTTATTAGCAGAAAAACTCTTTATTATTACTATTATCGAAAAAAAAGGCAAGGATGTAAAGAGTTAAACGTGTATTTTATTAAGAATAGTGCATTTTTTCACTGGAAATTCGACAAAATCCAGCTAAAATGGGAAAAACAGAAAGAGAGCACCCTGGTCAGAGTGCTCTCCTTTATTAAAAGCTCATTAATGTCAAGACATCATAGCCGTCTAATTTATCTTTTCCATCCAAGTCAGTCAATTCAATAAGGAAGGCAATCCCTGCTACAATTCCGCCAAGCTGTTCAACCAACTTGATCGTCGCTTCTATTGTTCCCCCGGTAGCAAGCAAATCGTCGGTAATCAGGACACGCTGTCCCGGTTTAATCGCATCTTTATGGATTGTCAATACATCCTTGCCGTATTCCAGTCCATATTCGACTTTTATCGTTTCACGTGGAAGTTTTCCTTCTTTTCTCACTGGCGCAAAGCCCACTTCCAATGAGTATGCGACTGGACATCCGATAATGAATCCGCGTGCTTCCGGCCCGACCACCAAGTCGATATTTTTATCGCGAGCATACTCGACGATTTGGTCTGTTGCGTATTTATAAGCTGCGCCGTTATCCATTAATGTTGTAATATCTTTGAAGACGATACCCGGTTTTGGCCAGTCTTGCACAATTGTTACATATTGCTTTAAATCCATTGCTTTGTTTCCTCCTCAAGGTCTGTTGCCTCATGAACTAAATAATGATTGAACCAATCGAATAATTGCTGATAGGAAGAATAAACAAGCTCTTGTTCAAGCTCAAATTGCTCTTTCTTTCTTGTATACGATTCAGATTCACTGAGATCGCGTTTTTTCGCATTGGTTGTGAGCATAATTAACCCTTTCTCTATTGTAACAAAATCAAGCTCAAAAAACACCTTAGAAATGAATTCCACTGTATCTCTTGACCAGCCGCGATATTTGGCCAGGTCATCCCCATATCTTTTCACATCAAGCGGACCCTTCTTGGCAAGGAAGGCATAAAACCATTTAAAATGATCCCTTGTCGGCATCGTACTTAAGAAATGGTCCTGTTCATGGGAAAGGTGAGCGTAGATACGGGAAGGGTTCTTTTTGGCAACCGCCCGTTTCAAATATTCCCTGGACGGCGGCATGTCCATGAGTACCAAATGCCCTTCGAAGCAGTCGAGCTGCTCAGCATCCAGTTCATTCTCGATATGAACGAGATCTGGATGGTTTTGCAAAAATGGATATCTGCTATAAATATCTTCCGAGAAAATGACGATCTTCCGGTTTTGTGCAGGAATGTCGGCAAGCCACTTCTCTGCCTGTCCCTTGCCGCGGTAATCGAATAACTGCCAATGGTCCACCGAGACATCCTGGACAAAGATCTGGGGCTTTTTCATATTATTCCACTCATTGATGGAGAGCTCTCCAATCACCGAAACTTCAGCGTGCGGAGCTATTTCATCGACAAAATGACCGAGACCGAAGCCCACACCGTCAAGTTTGTGTTTTTCACCATCTTCCAGCTGAACCTTCAAGTGATTTTGGTTGGCACCAATTTTGCGGACACTTGAAAGTTGTACGGAATCTATCAAAATCTTCGGCTTGGGATTCGTAACCCCAAATGGTGCAAGCAAGCTCATTTCCTGAATCGTTTGAATGGAAACTTCAGCTAAAGTCGTAGCACCGTCCAAGTTTGTAATCGGTGTGAAGTCCTCTTCGTTCAGTTCTTCCTTCGCAATCAAGTTCATGCGGTCCCTAAGCTCCTGAACATCTTCTATTTTCAACGTCATTCCAGCTGCCATAGGGTGTCCGCCGAAATGGGGCAGCATTTCACGGCATTGGGAAAGACTTTGAAAAAGATCGAAACCAACGATGCTCCGAGCAGAGCCTTTAGCTAATCCCTTATCCCGATCATAGCTCAATACAATCGTCGGCCGGTAAAAGCGTTCAACAAGTTTAGAGGCCACAATCCCCACAACTCCGGCATTCCAGCCTTCCCTGCCGATGATGAGCACGCCATTGGACTCCGGCGGGAAGTTTTCCTCGACTTCAGCAATCGCTTCCTCAGCCATTGCTGCAACCATTTCCTGCCGCTCTTTATTGATATCGTTGATTTCATTAGCAAGTTCCATTGCTTCTTCGAGACTTGCGGACATCAATAAATCAACAGCGGGATCGGCATCTCCAAGGCGCCCGACAGCATTGATCCTCGGTGCCATTGCAAAGCCGATCGATTCTTCATTCAATGCTTCCTGCTGAACATTCGCCACTTTCATTAACGCAACAAGTCCCGGGCGGCGAGTCAATCGTAACTGCTCGATGCCTTTCGCAGCAATGACACGGTTTTCCCCTTGTAAAGGCACTAAATCCGCTATCGTGCCGATTGCCGCTATTTCAAGCAAATCCTCAGGCAATTCCCCGAGCAAGGCGTGTGCAAGCTTAAATGCGACCCCTACTCCGGCAAGTTCTTTAAATGGATAGGAACTGTCCTCAATTTTAGGATGGATGATCGCCAATGCCTCAGGCAATTGCGGTCCCGGTTCATGGTGGTCAGTCAAAATATAATCCATGCCTAGCTCGGCGGCAAGTTTCGCTTCAGCGACTGCGGAGATCCCGGTATCGACTGTTATCAATACCTTCACACCTTGCTCGGCTGCAAGGCGGAATGCCATCGGATTCGGACCATATCCTTCTGTAAACCGATTCGGGATATAAAAATCAACATCGGCCCCCAATCTCGTCAGCGCCGTCATCATCACGGTGGTCGATGTCACGCCATCCGCATCATAATCACCGAATATACGTATTTTTTCTCCATTTTGAATCGCTTCTTTTATTCTATATACTGCTTTATCCATATCCTTCAATAAAAATGGGTCATGAAAAGTTTGATTTTTTACAAATAAAAACGATCGGGCACTTTCAATCGTATCCAGGCCTCGATTCACAAGCAGGGCTGCAACCAAAGGTGTGATATGAAGCTCTTCAGCTAGTACAGCAACTTTGTTTTCATCGGCAGTTCGCAAGTTCCACCGGGTTTTTGGCTTTAACATTTATTCACCCCTCAACCTACTCATTATACAAAACGAATATACCAGTTTCAATTTTATTTTAAACTCATAATTGGCTGTAATTCCCTATTCAATAAGCTAGTTCAACAAAAAGAAGGCTGGCATCACGCCAGCCCCCTTTCACCTATTAAACTTGTCCTTCAAGACTTTGTTTCTTTTCTTTTGCGGTATTCAGCGGACCTTTCTTCTTCAATTCCCTGATTTTCAAATCAAGCCAGAATTGGGAAGCGATCAATAGCGATGAATACACGCCGCATATTAAACCGATAAACAGGGCAATGGAGAAGTTACGGATAGCTTCACTGCCGAAGATCATCAACGCTATGACCGTTATGAGAACGGTCAGAACCGTGTTAATGGATCTCGTGAGCGTTTGTCTGATACTGATGTTCACAATGTTCTCCAGTTCTTCGACGGTTTTTATTTTACGGCTGAAGCGCAGGTTTTCACGAATACGGTCAAAGGTTACGATCGTATCATTGATCGAATAACCGACGATCGTCAGAACCGCAGCAATGAAGGTGATATCCACTTCGAGCCGGAGCAAGCTGAAAATCGTGATGATGAAGAATGCATCATGTATAAGCGCGACCACGGCTGGTACAGCCATCCGCCATTCAAATCGTATCGATACATACAATATGATTCCGATTGAGGCAATCGCTAAAGCTTTCATGGCATTTTTCGCAAGCTCTTTTCCTACTGTCGGTGATACGGTGCTGACATTCGGTTCCGCTCCGTAATCCTTCTTGAAATGGTCCTTCAATTCAGCAATCTCTTGCTTATCGAGGACACCGACTGTCCGAACGACAGCATTTTTATTGTCTTGTCCAGCGAGCCTGACATCCTTGATATCATCCTCGTCGATACCGACCTTTTGCATTTCGGTTTTGACTTGCTGAGTCGTCAAGACGTCTTTGGACGCAATCTCGATTCGGGTACCGCTCGTGAAATCAATCCCAAGATTCAATCTGAAGACGAGCAGGAAGATGATCCCGATAATAGTGACACCGATTGAAATGCCGTAAAAAACTTTCCGATGTTTCACGAAATCGATTTTATCAAAACGTGTTGGCAATGACATTAAATCCATTTTCTCGGATAAATCGTGAATATTTTTCTTCTTCACGCCAAACCATCCTGTACGTTTGTCCAGGAACCCACTATTCACCCACAGGCTCATGAAGAGGCGTGTACCATAAACGGCAGTAATGAAACTCATTAAGATCGAAATGATCAAAGTGGTGGCAAACCCTTTAACCGAGCTTGTTCCATAAAAGAACAATACGGCCGCAGCCAGCAAGGTCGTTAAGTTGGCATCCGTGATTGTAGCAAGTGAATTCTTGGTACCTTCTTTATAAGCCGCTTTAACCGACCTGCCAAGTTTCATTTCATCCCTGATTCGCTCATAGGTTATGATATTGGCGTCGACGGCCATCCCGACCCCGAGTACCAATGCTGCAATACCAGGCAGCGTAAGGACCGCATTCATCCAATCAAACACTAAAAGCGTCAAGAAAAGGTAGATGCTTAAAGTGACGACTGCAATGAATCCCGGGAAGCGGTAATACACAAGCATGAAGATAAAAACAAGTGCAATTCCGATGATTCCTGCAAAAATAGTATCATGCAGTGCACCTGCACCAAACTGGGCACCTACAGAAGTCGAATACTTTTCTTTCAAATCAACCGGCAGGGCACCTGCATTCAGCAGGGCTGCAAGCTCTTTCGCTTCTTCCAACTTGAATTGACCGGTAATATACACCTTATTCGTATTGAAAACTTCACTGACAGCCGGAGCGGATATCATATTGTCCTGTGAGGCTGTATCCTTAATGGAATCTTTTCCTTCCTCAAAATCCAACCAGATTGCAAGTACATTAGTCGGACTTGGCATCGAGGATATTTTTTGAGTGATGTCCTTAAATTTATTTACGTCTTTCAGCGTGACTTCGACAACCGGTTTATTATCTTGGAACGTTTGCTTCGCGCCGCCTTCTTTCAGGTCGGCACCGGTCATCATTTCCTTATCGTTGTAGTCACGGAAAGATAATTTAGCTTGTGTAGAAAGGATTTCCCGAGCGTTGTTTTGGTCTTTGACTCCAGCCAATTGTACGCGGATCCGGTCTTTCCCTTCTATTTGTATGTTAGGCTCGCTAACACCCAACACATTGACACGCCGCTCAAGTGAGCTTACTGTAGCCCGTAAAACGTCCGGGGTTATCTTTTCCCCTGACAGCGGTTTTACTTCATATAACACTTCAAACCCGCCTTGAAGATCAAGACCCAGCTTGATATCCTTTAGGATTCCTTTTGAAGTCGTACCCATCGCTGCGAAAATCAAAAGTGCGATTAGAAAAAACGCAACGATCCTGCTTCTTTTTACCATTATGTAGTAGGCCCCTTTCTATAATACGCCTGTTCCTGAAGTTAATAAAATCGTCATTTGTTGTTTAAATGATAACTGCATACCCTATGCTTCTTGAGAAAAAAGACACAGCTTTCCATACTTTTTCCAAAAAAGGCATAACCATATCTATTATGAGTCATATACAAACAGCTGTCAATTTAAGTATATCTTTGCGTTATTCTTTCAAAAGCTCCTTCAGTTCCTCTTCGGAAAGCGGCTCGAATAGGTTTGGTGATTTATAAGCTTCGACCATTTGGAAGGTCATGAACTGGTTGCTCGAAAATGTCACGATATCTGCGACAAGTTCATGAAGGTGAATGTTTTCCTGCGGGCGCTTCCATTTATTTTTGGTTAAGGTTCCCCATATGTCTTCCTCTGTTACGGCATTCAATCCGACCATTTGGAATTCCTCACGCTTACTCTTCAAAAATGGACGCACCTTTAGATAATACCTTTGATAGGGATGATTCTTTTTTGCCATCATTTTGCCTCCAGTAAAATGATTCTCAAATGAATGCGCAGTTTCTTAGAAGGGTTTCTTATCATTTGTTAGAACGCAAACAAACACTTTTGTCATGCTTTGTCCAAGTACAAGCATATAGATAATTGTATAGCATAACCGCTTTTTTGAGAAGGCAGGGAGGGAGTTCAATGTCCAAATTTTTAAAAGGGACGCTGATTTTATTAATCGCAAGCCTGATTACAAGGGTTCTTGGTTTCATTAACCGTATTGTCATCGCCCGCTTCATCGGCGAAGAAGGCGTTGGTTTATATATGATGGCTTTACCGACACTCTTTCTCGTCGTGAACATAACCCAGTTAGGCCTGCCAATCGCCATTTCGAAATACGTGGCCGAAGCCAATGCCAGGGGTGATGAACGTAAAATCAAGAAAATCCTTGTCGTCTCTTTGGCCTGCACCTTTACTCTATCGATGATTTTCACTCCTGCGATGCTGCTTTTCGCACCGGTTCTATCAGAATACCTATTCACGGACGATCGGACGTTATTGCCGCTCATGGCGATTGCCCCAATCGTACCGATCATTGCCATTTCATCCGTACTGCGCGGTTATTTCCAAGGCAAGCAAAATATGAAGCCCTTCGCTTTTTCACAAGTTATCGAACAGGTGGCCAGAATCACTTTCATAGCCGTCCTGACCAAGGCCTTTTTGCCATATGGAATCGAATATGCGGCAGCCGGGGCAATGCTTGCATCGATAATCGGTGAGCTCGTCTCTCTCATTTACTTATTGACCAGCTTTAAAATAAAGAAACATTTTAAGTTCAGAAAGGGTTTCTTCAATAATGTCAAATCCGGAAAAGGAACGTTCACCGAATTGATGGGGATTGCCCTTCCTACAACCGGAAGCAGGATGATTGGATCGGTATCGTGGTTTTTCGAACCGATAGTGGTCGCCCAGAGTTTGGCACTTGCCGGAGTCACCGCGGCCGCAGCCACCAGCCAATACGGGGAGTTGACTGGATATGCTCTGCCTTTACTCATGCTTCCTTCCTTCGTTACATCATCATTGGCGACGGCACTTGTCCCGGCAGTGAGCGAAGCCCGTACGACCGGAAACTTTTTACTCGTTGAACACAGGCTTCAACAAGCCCTGAAAATCACCTTCATCACAGGCTGTTTAGCGATCGTCATTCTGTTCATCTTTGCCGAACCGATCTTGCAAGTCATGTATGGATCTTCGCATGCTGCCGTTTTCATTAAATTCCTGGCACCTTTTTTCATCCTTTATTACTTTCAATATCCGCTGCAATCCATGCTGCAGGCACTGGACCTTGCAAAGGCTGCAATGTTCAACAGCCTGGCTGGGAACATCCTTAAAATCGGTGTGATCTGGCTTCTGGCTTCAAAGGAAAGTTTCGGGATCATGGGAGCCGCAATCGGGATAGCTGTCGGTACGATGCTCGTTACTTTCCTGCATTTTTCAACCGTACTGAAGGTCGTCCCTTTCACGCTTCACTTCCGAAGCTACATATCAGCTCTGGTCCTTGCTTTAATTTCAGGATGGGGCGGTTATTATCTTTATCAATTCCCGCTCTCCTCACAGCCTATCGGGATACGGCTTTTGCTTTCCGTAACCGTCGTTATCCTGTTGTTCACATTTTTCCTGCTCATGACCGGCAGCATAAAAAAGGCCGATTTGATCAGGATTCCTGTAGTGGGCGGCTTTTTGTCAAAATTAGCTTGGAAATAAAATGAACCGAAGCACTCAAAGGCTTCGGTCATTTCTTCATTTATTTTTATCGATGTAAAATTGGCCATCTATGTACCCGCAAATCGAAATCTCTTTAACCTTCGTTTCTCCATGTTCTTTTAACTGATTCAGAAGCCAAACATGGTTTTTCCCAATTTTATCAAGATTTTTTTCTTGTATCTCTCCGTCGACAATCAGCGGGAATGGTACCTGACTTTCCGACCCTTCTTTATCGCTTTTTTTAATCACTGAGAGCTTACCTGAAGTTTCAAGGATGGCAAATTGCACTTCGTTTATATCAATAATTCCTTGTTCACGAAGTTGGGTCAATAAGTCATCAAAATTATATCGTTGTCTGCGCATCGCTTTTTCATCTATTTTCCCCTGATCAATGATGATCTGGGGCTTACCGTCCATGAGATTGCGTAATTTGACACTTTTCAATGAGGCAAAGGCCAATGTGATTTGGAGGAACGCGAGAACAAACATCGGGATAGTCTGTCGGATAAACGGTTTTTCCAAATCTTCAAAGGATAGCACAGCAATGTCCCCTATCATGATGGATACCACTAAATCAAGAACGCTAAGTTCCCCAACTTCCCGCTTACCCATCATTCGAAAAAGGAACCAGATGACCAGATAGATTACCGCCGTTCGAAATATAATCCCTAGATAGATATCCAATTCAAAAACACTTCCTTCATCCATAGCATGGCTTGGGAACTGAAAAATTACTCCATAAATCTTTTCTAATTTTACGGGAAGCGTCTTAAACCTGGTCTAAAGGTTCGATATCGGGAATATGCTTGTACAAACACATAAACAGGCTATACGTATCAGCCTTTTAAAAAGGAGGAATACCCATCGAAACTAAAAAAATGAGTGTCGCCGTAATTTATGGCGTAGGCTCCATCTTTGCCATAGCGATGATTGCTAGTTTAATCGTTTCCATCCTTCTTCGTTTTACTTCACTGACGGAATCATCCCTGACATACGTGGTCATGATCGTGTCCTTTTTATCGCTGTTCATTGGTGGATTCATATCAGGAGGCAAAGGGAAAAAGCAAGGATTATTCTTGGGCGGAAGCACTGGGCTGCTTTATCTGTTGGTCGTGTTCCTTTTTCAATATTTAGGTCACGATGCCCTTTTCACCATCAAGCAATGGATATACTATGGCTGTTTTGTGATTACAGCCATGATGGGTGGCGTTCTTGGGGTCAACATGAGTTCCGACTCCCGCACCGATTAAAAAAAAGCAAAAAAAAACCGGGCACATGGCCCGGTTTTCGTTTGTCTTATAGGGATGCTTCTTTATTCGGTGCGCTTTCCGTAATTTCACGGATTGCTGCACGGTCAAAAGTCAGTTTTGTACCGTCTGGTGATTTAATGACGATTTGCTGTTCATCGATTGCGTCGATTGTTCCGTGCATGCCGCCGATAGTAGCAACTTTATCACCTTTTTTCAAACTGCTTTGCATGCTTTGCGTAGCCTTTTGGCGTTTTTGCTGCGGGCGGATCAATAAGAAATAGAACAATACGAACATTAAAATCAACGGAAGTATTTGTGTTAAAGAACCCATTTAAGTATATTCACTCCTTTCGTTCATTAAAATATGTATGGAATTAGAAGTTTCTCGCATTTGGTTCATTGAAACCATACTGCTCAAAAAACTCTTCCCTAAAGTCTCCAAGGCGATCTTCTCGAATAGCTTGTCTGACCTGTTCCATCAAGTTTAACAGAAAATGAAGATTATGGTAAGTCGTAAGACGAATTCCAAAGGTTTCTTCACATTTAATCAAGTGGCGGATATATGCCCGGCTATAGTTCTTGCAAACATGGCAATCGCAATTTTCATCGATTGGACCGAAATCGCGTGCATACTTCGCATTTTTCACAACCAGCCGCCCATTGCTCGTCATGAGCGTACCATTACGCGCGATTCGCGTCGGCAGTACACAGTCAAACATATCAACACCGCGGAGTGCACCATCGATCAATGAGTCCGGTGAACCGACCCCCATAAGATAGCGCGGTTTGTCAGATGGCAGCAGCGGAGTTGTAAACTCAAGGACGCGGTTCATGATATCCTTCGGTTCCCCTACGGATAGTCCTCCAATAGCATAACCCGGGAAGTCAAGGGAGACAAGGTCTTTTGCACTTTGTTTGCGAAGATTTTCAAACTCCCCGCCTTGAACGATCCCGAACAGCCCTTGGTCATTTGGACGCTCATGTGCATTCAAACAGCGTTCCGCCCAGCGCGATGTCCGTTCAACCGACTTCTTCATATATTCTTCAGTCGCCGGAAATGGCGGACATTCATCAAAGGCCATCATGATATCGGAGCCAAGCGCATTTTGTATTTCCATCGCTTTTTCCGGAGATAAAAATAATTTATCGCCATTCAGATGGTTCCTGAAATGCACACCCTCTTCTTCAATTTTGCGGAACTCGCTTAAACTGAAGACTTGAAAGCCGCCTGAGTCGGTCAAAATCGCCCGATCCCAGTTCATGAACTTATGCAATCCGCCAGCTTCCTTGATGATTTCATGCCCTGGACGCAGCCATAGGTGGTACGTATTGCTCAGGATGATGCCTGCCCCCATTTGTTTCAAATCTTCCGGGGACATCGTTTTGACAGTAGCCATCGTTCCAACCGGCATAAATGCCGGTGTTTCAAAAGAACCATGCGGCGTATGGACCCGGCCTAGCCGTGCACCTGTCTGTTTACATGTTTTGATTAACTCATATCGTATTGCAGTCAACGCAATAACTCCCTTCAAGAGCTTCTCACTCTTATATTACTTAATTAACATTGCATCTCCAAAACTAAAGAACCTGTATTTTTCTTCCACAGCCGCTTCATAGGCATGAAGGACATGCTCCCTACCTGCAAGTGCAGAAATAAGCATGATTAAAGTCGATTTAGGCAAATGGAAGTTCGTTATCATCGCATCGATCCCTTTGAACTCATAACCAGGATAAATGAAGATGCTCGTCCAGCCATTCTCTTCCTTGAAAACCCCATCATTGCGGGACGCAATCGTTTCCAATGTCCTTGTGGACGTAGTGCCGACCGTAATGATTTTCCCGCCTTTTTCCTTCACGTCATTCAGTAATCTGGCAGTGCCTTCCGTCATTTGATAAAATTCCGAATGCATTTCATGGCTGTCAATATCGTCGACGCTTACCGGACGGAATGTTCCAAGCCCGACATGCAGCGTGATGAAGGCGATGTGGACACCCATCCCTTTAAGTATCTCAATTAAATCCTCCGTAAAATGCAGGCCAGCAGTAGGTGCCGCTGCAGATCCCCTTTCCCGCGCATAAACGGTTTGATAGCGGTCCTGATCATCAAGCTGTTCCTTGATGTATGGAGGTAACGGCATTTCGCCCAGCTTCTCCAGTATTTCATAAAATATGCCATCATATTTAAATTCAAGGATACGGCCGCCATGCTCGAGTACACCTGTACAGACGGCACTCAGCTTACCATCGCCGAAAACGATCGTCGAGCCTTCCTTAATCCGTTTGGCCGGCTTCACAAGCGTTTCCCAGACATCATCATGCTCTTGCTTAAGCAGCAATACTTCGATCTTTGCACCTGTCCCTTCTTTACTGCCGTATAGTCGGGCCGGAAGAACTTTTGTATCATTCAACACCAGGCAATCTCCCGGTTTGATATATTCCGTGATATGGCTGAATACATCATGCTGGAGCTTACCGGTTTCTTTGTCCAGTACCATCAATCTACTTGCTTCCCTATCCTCCAAAGGAACTTGGGCAATCAGTTCCTCCGGTAAATGAAAATCAAACATATCCAATTTCATCTGTTCCACTTCCTTACGTGTCTATCAAGCTGTAATCATTATTTAAAACGGCCGATCAAATAAAAAATCGCGGACAACACAACACTGACGATGATTGATGTAACGATAGGAAAGTAAAAAGTCGTATTCCCCTTTTTCAGAAAAATATCTCCCGGCAGCCTGCCGAGATGGATATATTTCATCGCAAAACCAATCACGAAAATAATCACACCCAGAATCATGACCATCTTTGGTATATTCATCATTCAGGCATCTCCATGCCGAAATGCTCATATACAAGCTGTGTTGCCATCCGGCCTCTTGGGGTGCGCTGAAGAAAACCGACTTGCAGCAGATATGGTTCATACACATCTTCGATCGTATGTGCCTCTTCGCCAATCGTTGCCGCAATCGTTTCCAGGCCCACGGGCCCGCCACGGAATTTTTCAATGATCCCTTTAAGTAATTTATGGTCAATATGATCGAGTCCTAAACGGTCGACCTGCATTAATTCAAGCGCATAATCGGCAAGCTCCGCCGTTATCGTCCCATCACCGCGTACCTGGGCGAAATCCCTGACCCTCCGTAAAAGCCGATTGGCTATTCTTGGTGTGCCCCTTGACCTTCTTGCAAGCTCTGCCGCTGCTTGATCGTCCATTTCCGTATCCATGATTCTTGCTGTACGGATGATGATATCAGTCAAATGGTTTTCGGTATAATATTCAAGACGGCTCAATACGCCAAAACGGTCCCTGAGCGGTGCAGACAGCGAGCCTGCCCGTGTCGTGGCCCCTACAAGGGTGAACGGCGGCAAGTCGATCCGGATTGAACGGGCTTCCGGTCCCTTACCGACTACAATATCCAGACAGAAGTCCTCCATAGCCGGATATAACACTTCCTCGACGACACGAGGGAGACGGTGAATCTCATCAATGAACAATACATCACCTGGTTCAAGTGCACTCAAAATGGCCGCCAGATCTCCCGGCCGCTCAATGGCGGGACCGGAAGTCGTGCGGATATTCACACCCATTTCGTTGGCGATGATGACGGCAAGCGTCGTCTTGCCAAGACCAGGCGGTCCATATAAAAGTACATGATCGAGCGTTTCTTCACGCATCCTTGCCGCCTCGATGTATACACTCAAATTCGCTTTCACTTTATCCTGTCCGATATATTGCTTTAAGTTTTGCGGCCGCAGGCTTTGTTCAAAGGACAGTTCGTTCAGATCGGCTTCCTGATTGAATATTCTCTCCTCCATTGCGCCACTCCTTATCTTAACATCATTTGCAATGCTTTCTTAATATATTGCTCGGTCGTCATATCTTCAGCCTGCAATTTCTTGGCTACCTTTTGGACTTCCTTTTCAGAATAACCAAGAGCCTTCAATGCAAGAATGGCTTCATCCAATTCCTCAGTATAACCATTTGGACTGATTGGAGCCGTGACGCCTTCGTTAAACAAGCTTGGAAACGCATCAGGTATAATGTTCTCCAGTTTCCCTTTTAAGTCGAGAATCATTTGCCGTGCCGTTTTCTTTCCGACTCCCGGGAATTTCACCAAAAATGATTCATCTTCATTTTCGATCGCCTGTACCACCTGATCAACCTGGCCTGATGCCAATATGGCTAGGGCACCCTTCGGCCCGATTCCGGTTACATTCAATAATTTTGTGAATAACGCCTTTTCTTGACGAGTCTGAAATCCGTATAATGCCACCATATCCTCACGAACATAATGATACAGGAAAACTTGGATTTCTTTATGGTATTGAGCGGAAAAAATAAAAGGATTCGGCGTCATCACTTGATATCCGATCCCCCCATTTTCCACAACTATGTATTCAGGTCCAATATAATCGACCTTGCCTTTTATATAATCATACAAATTAATTCTCTCCCTGATTTTGCTGTACCTCTCATTTTATCATAAAAAGGGGGTGTTGTTCATTAAAAGTTATTTCAGAATCGGCAAAGTCTATTCACGGGGAATTCCGGGTGTCACCTCACTGCTTAAAACAAAGTTGATTGAAACAAGCGTGCAAGACTAGCGTCCAAGGGACCCGACAGGCGCAAAAACACAAAGGGTGGACCGCCCGCGGAAAGCGAGTTCCCGCAGTTGAAATCAACCGTAATGGTAAACACCAAAAAAACTGTAGACAACTCTCCATCATTATCGAGTCAGTCTACAGTCTGAAGGGTGGGATATCATCCCACCCTAGTTTACCGAATATGGCTCATATTCTTTAATAAGCTGTTTATATTGGTCTTTATTCATGATCGGAATCCCTTTTTGCAGTTCCTCCTGCTTGTATGCTTCAAGTTTACCAACGTCTATTTGGTAGAATGTATGAATGATCTTGGCGTGCTCAGGCCTTCCGATAAAAATGGATAATGTACCATCTTCCCTCATCCCAAGGTAACCATTCGCTTTTAACAGCGGAGAGATGTCATTCTCAATTTTCTTCATGACAATCAGCTCTTCATTTTGATCGACTACTTGCCATCCTTCATATTTTGCCCAAAAGTCCTCCATCGACCAAATTGTTTCTGTCAATTTCTCTTCACTTAACTCGCCATCCAAATACATACGCTGAAGAATGACCTTCCTTTCAATTGGATCATTTTCCTTTTGAACGGTTTCTTCCGCAAAAACGGTTAAGCAAAATGGCAATATGAAAAGTGCCAAGAAAAATTGGATTCTAAATTGATTAAACAATATACTCACCTCTTAAGGCGTTTACTTTTTATGTAGTTTGACCCAAATAAGGATTATTAACCAGAAAAAAAATCAAAAAGAGCTGACTCCAAGTCGGGTCAGCCCACAAATTATTTTAAGTGATTTTCGTGGATGTTAAGGTTATCGAACATGTCATTGGCATCCAAAATGATCATTTCCCTCGTATCTCCATCCCGAAGATTGTTATCAAGTGTCATCGTCCTGAAATAGACACCTTCATCGGTGGTTACATATAGGGTACGGCCATTGGTAAGCGGTCCGATCTCCTTCTTGATTCTTTGTTTAACATCATTTGCTTGGCTATAGTCATCCAGCCGCAAGGCTACCAGCATTTCATCTTGCATGATGATTGTCCTGGCATCGCTAACCGGCTCCACTTTATTGGCGACACCATTTACTCTGTCGGCTAAAGAGCCCTCATAAGAATTATAATAAGATGATTTTGCCTTTAGCGGCTTACTTTCATGTCCATGGTAGTTACGGTCACTCTTACTGTACGCATCATCTTTATTGTATAAACCATGCGCCATATTCTCATAATTGATGTTTCGCACCAATGCATCTTTTTCATGGTACCCTGTATCATTCGTGATATTTTCATTTTCCGCTGTATCATTATTAGCACATCCAACCAAACTGACGGCTGCCAATACCGTACAAAGCGGCTGTGCCCATTTTATTTTCTGCACCAATAACCCTCCCATTGCAATAGAATGAGCTATATTCCGCTCATAATTAGCATGGGTGTCGAACGGGAAATGTACTCTGTAAGATAAGGCCAAAAGCCCGTTTTAATTCCTATTAAGGGAAGAAATCCTTTTCGCCAATTTTTCATTCATTTCCATCCGTTCCGAAAAACCTTCCACTGTCATTTTCCAGACCGAATGAAGCTGGGAAGAACTTTTATTAAGACGATTCCATTCACGGAAGATATCGGTAGGGTAAGTTAAAGCATATAAAAAGGCAAGGTCTGACTGATACCTTTGCAATTGCGGCACTTCCCACAGCTCGTTTGCAGCGTCTTCCAGATGTGGCGAAATTCGATTTGCGTACTGTAAATAATCAATGCACCTCGGGGCATTTGCCATTAAGTCAAAATCGATTAAAGTCAAAGTGCCGTCCGCTCTCCGTAAGAAATTGTGGTGGGCACAGTCACCATGAATGATGACTTTCTTTTCCTTATCCCATAAAGACTGATATTTATCAAACCCCTCTAGCGACCATTCCCCCCATCTAATCCATTCCTTGATAATATCTTCGGAAACATATTGGCGAACATAAGAAAAGTTCTTTTTAAATAGTGATAAGCGTTCTTTCCACTTTTTTGATTGATTGAACACAGGCGCGTTAATGGAGAGGTTTTCCGACACATCATGGAAGCTTTCCAGTAACTGAATGCCTTCTAAGCGGTCCTTATCATTGGAAAACCTGAATTTTTTCTTGTTCGGCGGAAAATAGTCCATACTGCCATACCACTTCCCTTTAAATTGAAAGGGCATTAAATTCTGATGAATATAATACGTTTGATGAAATCCCTTTTGTTTTAATAAAGAAGTCAATTCTCTTTGTCGATCCCATTTTTCAAAACTGTCAAACCCTTTAAGGATCATTGAATGACCTTTTTCAAAAGTTATTAAATAGACACTGCTTTGGATATGGTGGACATTCTTTGGCTTACGATTTAAATAAGAGAGGAGACGAGTGTTAAAAACACTGTCTCCTTGATGATTAGTAGTCATCGCTTTCATCTACATATGTCGGTATCCCAAATGTTTCAGGTGCACGCACGCCCCCGAATTGGCCTGGCTGGCCTCCCATTTGTCCAGGTAACATAGCTTCAGGTTGCCCCCCAAGCTGTCCGCGCATCATGTCCGGCTGACCGCCAAATTGTCCCGGCATCATTCCTGGTTGACCTCCGTTTTGACCGCCCATCATCATA